>NZ_JAUTAN010000001.1:4067518-4380404 GCF_030818655.1 Nocardioides zeae | reverse complement strand
CGCGCCGCGGGGCACCTTGCGGTAGAGCCCCTTCTCGGCGAAGCCGGTCGAGCCGCGGCCGAGGAGGTGGGCCTCGCCGATCGGCATGTACTCCTGGAACGCCTGGCGACCCATCCGCGCGAGCACGTCGACGCGGCGCTCGTCGGTGTAGCGGAACGTCGTCGTCTCGTCGTTCAGGATCTCGCCGGGGTACCAGTTGTTCGTCGTCTCGTGGTCGTCCCACTGGGAGATCACGGGCGTGGTGGCGTGCAGGCGCCGCACGTTCTCGTCGAGCAGGACATAGCGGTAGCGCCCGCGGAACTCCGCCAGGGTCTGCGCGGGCCGCTGCACGTGCTCCGTCACCACGTTGCGCCACACCGACCCGTCGACCTCCACCATCGTGTCGGTGATCGGCTCGTCGGCGTAGATGTTGTCGCCGCAGTGGATGAAGACGTCGGGGCGGAGGTCGGCGACCGCGCCGTACGCGAAGAGCCCGCCGGCGTCGGGACTGATGCCGTAGCCCTGCCCGCAGGTGTCGCCCGACCACGCGAAGGTCGTGCGGGCCGGGGTGGCCGACGGTGTGGTGAAGCTGACGTGCGTCGGGTCGCTCTCCGTGCCGTCGGGGCCGGCGAACCAGAGGTCGGCCTCGTAGTCGCGGCCCGGCTCGAGGCCGGCGAGGGAGACCCGGGCGGTGAAGTCGGTGTCCGCGGTGCCGGCCGGACCGACCCGGGTGCCGATCACGCGCCCGCCGCTGCGCAGGCGCACCTGGAGCTGGCCCGGCGCCTCGCCGCGCGCCCAGAGCACCCCCGACGTCGGCGTCACGTCACCGGTCTGCGCGTGGGTGAGGGCGTCGCGGCTGCGCACGAGCCCGGGGGTGCTGCGCGGCACCGGCCGGCTCGTGACCCGCGCCTGCACCGCGTCGCCGTCGATGGGCGGCCGCCCGAGGAGCACACCTCCCGCCACACCACCGCCCAGGGCGAGCACGCCCCGACGCTTGACGACCGACTGCCCGAGAAGCCGTGACCTCGACACGACCGGCAGCCCACCGGCCGGGGGTGAACCCCGGGTGTCGCGGGGACCTCACCGCCCCGGCGGACGGCTGAACGCCCCTCGCGGGCTCAGCCCAGCGCCGTGAAGCCCTCGGCGACGATCTCCGCGGGACCGGTCAGCACGACGTCGCCGGCGGGGGTCCACGTGAGGTCGAGCTCGCCGCCCGGCACGTCGACGCGGTAGACGACGGGCTCGGCCGGCGGCGTGCCGTCGGCCGGCACGGCGCCGTCGGCCAGCGCGCTCGCGACCATCACCGCGGCCGCACCGGTGCCGCACGACAGCGTCTCCCCCGAGCCGCGCTCGTGGACCCGCATCGCCACGTGCCGCTCGCCGCGGCGCACGACGAACTCGACGTTGACGCCGGTCGGGTAGACCTCCGCGTCGTACGCCGGCTCGCTCAGCAGCGACCCCGCCTCCGCGAGGTCGTCGACGAACGCGACCGCGTGCGGGTTGCCCATGTCGACGCCCGTGGTCGGCAGCGTCGCGCCGGTGTCGCGGACGGTCACCTCCGACGCGGGCAGGGGGCGGGGCGCGCCCACCGAGGCGCTGATCCGCCCGTCCGGCTCCACCGCGACGGAGAGCACGCCGGCCCGGGTGGCGATCCGGAGGGGCGTCGTGGCGTCCGCACCCTCGCGGTCGACGAGCCAGCGGGCGAAGACGCGGATGCCGTTGCCGCACATCTCGGCGATCGAGCCGTCGGCGTTGCGGTAGTCCATGAACCACTCCGCCTCGTCCCGCGCCGCCACCGCGGCGGGGTCGGCGGTAGCGGCGGTGCGCACGACCCGGAGGATCCCATCGCCGCCGATCCCGGCCCGGCGGTCGGTCAGCCGCTGCACGCCCGCGGCGTCGATGTCCTCGTGCCGGTCGCCCTCGGCGTCCGGGAGGATGACGAAGTCGTTCTGGGTGCCGTGGCCCTTGGCGAAGGGGTACGGCGCGTGCGAGCGGGTCACGGCGCCCATGGTCCCACGGGCCCGGGGGTCGGACCAGCGAGGTGCGCGGCCACGCGACGTCCCGCTCGTGCAGCCCGTCCCGGTCCTTCTCCCGCGCCGCCGGCGGTCGCGCTCAGCGCACGCCGAGGAGTGCCCCGACCACCCGTTCGGCGCGGGCGACGACCGCGGCGCCGTCCTCGTCGGGGTGGTCGGCCCACCAGCGCATGACGGTGTCGAGGATGCCCACCCACACCTGCACCATGAGGTCAAGGTCGGCCGGGTCCGCGTCGCCCGCGAGGCGCAGCATCTCCCCCACGCCCTCGACCGCCCGCTCGTGGAGGCGAGCGGTGTGGCGGCGACCGACCTCGGCGGCCGGACCGGTGGTCGGGGCCGTCGGGTCGAAGAGCACCCGCCACAGGTGGGGCCGACCGTCCAGCGCGGCGGCCAGGCCGGCCACCGTGAGGAGGCCGCGCTCGAGCCCGACGGCCCCGAGGGCGGCACTGCGCTCGACCTCGTCGGCGACGACGGCTCCGGCGAGGTCGACGCACGCGGCGTACAGGCCCTCCTTGGAGCCGAAGTAGCTGTAGACCATCGGCTTCGAGATCCCCGCCCCCCGGGCGATGACCGCGACGGAGGCGGCGGCGTAGCCGACGCGACCCAGCTCGGCGAGGGCGACCTCGAGGATCTGGGCCTCGCGCTCGGCCCGCGGCACGCCCTTGGTGCCGGTGCGCGGAGCGGACGTCATGCCGCCACCCTAGCCACCGGAACTGACCCGGGGGTAAGTTACCTCGAGGTCATATCCCGGAGGTGGCAATGCAGGACGTGCTGGACCCCCTGAAGAACCCCGTCACGTGGGCGGCGCCGTTCTTCGTGCTGACGATCCTCGTGGAGCTGGCGGCGCTGCGCTGGCTCGACCACGACGACAACGTGACGGGCTACGCCCTCAAGGACGCCCGCACGTCGATCTCGATGGGCGTCGTCTCGCTCGTCTTCCTCACGCTGTTCAAGGTCGTCTCGTTCGTCGGCTTCGTCGCGGTCTACGCCTACGTGGCGCCGTTCCACCTGCCGACGGACACGTGGTGGTACTGGGTGCTCGTCGTGCTCGGCGTCGACCTCGGGTACTACGGGCACCACCGCTTCAGCCACCGCGTGCGCATCGCCTGGGCCGGCCACCAGGCCCACCACTCCAGCGAGTTCATGAACTTCGGCACGGCGCTGCGCCAGAAGTGGAACCCCTGGTTCGAGTTCTTCTTCTGGCTCCCGCTGCCGCTGCTCGGGTTCGCGCCGTGGACGTTGTACGTCGCGTTCGGCCTCAACCTCGTCTACCAGTTCTACGTGCACACCGAGCTGGTCGGGAAGCTGCCGCGGCCGGTCGAGCTCGTGATGAACACGCCGTCCCACCACCGGGTGCACCACGGCTCCGACCCCGAGTACCTCGACAAGAACTACGGCGGCATCCTCATCGTCTGGGACCGGCTGTTCGGCACGTTCGCCGAGGAGCACCGGCGCCCGCGCTACGGGCTCACCACCAAGGTCGAGACGTTCGACCTGCTCGAGCTGCAGTACGGGCACTACCGGGAGATCTGGGCCGACGTGCGCGGCGCCCGCACGTGGCGCGAGCGGTGGGGGTACGTCGCGGGACCGCCCGGCTGGACCCCCGAGCACGGCACGCCGACGGCGGCCGAGCGGGCGGCGCAGCCGTAGTCGGCGCACGACGGCACCGTGGAGGAGCCGCGGTGAAGGCTTGCTTCGCCTGCCGACGACGAGCCGACCTGCCTACTCTCAGGGTTCGACGACGGTTCCCGTGAAGCCGCCGGGGGGGTGGGATCAGGGAGGCCGAGGTGTTCGTTCTGAGCCTGCTGCTCGAGGGCGTGATGCGTGACCGGGCGGACACCGTTGTCGCACTGATCCTGGTGCCCGTCGTGTTCCCGGCGATCTCGACCTGGAAGGGGACCAGGACATGAGCAGCTGGAAGCCACCGCCGATGTGGAGCCCGGGCCGCGAGTGGGTCCGACTCCAGATCCTCGTCCTCACGAGCGCACTCGCCTTCACGCTCGGTGTCGCCCTCCTGTGCCTCGTGACCGGTCGGGGCGGCAGGGCGCTGCAGCTCTTCGCCTTCTGCGTCATATTCGTACCTGGTCTGCTGATCTCCTGGCAGCAGTGGCGCAGTCTTCCGACGAGGCCGTCCGATCAGCGCGGCCGTGAGGCGTGACCGAACCCGCCCCCGTGTGGTTCACGTACGGCGCCGCCGCATGACCCCGTGAGGAACCGGCTCAGGCTCACACCGCGTCGTACGGACGAGTTCGACCCCACGTCCGCACGACCCCGGGAGACGAAGAGGCCATGAGCGACCGACACCCAGCCGACGATCCACCGATCGCTCCGGGACGTCCGCACGGGACCGTGGCCGCAGGTGCCCCGGTCACCGCCGGGGACACCTCTCGACGCTGGCACCGCTCGGTGTGGGTGGGGGCCCTGGCCACCGCTCTCGTCGTGGCCGGCGGGGCGATCGCACTCCGGGTCGTCGACCTCGGAAGCACTCGCGACGGAGCTGCCGATGGCGCTGCCGACCGCACCACTACGGCCCGACCCGGCGCGGGGGCGACGTACGCGCTCACGGTGCGCACCGCGGTGGTGACCGACGCCCCGATCGCGTACGACGAGGGTGCGCTGATCAAGATCGCTCTCGATCCGACGACACCAGGGGTCGCGACGCCCCGGCACCGGGGCCCAGCCGATGTGGATTCACCCGCTGCCTGGACCGACCTGGCTGCTGGTTCGTACGTCATGACCGTCGCGACGCGGCCCTGCCACGGCAACTGCAGCATGCTCGACCCCGCGATGGACGCCTGCCACAGCACCGTGGACCTCGATGCGGACGCCGAGGTGCTCGTGTCCATCGAGTGGGGCCGTCCCTGCGTCATCGCCGAGTCGGGTCCGTAGCCCGTCGGGTGGCCGAGCGGGCGGCCCAGCCGTAGGCCGGGGTTCACGACAGCGGAGAACGGGTCCCAGAACCGGCCCCGGAGGCCCTCCAGGCTCACGTTCTCCGCCCGGGGCGTCCTCCACAGGCCGCCCAGGCTTGCCCGCCCGCCCCGTCAGCGCACGACGTCGTACGTCGCGACGACGAAGTCGCGGTTGCGTCCGGTCTCGCGCAGCGCGAGCTCGAGCCGTCGCGGCAGCACGGGGGCGCCCGACCCGAGCGTGCACGGCGCGTAGGAGAGCACGACGTGGTCGAGCAGCCCCAGGTCGGCGACCCGGCCCGCGAGCTCGCCACCACCGACGACCCAGACCCCCGTGCGTGCGAGGGCCGCCGCGGCGGCCACGGCCTCGACGTGCACGGCGCGCAGGGCGGCGTCGTCGTCCGCGGCCACGAAGCGGATGTCCGCGCCCGCCCACGCCTCGGGCCGTCCCGCGGCCAGCTCGTCGCCCCGGTGCGTCAGGACCCAGGTCGGCACCGCGTAGGACCACGGCTCTCCCCCGCCGTGCTCGACGAGCCACCCGTAGGTGGACGCACCCATGAGCAGCGCCCCCACGTCGGCCAGGAACGCGGCGTTGCTCCCCACCCCGTCGGGGTCGATGTCCCGGCTCAGCAGCCAGTCGAGCGCGTGGTCCTCGGTGGCGATGAAGCCGTCGAGGCTGGACGCGGTGTAGTAGGTGGTGGTCACGGTGCCGTCCTCCCGTCGAGCGCCCGCACCGCGGCGACCGCGCGGTCCACCCGGTCGGGCGCGTCCCAGTCGACCCACGCGATCCGCGGGTCCTTGCCGAACCACGACTCCTGGCGCCGCGCGAAGCGGCGGGTCGCGATGATCGTGCGCTCCCGGGCCTCCGCCTCGGTGAGCTCGCCGGCGAGGTGCGCCGCGACCTCCCGGTAGCCGATCGCCCGCGCCGCCGTCAGCCCCTCACCGAGGCCCGCGGCCAGCAGCCGCTCCACCTCCGCGACCAACCCGGCGGCGAACATCAGGTCCACCCGCAGCGCGATGCGGGCGTCGAGCGTCGGGCGGTCGATGCGCACCCCGACCTGCACCGACCGGTCGTCGACGTACTCCAGCACCGGCAGCGACGCGCTGAACGGCCGGCCGGTCAGCTCGACCACCTCGAGCGCGCGCACGACCCGCCGCCCGTTCTCCGGGAGGATGCCCGCGGCCGCCTCGGGGTCGACCTCGGCCAGCCGCGCGTGGAGCGCCGCGGACCCGACCCGGGCGAGCTCCGCGTCGTACGCGGCCCGCAGGGCGGGGTCCGTCCCCGGGAAGTCGAAGCGGTCGAGCACCGCCCGCGTGTAGAGCGCCGACCCGCCGACGAGCACCGGCACCCGCCCACGCGACCGGATCTCGGCGATCACCTCGCGCGCCTGCCCCTGGAACGTCGCGACGCTGGCCGGCTCGGTGACGTCGAGGAGGTCCATCAGGTGGTGCGGGACGCCCCGCCGCTCGGCCACGGGGAGCTTCGCGGTGCCGACGTCCATGCCGCGGTAGAGCTGCATCGCGTCGGTGTTGACCACCTCGCCGCCCAGCCGCTCGGCGAGCGCGAGGGACAGCTCGGTCTTGCCGGCGGCCGTGGGGCCGACGACGGCGACGATCGGCGGGCGTTCGCTCACCCTGGCTATCCTTCCAGCCACCGCTCCTGACCACCGACAGCTGTCCCGGAGACCCCGGGCGAGGAGGCACCAGATGGGATTCAGCGACAAGCTCAAGGGCGTGCTGGGCCAGGCCCGCACCCAGGCGTCGAGCGCCGTCGACAAGCACGGCGACAAGATCACCGGCGGCATCGACAAGGCCGCGGCGTTCGCCGACAAGAAGACCAAGGGCAAGTACTCGGACAAGATCGCCAAGGGCACCGTCAAGGCCAAGGAGGGCCTCGAGAAGCTCGACGGCAAGAACGACGGCGACACCGGCCCCGCGGGCCCCACGGGCACCGGCCCCCGCACCCCCCGGTGACGACGAGCGCCCCGGACACGATCCGGGGCCGCTTCGCGGTGGTCCCCGCGGCGTACGTCGTGTGCGTGCGCCCGGGGGCTCCCGACGGCTCCGGCGCGGTCGAGGTGCTGCTGCAGCTGCGCAGCGGCACCGGCTTCATGGACGACCACTGGGCCGCCGGGGCGGCGGGGCACGTCGAGAAGGGCGAGACCGCGTACGACGCGGCGCGGCGCGAGGCGGCCGAGGAGCTCGGCATCGACCCCGAGCTGACCTTCCTCACGACGATGCAGCGGCGCGCCCCCGGCCCCGCGGTGTCGCCGGCCATCGACGAGCGCGTCGACTTCTTCTTCGCCGCCACCGCGTGGGCCGGCGAGCCGCGGGTGATGGAGGGCGCGAAGTGCGCCGACCTGCGCTGGTTCCCCCTCGACGCGCTGCCCGACCCGGTGGTGCCCCACGAGCTGACGGTGCTGCAGGCGCTCGCCGCGTCGCCCGCGGGCTCGGACGTGGGGCGGCTGGCTACGGTGGGCGCTGGGCTCGCGCCGTACACCACGTTCGGCTTCGAGGCCTGAGCCCGACACTGCGACGACCCACCCCCACGCCCCGAGGAGGAGCCCCGATGAGCGACCCCGGACCCCAGCCCGAGCCCACCATCGAGCCCGCCGAGCCCAACCCGGGCGGTCCCGACGCGGCGCCGGGCGACCGCTACGAGAGCGCCGAGCCGCTGGTGGCCGACCCCGACCCCGAGCTCAACCCGGGGGTCGAGGACCACCTGCCCGACGAGGTCACCGCGCCCGACGACAAGCAGCAGGAGCCGACCGAGGGCGACGACGACCGCGAGCCGTCCGAGGACGCCGACGCCGAGTCGGAGCCGCCGGCCTGAGCCGGAGGTCCCGTCGCGGCGTAACCGAGCCGCAACACCCGCCTGCGAGCATCGCGGGATGACCCCGCCCGCCGACCGCGCGAGCCACAGCCCGCGGCGGCGCTCGGTCTTCACGTCCCGCCTCACCCGCACCGGGCCCGACGGTCCGGCGCGCGTGCTCGACGACGTGCGCGACGCGATCCTCCGGGGTGACGAGCCGCCGGGCACGGTGATCCCGATCGACGCCGTCGCCCGCTTCTTCGGGGTCAGCACGATCCCGGTGCGGGAGGCGCTCAAGGTGCTCTCGGGCGAGGGACTGGTCGAGCACACGCCCCACGTGGGCTACAGCGTCGCCAAGCTGACCTACCCCGAGTTCCGCGAGCTCTACGACGTGCGGCAGGCGCTGGAGAGCTCCGCGCTCCGCGCCGCCGTGCGGCACGCGACCGAGGACGACGTCGCCCTGGTCTCCTCCGTGCACGCCGAGATGGACGCCGCTCTCGCGGCGCAGGACGAGCGGGCCTACCACCTCGCCTCGCGGCGGTTCCACCTGCTGCTCATCGAGCCGTCGGGAATGCAGCGGCTGGTGCACATGTACGCCGCGGCGTGGAACATGACCGAGCCGGCGCGCCCGATGGCACGGGTGCCGGCGGCCGGGCGCGCGACGTTCGTGCACGACCACGCGGCGATGCTCGCGGCGTACGTCGCGCGTGACGCGGACCTGGTGGTGGCCCGTTCGGACGCTCACTACGACCACCTGCGGGAGGGCATCGCCACGTTCGCCGACGACCCGGACGTCTTCCGGGTGCCGTCGAGCGATATATGACTCCCGTGACACGGCAGTCACCACGACGACGGACCCGCGGAACATCCCGCTCCTAGCGTCCGTGGGCATCACCGCCCACCCGCTCGGAGACACCGATGACCGGTCTCGCGAACAACAAGCTGCCCCATGACGTCGTGGAGGCGGCCGGATACCCACCCGGCGCCGGTGTGCCGGGACGCGACTACGACCCCCGCCTGACGAACGAGGACCTCGCTCCGCTGCAGGACCAGAAGTGGTCCATGTACAACTTCTTCGCCTTCTGGATGAGCGACGTCCACAGTGTCGGCGGCTACGTCACGGCGGGCGCGCTGTTCGCGCTCGGGCTGACGAGCTGGCAGGTCTTCGTGGCCCTCATCGTCGGCATCGTGCTCGTGCAGTTCTTCTGCAACCTGGTCGCGAAGCCGAGCCAGGTCGCGGCGGTGCCCTACCCGGTGATCAGCCGCGCCAGCTTCGGCGTGCTGGGGGCGAACATCCCGGCCATCATCCGGGGCCTCATCGCGGTGGCCTGGTACGGCGTGCAGACCTTCCTCGCGGCCGGCTCCCTCACCATCGTCATCCTCAAGGTGTTCCCCGGCCTCACCGAGCTCGCCACCGACGCCTACTCGTTCCTCGGCCTCTCGCTGCTGGGCTACGTCAGCTTCGCCATCCTCTGGGTGGCCCAGGCGCTCGTGTTCTGGCGAGGCATGGAGTCGATCCGGAAGTTCATCGACTTCTGCGGCCCGGCGGTCTACGTCGCGATGTTCGCGCTCTGCGGCTACATGCTCGTCCGCGCCGACTTCGACATCAGCTTCTCGCTGTCCGACCAGCAGCTCAGCACGGGTGAGCAGGTCACCGCGATGCTCGGCGCGATCGCGCTCGTCGTCTCCTACTTCTCCGGCCCGATGCTGAACTTCGGCGACTTCTCGCGCTACGGCAAGTCGTTCGAGGCCGTGAAGCGCGGCAACTTCTGGGGCCTGCCGGTCAACTTCGTCGTCTTCTCCCTGCTGGTGGTGCTGACGGCGTCGGCGACCATCCCGGTCTTCGGCCAGCTCATCACCGACCCGGTGCACACGGTGGAGGCGATCGACACCTACACCGCGGTGCTGCTCGGCGGTCTCACCTTCGTCATCGCCACGGTCGGCATCAACATCGTCGCGAACTTCATCAGCCCGGCGTTCGACTTCTCCAACGTCGCGCCGCAGAAGATCTCGTGGCGCATGGGCGGCATGATCGCCGCCGTCGGCTCGGTGCTGCTGACCCCGTGGAACTGGTACTCCAACCCCGAGGCCATCTTCTGGACCCTCGGCATCCTCGGCGCGCTCATCGGCCCCCTGTTCGGCATCCTCATCGCCGACTACTACCTGGTGCGCCGGCAGCACGTCGTGGTCGACGACCTCTTCACCCTCGAGCAGGACGGGGCGTACTACTACGCCAAGGGCTACAACCCGGCCGCCGTCATCACGGTCGCGGCGACCGGCGCCGTCGCCGTGCTGTCCGTCGTGGTCCCGAAGCTCACCGGGGTGCTGACCTGGCTGCCCGACTACAGCTGGTTCCTCGGCTGCGGGCTCGGCTTCGTGGTCTACCTGGTCCTGGCCTGGACGTTCGGCGTGAGCGACGCAGCCGCCCGCACGAAGGCCCTCCACGCGGGCGCGGGGACCCCGGCGTGACGCAGCCCGACCTGGTGGTGCAGGTCACGAACCCGAACTCCACGGGCTCGATGACCGACCTGATCGGGCGGAGCGCCCGGGCCGTCGCCGGCCCGGGCGTCTCCGTCGTCGCCGTCGGCTCCCCCGACGGGCCGGCCTGCATCGAGACGGCCGTCGACGAGGTCCACGCCGCGCCGGGGGTGCTGCGGATGGTCGCGGACGGCGAGCTGCGGGGCGTCGACGGGCACGTGATCGCCTGCTTCGGGGACCCCGGCCTCGACGCGGCCCGCCTGGTGGCCCGCGGACCCGTCGTCGGCATCGCGGAGGCCGCCATGCGGTCGGCGACCTTCCTCGGGCGCCGCTTCTCCGTGGTCACCACGGCCGCGACCGCCGTGCCGGGGATCGAGGACCTGGCGTTCCGGTACGGCGTGGCCGGAGCCTGCGCGGGCGTGCACGCCTCCGGCGTCGGCGTGCTGGAGCTGGGGACGGATCCCGCGGCGTACGACCGCGTGCTGGCCGCCGCCCGCGCGGCGGTGGCCGCGGACCGCTCCGACGTGGTGGTGCTCGGGTGCGCCGGGATGGCGGACTGGGCGGCGCGGCTCGGGGAGGACCTCGGCCGGCCCGTCGTCGACGGGGTGGCCGCCGCCGTGGGCACCGTCGTCGCGCTCGTGCGCTCGGGCGCCCCCACGACGGTCGGCGGGAGGGCGGTCGCCGGAGCGTCGCCTCAGCCGTTCGGCCAGCCGGTGTAGCCCTCGGCGAGGTAGGCCGCCCCGTGCGGGGAGGCCACGATGCCGCGCAGCTCACCGAGCTGCCGGAGCTCGTCGAACTCGCTCGCGCCGTCCACCCGGTGCAGCATCGTCGTCATCCAGTAGGAGAAGTGCTGCGCCCGCCAGACCCTGCGCAGGGCCTGGTCGGAGTAGACGTCCAGCGCGTCCTCGTCGCCCTTGCGCAGCGACCGCTCGACCGCCTCGGCGAGCAGGCGCACGTCGGACAGCGCCAGGTTGAGGCCCTTGGCTCCCGTCGGCGGCACCGTGTGGGCGGCGTCGCCGGCGAGGGCGAGGCGTCCGTGCGTCATGGGCGTCTGCACGAAGCTGCGGAAGGGCAGCACGGTGCGCTCGATGACGGGTCCGTGCTGGAGCGGGAAGCCGTCGTGGCCGGCCAGGCGCGCGTCGAGCTCGGCCCAGATCCGGTCGTCCGACCACGCCGCCGCGTCCTCCCCCGGGTCGCACTGGAAGTACATCCGCTGCACGACGTCGGTGCGTTGGCTGATGAGGGCGAAGCCGCGCTCCGAGCGCGCGTAGATCAGCTCCGGCGCGCTCGGCGGGGCCTCCACGAGGACCCCGAACCACGCGAAGGGGTACTCGCGGAAGTGCTGCCGGCGCCCGGCCACGAGCGCCCGGCAGATGCTGCGCGAGCCGTCCGCGCCGACGACGAGGTCGGCGACCACCCGTCGGGGGCGGTCCTCGGCGTCGACGAACGTGACGGTGGGCTCGGGCGCGGGGCCGTCCGTCCCCGACACCGCGGTGTCCCGGACCCCGTAGTGCAGGTCCCCGCCGTCGCGCACGCGCGCCGCGTGCAGGTCGACGAAGACCTCCGTCTGGGGGTAGAGCCAGCAGGAGGCGCCCACGAGCGCGGAGAAGTCGACGCGGTGGCTGAGCCCCCCGAAGCGCAGGTCGATGCCCTCGTGCTCGTGGCCCTCCCGCAGCACCCGGTCGGACACCCCGGAGTCGACGAGGAGGCGGACGCTGTCGCGCTCGAGGATGCCGGCCCGGTGGGTGCCCGCGATGTCCGCGACCCGCCGGTGGTCGACCACGACGCTGTCGATCCCCGCCAGGTGGAGCAGGTGGGACAGCATGAGGCCGGCGGGACCGCCGCCGACGATGGCGACCTCCGTGCGGGTGGTGCTGTGCTCGTTCATGAGGCCCTCGCTGTGGTGGGGGCGGCCTCCCGCGGCGACCCGGCCCGCAGCCCGAGGGCACGAGCGAGGCCCGCCAGGGCCGCCAGGTGGTCGTCGACGGACCGGAGCCCGCGCGACATGGTGTCGACGCTGACGTGCGTGGCGCCTGCGGCCGCCCACGCCCCGATCGCGTCGGCCGTCCGGTGGACGTCGTCGTCCAGCACGAGGCGGCCTTCCATCCCGAGCGCCGCGGGGTCACGTCCCGCGGACTCGGCGGCCCGGTCGACGAGCGCGCGCGCCGCGTCGAGGTCGGGCCCGGGCTGCACCTGCGGCAGCCACCCGTCGCCCAGTCGGCCGATCCGGTCGTACGCCGCGGGGCTCGAGCCCCCGAACCAGATCGGCACCGGCGCCGCGGGACGCGGGCTGAGCCCGACCTCCCGCCCGCCGAGCTCGACGAGCGGCTCGCTCCACAGCGCGCGCAGCAGGCGCACCTGGTCGTCGAGCCGCCGGCCACGGTCGCCGAAGGAGGCGCCCAGGGCGTCGTACTCGGCGCGGTTCCACCCCACGCCCACGCCCAGGCGCAGGCGTCCCCCGCTCAGCAGGGACACCTCCGCTGCCTGCTTCGCGACGAGCGGCGCCTGCCGCTGGGGCAGGACCAGCACGCCGGTGACCAGCTCGAGGCGGCACACGGCCGCCGCGAACCCGAGGAGCACCAGCGGCTCGTGGTAGTCGTTGCCCGCGTCGTACGGCCCCGGCTCGGCGCCCGGCGCCGGCCGCTCGCCGAGCACGTGCTCGTAGGCGAGCACGTGGGCGAACCCGAGGTCGTCGAGCGTCGTCAGGTAGTGCCGCACGACCGCGGGGTCGGTGCCGAGCTCCCGCTGGGGGAGCACCGCCCCCACCCGGATCGTCACGACGTCACCGACGCCGGTTGCGTGCGTAGGCGTCGAGCGCGACCGCACCGACGATGATGAAGCCGGTGATGACGGACTCGACGTTGATGTCGAACCCGCGGGACTGCGAGACGTTGCGGATGATCGCGATGATCAGCAGGCCCACGGCCGTGCGCCACACCGCACCCTCGCCGCCGAAGAGCGACGTGCCGCCGATGACCACCGCCGCGATCGCGTCCAGCGCGATCGTGCTGCCGATGTCGGCCTGGCCGACCTGCAGCCGCGAGGCGATGACGCACCCGGCGACGCCGGCGCACGCACCGACGAGGACGTAGGCGCTGGTCTTGAGCAGGCCGACGGGCAGGCCGGCGAGGCGGGCCGCCTCGGCGTTGCCACCCACCGCGTAGAGCGAGCGGCCGTAGACGGTCCGCGAGAGCACGAACCCGCCCACGAGGAACACCAGGGCCAGCACCAGGATGGCCACCGGGACCCCGGCCACCTTGCCCATGCCCAGCCACTCGAAGCCCGGCTCGTTGTTGAGGATGGGCGACGAGTCGGAGTAGAGGAACGCGGCGCCGCCGAAGACCGAGGCCGTGCCGAGCGTCGCCACGAAGGGGTTGACCTTGAGGACGGTCACGAGCAGCCCGTTGACGAGCCCCGCCGTGGCACCGATGGCGACGGCCAGCACGAAGGCCAGCTCCATCGGCAGGGAGAGGGCGAGCTGGGCGAAGAACACCGAGCAGCCGGCGTAGATCGCCCCGACGCTGAGGTCGAAGCCGCCCGAGATCATCACGAACGTCATGCCGACGGCCACGATGCCGATCGTCGCGTTCTGGGCCAGGACGTTCTGCATGTTGCCCCAGGACGTGAAGCCCGGGTACGTCCACTCGGCCCAGCCGACGAGGAGGACGAGCAGCCAGACCATGCCGTACTTGAAGGCGAGGTCGGAGAAGCTGCGGCGACGCCGGCGGGGGGACGGCGCGGCGCCGTCACCCCCCGAGGGCGCGCCGGTCGAGCCGGCGGTCGGGGGCAGCGCGTCGCCGCCGGTGGACGTGCCGGGGCGCAGGGCGGCGGTCAGGTCAGACATGGGTCTCCTCCACGTGGAATGCGGCGTACAAGATGTCGGCGACGGTGTCCTCGACGCTGCGCGCCGCCAGGTCGATGGGGTGCTCGGCGACCACGCGGCCGCTCGACATGACGAAGACGCGCGTGCAGCTCGTCGCGACCTCCTCGAGCTCGGAGGAGACGAGCAGGACGCCCATGCCCTCCGCGGCCAGGCCCTGCAGGGTCGCGAGGATCTCGGCCTTCGCGCCCACGTCGATGCCGCGGGTCGGCTCGTCGGCGAGCAGGAAGCGGGGGCGTCGGTGTCCCCAGCGGGCCAGCAGCAGCTTCTGCTGGTTGCCCCCGGAGAGGTTGCGCGCCGGCTCGTCGAGGCGGCGCACGTCGAACCCGTAGCCCGCGGCCGACTCCCCGGCCGCACGGCGCATCCGCCGCATCGACACGACCGAGGCGGTCGCGACCGCCCCCAGGTCGGAGAGCGTCACGTTCTCCATCGCCGACATGCCGAGCACGAGCCCCTGGGTCTTGCGGTCCTCGGGCAGCAGGGCGATGCCGTGCCGCAGCGCCTGGCGCACCGTGCGGGGCCAGGGCACCTGGCGCCCGTCGATCCACAGCTCGCCCCGCGCCCGGCGGTCGAGACCGGCGAGGGCGCGGAGCACCGAGGAGCGGCCGGCGCCGACGAGACCGCCGATGCCGACCATCTCGCCGCCGCGGACCTCGAACGAGACGCCCTCCCGCGAGCCGGACACGAAGAGGTCCCGGACCCGCAGCCCCGGCTCCTCCGTCGCGGGCGACGACGAGGTCCGGGCGGCCGCGCCCGCGGGATGCCGCGGTGCGGTCGGGACGAGGGGCGCGGACGCCTCGGCCGTCGTGGCCGCGACCTCGGCGAGGGCGGCCTCGGCCGACCGGCCCAGCATCTCGTCGACGAGGGACTGCTTGGTCCACGTCGATGTCGGTCGGCTGGCCCGCAGCCGGCCGTCGCGGAAGACGGTCACGTCGTCGCTGATCGCCAGCACCTCGTCGAGGGCGTGCGAGACGAAGACCATCGTCACGCCCTGGTCGCGCAGGTCGCGCATGAGGGCGAAGAGGGCCTCGCGCTCGCTCGGGCCGAGCGGCGCGGTCGGCTCGTCGAAGAAGATCACCCGCGCCTCGGCGTCGAGGGCACGCATGATCTCGAGCAGCTGCTGCTGCGCCACCGACAGGTCCCGGGCGATCGCGTCGGGCGGCACGTGGACGCCGAGACGGGCCGAGAGCTCGTCGTACCGGCGCCGCATGGCGCGCTCGTCGAGCAACCCGCCCCGCGAGCGCGGCCGGGAGACGAAGACGTTCGCCATCGCCGTCAGCTGCGGGATGATCGTCAGCTCCTGGTAGATCGCGGCGATGCCGGCCTGGCGCGCCGCGCGGGGGCTGCCGAGGGAGACGCGCTCCCCGAAGACCTCGAACTCGCCCGACGTGGGCTCGATCCGGCCCGCGAGGATGCCGAGCAACGTCGACTTCCCGGCGCCGTTCTGGCCGACCAGCGCGTGCACCGTGCCGGCCGTGATCGTCACGTCGATCCCGGCCAGGGCGACGGCGGCGCCGAACGTGCGGCCCACCCCGTGGGTGCGGATGGCCGCCGCGTGCGCGGTCGCCGGGGCGAGGGTCGAGGCCTCCGGGGTGCCCATCAGGACTCCGGCTCGAAGTCGGCCGCGGTGTCCTCGGTGATCACGAAGAAGCCCGTCTCGGGGTCGGCACCCTCGGGCAGCGGCGCGCCGCTGTTCGGGTAGAAGCGCTCGACCTCCTCGCCCGCGAAGGCCTGGCCCAGGACCTCGACGGCCTTGCGGACGATGGTGCGGGGATACTCCGGCGCGGTGGCCTCGATCGTCCCGGCGGCGAGCTGCTCGAAGGAGTACTCCGACGAGCCCTTGTCGTAGATCTTCACGTCGCCCTGGAGGCCGGCGGCCTCGACCGCCTGCACGGCGCCCTGCGTCAGGGTGACGTACGCCGAGAAGATGATGGTGGCGTCGGGGTGCGCCTGCAGCAGCGAGGTGGCCTTCTCGTTGCCGTCCGGGATCGAGTAGTCGGTGTTCGCCTCGCCGACGATCTCGAGCTCCGGGTGCTCCGCCGTGACCTTCTCGATCGCGGCGTCGAGGTTGATGGTGATGCCGATGTTGTCGGGGCCCTTGAGGACGACCATCTTCTGCTCGCCCGGGTTCTCCGCGATCACGTACTCGAGGTAGTCGGTCCAGTAGTCGACGGTGTCGACGCCGCCCAGGTAGGTGAGCGTGCCGGGCTGCCACAGCTCCTCGCCCTCGTTGGTCGTGCGGCCGCACAGCGCCGTCGTCATCGCGACGACGACGATGTCGTTCTCGGGGGCCACCTGGGAGGCGACGTTGCAGTTGAGGTTCGAGTCGAGCGAGGGCAGCAGGATCGCGTTGTACTGCCCGCCCTGCACGATGTTGGTCAGCGCGTTGAACTGGGTGGTCGGGTCGAACTTCCCGTCGAAGACGGTGTAGGTCGCGCCGTCGATGTCGGCGACCGCGTCCTCGACCTCGTCGATCTGCGCCTGCAGGTAGCTGTTGTTGGTGCCGGGGAGCACCACGGCGATCCGCGGCGGGCCCGAGACGGTGACCGTCTGGTCGCCGAGGTCGATCTCGACCTGCTCGCCACCCGAGGCGGCCGCACCCGTCGTGCCGGGACCGCGGCTGCAGCCGGCGACGAGCGTGCAGGTCGCCAGGACCGCGAGGCCGGCGGCCGCGGGCTTGCGGAGTCGTGCGTGCGTCATCGTGTTGCCTTTCTGGTGGTGGTGCGGGGCCGCCGAGCCACGTCCGGGGGTCGGGCCGGCGGCGCCCGTGGGCCGCAGCACCCCGAGTGCTGAGGGGTCCCGGTGGGCCGGGGGGCCGGCGGCGGCGTGCTGCTGCTGTCGGCCGGGTGAAGGATGGGCAGGCCGCGATCGGCTTGGCACGCGTCCACTTCCGTCTGACGGAAGCCCGGTGTGGCTCCCGTCACGCCCGTCGCCGAAGGTTCGGGGGTCGGCGGCACGACGTCGCCCGACCCTGCACGACGGCCCGCGACACCGCGCGGCACCGAGGCGGGAGACCACCGCGGAGCAGCCGCGAGAAGGAGACCAACGACATGGCCGAGCAGCCGGGGACCGTCGTCGTGACGGGCGCAGCGAGCGGCATCGGAGAGGCGACCGTGCGGCTCCTGCACGCCCGGGGCCACGCCGTCGTGCTCGTCGACCGCGACGCCGCGGGACTCGACCGGGTCGCCGCCGACCTGGGGGGCGACCGGCTCCGCGTCGTCCCGGCGGACGTGGCGGCGGAGGCCGACGTGGCGGCCTACGACCGTGCGGCGGTCGAGGCCTTCGGCCGGTACGACGGCGTGTTCCTCAACGCGGCCGTGCCCGGGCGGTTCGCGAGCCTGGCCGACACCGAGGTCGAGGAGTTCGACCGCGTCGTGGCGGTCGACCTGCGGGGCGTCTTCCTCGGGCTGCGCGCGGCCCTGCGGCACTTCGCCTCGCGTCCCGGGGGCGGTCGGATCGTCACGACCTCCTCGGTCGCCGGGCTCACCGCGGGCACCGGCCTGGCGGCGTACACCGGCGCCAAGCACGGGGTGATCGGCCTGACCCGCGTCGCCGCCGTGGAGGGGGCGCCGCTCGGCGTCCGTGCCAACTGCCTGGCCCCCGGCATGACCGACACCCCCCTCCAGGCGCCCCTCAAGGAGTTCCACGGCGAGAGCGGCGCCGGCGCGATGGTCGCCGGCGTCCCCCTGGGACGCCTCGGCCAGCCGAGCGAGGCGGCCGAGCTGGCGTGCTTCCTCCTCGGCCCCGAGGCCGGCTACCTCACCGGCGCCGTGATCCCGATCGACGGCGGCGCCCTCGCCGCCAGCCCGCTGGGCTGACCCGCCCACCCCACCCCACGTCCGACACGTCCGACACGTCCGACCAGGAGACGACATGACCCTTACCGCACCCCCCGCCGCACCCGACCGGACGCCGCCCGCGAGCCCCGCCCCCCGCGGCACCACCAGCGGCATGAGCAACCGCCAGCTGCACCGCCTGACCTCGGCGATCGAGGCCGACATCGAGCGCGGGCTCTACCACGGCGCCGTCGTGAAGATCGCCCGTCACGGCGAGGTCGTGCTCGACACCGCGCTCGGCAGCACCGACGTCACCGCCGGGCGCCACGCGAGCCGCAGCGACGTGTTCCGCGTGCTCTCGGTGTCGAAGGCGCTGACGAACACCCTCGTCTACAACGCGATCGACCGCGGCCTGCTGTCGTTCAACACCCGCGTCGTCGACGTGATCCCCGAGTTCCTGGGGCACGACCGCTTCCTGGCCGCCAACAAGGAGCGCGTGACCCTCGGTCACCTCCTGACCCACCGCGCCGGGATGGTGGTCACCCCCGAGCCGCTGCCCTACCGCCGCCTCGGCGACCTCAGCGACGTGGTTGCCGCCATCTGCGAGCTGCCCCTGGCCGCCGTGCCCGGCAGCGTCGTCAACTACTCCCCCGCGCTCAACCACGCGCTCATGGGCGAGATGTGCCGCCGGGTCAACGGCGACGCCCGCTTCAGCGACTCGATGCAGCGCGAGGTGCTGGACCCGCTCGGCATGACCGACACCGCCTTCGGCCTGCCCGAGCGGCTCGCGTCCCGGATCGTCCCGATCCGCGCGGTCTTCGGCGAGGAGGGCTGGCTGACGGCCTCCGACCTCGAGATCCTCAACGAGGTGATCGACGGCGACGCCGAGATGCCGTGGGTCGGCTCCGTCACGACCGCGCACGACCTGTTCCTGCTGGCGGAGATGTACCGCCGCAACGGCCTCGACGAGTCCGGCGAGCCGCTGCTCTCGCGGGCCGTGATCGACAAGGTCACCCGGGTGCAGACCGGCGACGAGCCCAACGACCTCTACCGCCGCATCGCGGAGGCTCGCGGCTGGGAGGTCGGCCCGGGCAACCTCGGGTTCGGGTTCGCGCTGTCCGGCACGGGCGTGGCCCCCTCGTTCTTCGGCACGATGACGTCCCCGCGGACCTTCGGCAACTACGGCGCCGGCTCGACGCTCTTCTGGGTCGACCCCGAGAACGACGTCACGTTCGTCTGCCTCACGGCGGGCGCCATGGAGGAGGGCGACAACGTCCTGCGCTTCCAGCGGCTGTCCGACCTCGCGATCTCCGCGGTGGTGTGAGCCGTGCGTGAGCTCGACGGGCGGTCCGCCCTCGTCACCGGGGGCGCGAGCGGCATCGGTCTGGCCATCGCCGCCGCGCTCCTCGGGGAGGGCATGTCCGTGGCGGTCGCCGACCACAGCGAGGAGCACCTCGCCGAGGCCGAGCGCCTCCTCGGCGCGGCGGCGCCCCCGCCCGGGAGCCGTCGTCCTGCACCGGTTGGACGTGACGGACCGTCCCGGCTTCGCCGCGGTCGCGGACCGGGTCGAGGAGCAGCTGGGCGGGATCGACCTGCTGGTCAACAACGCGGGCGTCGGGCTCTCGGCCCCCATGAGCACGGCCGGTTTCGACGACTGGGACCGCATGCTGGCCGTCAACCTGGGCGGCGTCGTGAACGGCGTCGTCACCGTGGTGCCCCGGATCCGGCGCCACGGTCGTGGCGGCCACGTGGTCAACACCGCGTCCATGGCGGGGCTGATCCCGATGCTCGACGCGGGAGGGATCTACACGACGACCAAGTTCGCGGTGCGCGGGCTGAGCGCCTCGCTGCGCCTCGCGCTGGCGCCCGACCGCATCGGCGTCACCTGCCTGTGCCCGGGGCTGACCCGCACCCGCATCCTCGACCCGGTCGGCGGGGCCGACGCCCCGGCAGGTACGCCGACCTTCGACGCCACCCGGGACCCGGTGAACGCCGAGTTCGCGCTCGCGCAGGGGAGCGCCATGGACCCGGCCGTGCTGGCGGCCTGCGTCGTGGACGCCGTCCGCGCGAACGACGCCTACGTCATCGCGCACGCCGAGTTCGACGACGAGCTCGACGCGCTGCACGCCGAGGTGCTCGCCGCGGTGCGGCACGACGTGCCCGTCGCGCCCGGTCGCCGCGCGGTCGAGGAGCGCCGCCGGGCCCTCGTCGACGAGGTCAAAAACAGCATCGCGACCGGGTGATCCTGGCACGATGACCGGTGTGACCCAGGTCTCCTCTCCCCCGGATGCGCCGGGCCGCGGCACCGTCACCATGCGGGCGCTGTCGCTGCTGGGCGCCTTCGACGAGCGCCACCGCCGCCTGACGCTCACGGAGATGGCCGGGCGCGCGGGGCTCCCCGTGCCCACGGCCCACCGGCTGGTGGCGGACCTGGTCGCCTGGGGTGCGCTGACGAGGGACCCCGAGGGCCGCTACGTGGTGGGACGTCGCCTGTGGGACCTCGGGATGCTCTCGCCCGTGCAGCGCGGCCTGCGCGACGTGGCGTCGCCCTACCTGCACGACCTCTACGGGACGACGCGGGCGACCGTGCACCTCGCCGTGCGCGAGCGCCACCACGCGCTCTACCTCGACCGGTTGGCCGGACACTCCTCCGTGCCCGTCGTCAGCTCGGTCGGGGGGCGCCTGCCCCTGCACGCGACCGGGGTCGGCAAGGTGCTGCTCGCGCACGCCCCCGAGCAGGTGCGCGAGGAGGTGATGGCCTCGTTGCAGCGCCTGACCGCCTACACGATCACCCAGCCGGCCCGGCTGCGCACGCAGCTCGACCAGGTGGAGCGCAACGGCTACGCCGTGACCTACGAGGAGATGACGCTCGGCGCATGCTCCCTGGCGGTGCCCGTGCGACGCCACGGCACGGTCGTCGCCTCGATCGGCATCGTGCTGCCGCGCCTCGAGGCCAACCACGCGCGCCACGTCACGGCGCTGGAGGTCACTGCCCGCGGGATCGGGCGCGGGCTCGAGCGCTGAGCGGCGGCTGACCGCCTCAGCGCACCGCGCACGCGTCGACGACGACCGGCAGCGGCGCCGGCTGGCCGACGGTCGGCATGCCGAGCGAGACGCCCGTGGGCGCGGGCGGCTCGGCCGTGCGGCGCTCCCACGCGTCGCCGGCCCGCGTGCGGCGCACCGCCAGCACGGGCCCGTCGGCGACGAGGTGGTGGGGCGCGCCGTACGTGACCTCGACCTCGACCATGTCGCCGGGCCGCGGCACCTGGCCGTCGACGAGCGAGAAGTCGGCGGCGAAGTGCACGAGCCGGTTGTCGGGGGCACGGCCGGACAGGCGGGAGGTCGCGGCGTCCTTGCGGCCCTCGCCCTCGGCGACCATCAGCTGGAGGCGGCGGCCCTCGAGGCGCCGGTTCTCCTCCCACGCGATCTCGTTGACGAGCGCGACGAGGCGCTCGTAGCGCTCCTGCACGACCGCCTTGGGGATCTGGTCCTCCATGGTGGCGGCGGGGGTGCCGGGGCGGGTGGAGTACTGGAACGTGAACGCGCCGGAGAAGCGCGACGCGCGGACCACGTGGAGGGTGTCCTCGAAGTCCGCCTCGGTCTCGCCGGGGAAGCCCACGATGATGTCGGTGGTGATCGCGGCGTCGGGGATCGCGGCGCGGACCCGCTCGATGATGCCGAGGAACTTCCTCTGCCGGTAGGACCGACGCATCGCCTTGAGCACCGTGTCGGAGCCCGACTGCAGCGGCATGTGGAGCGACGGCATGACGTTGGGCGTCTCCGCCATCGCCTCGATGACGTCGTCGGTGAACTCGGCCGGGTGGGGCGAGGTGAACCGCACGCGCTCGAGGCCCTCGATCTCGCCACAGGCCCGCAGCAGTTTCGAGAACGCCTGGCGGTCGCCGAACTCGACGCCGTACGCGTTGACGTTCTGCCCCAGCAGCGTCACCTCGGTGACGCCCTCCGCGACGAGCGCCTCGATCTCGGCGAGCACGTCGCCGGGCCGCCGGTCCTTCTCCTTGCCGCGCAGGCTCGGCACGATGCAGAAGGTGCAGGTGTTGTTGCAGCCGACCGAGATCGACACCCACGCGGCGTAGGCCGACTCCCGCTTCGTCGGCAGCGTCGAGGGGAAGACGTCGAGGCTCTCGAGGATCTCGACCTGCGCCTCCTCCGCCACCCGCGCCCGCTCGAGCAGCACGGGGAGCGACCCGATGTTGTGGGTGCCGAAGACGACGTCGACCCAGGGGGCCTTGCGGGTGATCTCGCCGCGGTCCTTCTGCGCGAGGCAGCCGCCGACGGCGATCTGCATGCCCGGCCGGCGCGCCTTCACCGGCGCGAGGTGGCCGAGGTTGCCGTAGAGCTTGTTGTCGGCGTTCTCCCGCACGGCGCAGGTGTTGAGCACGACGACATCGGCGTCCTCGCCGGCCGGGGCCTTCACCATGCCGGCGTCCTCGAGCAGGCCGGTCAGGCGCTCGGAGTCGTGCACGTTCATCTGGCAGCCGAACGTGCGGACGTCGTAGGTGCGCGGGGCGGGCGTGGCGGTCTCAGGCATGACCGTCCCAGGGTACGGCGCGGAACGGCCCCCCGCCGAGTCGGGAATGCCCGCCGTACCCCGACCTACGGTCACGAATAGATCCCGATTGGCACCAACGGACCAGGGAGACTGGCCCGAAAGGACCATGCGGCACTAGGTTCCCGCGGCATGACGACGCTGGAGAAGGGCCCGGCGCCGGCGGGCCAGGGCGAGCCCCTGGTCGTGCTGTCGGGCGTGCAGAAGTGGTTCGGCCAGCTCCACGTGCTGCAGGACATCGAGCTGACGGTGCACCGCGGCGAGGTCGTCGTGGTCATCGGCCCGTCGGGCTCGGGCAAGTCGACGCTGTGCCGCACCATCAACCGCCTGGAGACGGTCGGCGAGGGCACCATCACGCTCGACGGCCAGCCGCTCCCCCAGGAGGGCAAGGCGCTGGCGAACCTGCGGGCCGAGGTCGGCATGGTGTTCCAGAGCTTCAACCTCTTCGCCCACAAGACCATCCTCGAGAACGTGACGCTGGGCCCCGTCAAGGTGCGCGGCCAGTCGAGGGCCGACGCCGAGCGCAAGGCCCGCGAGCTCCTCGACCGGGTGGGCGTCGGCCACCAGGCGGACAAGTACCCCGCCCAGCTCTCCGGCGGCCAGCAGCAGCGCGTCGCCATCGCCCGCGCGCTGGCGATGGAGCCCAAGGTCATGCTCTTCGACGAGCCGACCTCGGCCCTCGACCCGGAGATGATCAAGGAGGTCCTCGACGTCATGGTCAGCCTCGCGCAGGGCGGCATGACGATGATCGTGGTCACCCACGAGATGGGCTTCGCCCGCACGGCCGCCGACCGCGTCGTGTTCATGGCCGACGGCCAGATCGTCGAGGAGAACACCCCCGAGGAGTTCTTCACCAACCCGCAGAGCGAGCGGGCCCGCGACTTCCTCGGCAAGATCCTCAAGCACTGACCTGCGCCTGACCTGCACCTGACCTGATCCGGCGCATTCCCGCGCCGCGACCCACCCACCGGATCGATCTGCTCCCCACCGAGGGGGAGCGAGGAGGAACAGATGCGACTCAAGAGGATGATGGCCGCGGCTTCGGGCGTGGTGCTCGCCGCGTCCCTGGCCGCCTGTGGCGACGCCGGCAGCGACGACGACGCCGTGGGCGGTGCCGACACCACCGTCGAGGCCGACGACGACTGCGACGGCAAGTTCGAGGAGGGCTCGCGCATGGCCGAGCTCGCCGACGCGGGCGAGATCAACGTGGGCGTGCGCTTCGACCAGCCGGGCCTCGGCTTCAAGGGCACCAACGACGACCTGCCGCGCGGCTTCGACGTCGCGATCGCGAAGCTGCTGATCGCCGACCTGTGCATCGACCCGGACGACACCAGCAAGGTGACCTACGAGGAGACCATCTCCGACAACCGCGAGCCCTACCTGCAGTCGGGCCGCGTCGACCTGGTCGCCGCGTCGTACTCCATCACCGACGCCCGCCGCGAGCTGGTCGGCCAGACGGGTCCCTACTTCGTCACCGGCCAGCAGGTGCTGGTGCCCGAGGACAGCGACGTCGAGTCGATCGAGGACCTCCAGGGCGAGGAGGTCTGCTCGGCGTCCGGCTCGACCTCGCTCGAGAACGTCACCGAGGCCGGCGCGGTCGGCGTCCCCGCGGACACCTACAGCCTCTGCGCCGAGCAGGTCGCGGACGGCACCGTGCCCGCGATGTCGACGGACGGCTCGATCCTGCTGGGCCTCGCGGCGCAGTACGACGGCGCGCTGAAGGTCGTCGGTCCGGAGTTCTCCGAGGAGCGCATCGGCATCGGCTACAGCCTCGAGCGGCCCGAGATGTGCGAGTGGATCAACGGCGTGCTCGAGGAGTCCTTCGAGGACGGCTCGTGGGCGGACGCCTTCGAGGAGACCCTCGGCGCCTCGGGTGCCGAGACCCCCGAGCCCCCGACGCTCGACTCCTGCTCCTGATCCACCTCCCCCCGCGGCCACTGGCCCGGGACGGCGCCCTGCCGTCCCGGGCCGGTGGGCGCCGAGGCCCTGACCCCCGAGGAGCCGCATGACCGCGATCACCGAGAACTACCAGGCGATCGTCATCAGCTTCGTCACCGCGATCCTGCTGTTCGTCGTCTCCGGCATCGGCTCGCTCGTGCTCGGCACCTTCCTGGCCGCCCTGCGGGTGGGACCGGTCGCCGTCATGCGCCGGGCCGCCGGCGTCTACGTCACGTCCGTGCGCAACATCCCGCTGCTGGTCGTGCTGCTGTTCCTCTACTACGCGGGACCGAAGATCGGTGTGACCTTCCGGTTCGTCGACATCGTCGTCCCCACCGGGTGGGGCGACATCCGCATGACCAACGCGTTCGCGACGGCCGTGGTCGGCCTGACGCTCTACACGTCGTGCTTCGTCTGCGAGGCCATCCGCTCCGGCATCAACGCCGTGCCGGTGGGCCAGGCCGAGGCGGCCCGGGCGATCGGCCTGCCGTTCTCCGGCGTCATGCGCCAGGTCGTGCTGCCCCAGGCGTTCCGCGCCGCGCTGCCGCCGCTGGCGAGCACCCAGATCGCCCTGCTGAAGAACACGACGGTGGCGATCGCCATCACGGTGCTCGAGACGGCCTACCAGCTCAAGCAGCTCACCGACGCCAACCCCGGCGACCGGTGGTGGCTGCTCGCCGTGTTCGCCGGCGGCTTCGTGCTGCTCGTCGAGGTCGTGTCCTTCGCCAGCAACCGCATGGAACGACGTTGGAGGGTCGCGCGATGAGCACGAGTGTCCTGTTCGACGCCCCCGGTCCGAAGACCGTCCGGCGGCACCGTCTCTACACGGTCCTGACCGTCGTCGGCCTCCTCGCCCTCCTGGGGCTGGTGGGCTGGCGCCTCGCCTCGAGCGGTCAGCTCGAGGGCGACAAGTGGGAGGTCTTCGTGACCCCCGCCTACCTGGAGCGCATCCTCGTCGACGGCGTCCTCGAGACGCTGAAGATGGCCGCCGGCGGGATCGTGGGCGCCGTGGTGCTCGGCCTCGTGCTCGGCATCGGCAAGCTGTCGGACCACGCCGTCGTGCGGGTCCCGTCGTGGGCGCTCGTGGAGTTCTTCCGCGCGGTCCCCGTGCTGATGCTGATGATCTTCTTCTTCTCGGTCTACGGCATCTACAACGGCGACTCCGGCCCGTTCTGGTGCGTCGTCTGGGCGCTGTCGCTCTACAACGGCGCCGTGCTCGCCGAGGTGTTCCGCGCGGGCATCCTGGCGGTGCCGGCCGGGCAGGCGGAAGCGGCGTACGCCATCGGCATGCGCAAGACCCAGGTCGTCTGGATCATCCTGCTGCCCCAGGCCGTGAGGATCATGATCCCGGCGATCATCAGCCAGTGCGTGGTGACGCTGAAGGACACGAGCCTCGGCTACGCGATCGCGGCGCCGGGCCTGACCGCGCTGGCGCGGCCGCTCTACCTGGAGTTCCAGAACCACGTGCCCGTGTTCCTCGTGATCGCGGCCATCTACCTCGTGCTCAACCTGCTGCTCACCGCGCTGGCCAACGTCGTGCAGCGACGCTTCGTCGGCGAGAAGAAGCAGCTGGAGGTGTCGGCCGTGGGGACGGCCGACCAGCGCACCGTCTGAGCGGTCGCCGGGTGACGCCGGAGGGGCCTCAGCGCTTCTTCGGCGTCACCCAGAGCCGGATCACGCCCTCGATGACGACCTCGCCGTCGGCCCGCACGCCGCGCACGCGCACCGGCAGGTCCGGGTCGTCGCCCGTCCACTGCTCCGGGTCGGTCTCGGCGATGCAGCGGATGTCGCTGTCGGCCTTCGCCGTGTAGGCCACGTCCATCCCCTTGGGGATCCAGCGCTTGTCCGCCGGGATCGTGGCCTCCGCGAGCGCACCCATGGCGGCCTCGAGGCCGTTGCACAGTGCGATCGCGTGCACCGTGCCGATGTGGTTGTGCACGCCGCGCCGCTTCGGGATGAGCAGCTCCGCGTAGTTGGGCCGCAGCTCGGTGAACCGCGGCCGGATAGTCGCGAAGTAGGGCGCCTTCTGCGCGAACGCCAGCGAGAACACCCGCTTCCCCACGACGGACCCGACGACGGGCAGCTGCGTGGTCTGCTTCCAGAGGTTCAGCACGGCGGACATGACGCGAACCTTACTGCTCGGTAACCACGCCGTCCACACGCCGCGCGACGACGAAGACCCGCCGGAACGGGAGCACGACGGCGGGCTCCCCGCCGACCTCCGTGGTGGGGTACGCCGCCCGCAGGAGCTCCCCCAGCTCCGCCCGGAACCGTGCGCGCAGGTCGGGCGGCAGCGCCTCGAGCGTGGGCCGGGCCCCGGTCGAGCCGATCCAGGTCAGCACCGGGTCCACCCCGCGGAGCACGTGCAGGTAGGTGGTCTCCCAGGCGTCGACCTCCGCACCCGCGGCCGCCAGCACGCCGAGGTAGGTGGCGGCGTCGTGCGCCGCCGGGTCGGCCACGCCGGCGGTGAACATGGCGTACGGGCGCGGTCCCCGCCAGCTCGCGCCGCAGCACGTGGCTCGGCTCGTCGACGTTGCCCGGCACCGAGAACGCGAGCGCGCCCCCGGGCGCCACCTGCGCGAGCAGGCCCGGCAGGAGCTCGAGGTGCCCCGGCACCCACTGGTACGTCGCGTTGGAGAGCAGCACGTCGACGGGGGCCGGAGCGGTCCAGGTGCGGACGTCGCCGAGCTCAAAGGAGAGGCCCGGCACGTCGGCGTGGTCGCGCCGGGCGCGCTCGAGCATCTCGGGCGAGGAGTCGACACCGACGACGGTGGCCTCGGGCCAGCGGCGCCCGAGCAGCGCGGTGAGGTTGCCGGGCCCGCACCCGAGGTCGACGACGCGCCGCACCCGATCGGCCTCGACGGCGATGCGGGCCAACAGCTCGCCGTACGGGCGGCCGCGCTCGTCGGCGTAGGTCAGGTAGTCGCTCGGGTCCCAGGCCATGCCGACCACGGTCCACCCCAAACATCTTGATGTCAAGATTCTCGATCGCGGCTACGATGCCGCCATGCGGGACGAGGTGGACGACCTGGTGGAGGCGTGGGCGCGCGAGCGTCCCGACCTCGACCTCGGTCCCGTCGAGGTGTTCAGCCGGATCAGCCGGCTCTCCAAGCACCTCGACCTCGCCCGGCGCCGGGCCTTCGCGGAGCACGGCATCGAGACGTGGGAGTTCGACGTGCTGGCGGCGCTGCGTCGCGCGGGCGAGCCCTACGAGCTCTCCCCCGGCCGCCTCCTGCGCGAGACGCTCGTGACGAGCGGGACGATGACCAACCGCGTCGACCGCCTCGTCGCCCGCGGCCTCGTGGAGCGCCTGCCCGACCCCCACGACCGCCGCGGCGTGCTCGTGCGGCTCGCCGCCGAGGGCAGGACCGCGGTCGACAACGCCTTCGCCGCGCTGGTCGACGCCGAGGCCGCGCTGCTCGCCGAGCTCCCCGCACCCGAGCGCGACGCCCTCGCCGGACTGCTCCGGGAGCTCATGCGGCCGTTCCGCTGAGGGTCGCTGCGTCGGGGGTTGCTCCGGTCCGGGTGGGTCCGGGTGGGTCCGGGCCGGTCCCGAAATGGGACCTTGGTGCGCCTCGCTGGCCGCCGGTCCGGCCCCAGCCGCACATTTCGCGCCTCGGCGAGCCCGGCTAGCCAGTTACCGCACCGGCAGGCTCGGCCCGGGTGGGTCCGGGTGGGTCCGGGTGGGTTCGGGCCGGTCCCGAAATGGGACCTTGGTGCGCCTCGCTGGCCGACGGCCCCGCACCAGCCGCACATTTCGCGCCCCAGCCAGCCCAGCCCGGGCCCAGCCAGCCCAGCCAGCCCGGACCCAGCCAGCCTCAGCCCAGCAGCTCGGCGGCCTCGAGCCACTCGAGCTCGAGCTCGTCGCGCTCGTCGGCCAGCGCCTGCAGGCGCGTCCCGATGTCGGCGAGCCGCTCGTAGTCGGCCGCGTGCTCGACCGCCTCGGCGTTGAGCGCCGCCTCGTCGGCGGCGATGCGCGCGAGGCGCTTCTCCACCCGCGCGACGGTCTTCCGCGCGGCACGCTCCTCGGCGCTACCGGACTTCGCACCGCGGGCAGGGGCACCGGCCGAGGGAGCACCGGCCGAGGGAGCAGCAGGAGAGTCGGGCACCGCGCCCTTCGCCGACGTCGACGCGGCCCGCCGCTCGAGGTACTCGTCCACGCCCCGCGGCAGCATGGACAGCTGCCCGTCGCCGAGCAGCGCCCAGACGGAGTCGGTCGCCCGCTCGAGGAAGTACCGGTCGTGGCTCACCACGAGCAGCGTGCCGGGCCAGCCGTCGAGGAAGTCCTCGAGCACCTGGAGGGTCTCGATGTCGAGGTCGTTGGTGGGCTCGTCGAGGAGCAGCACGTTGGGCTCCTCGAGCAGCAGGCAGAGCAGCTGGAAGCGCCGGCGCTCCCCACCGGAGAGGTCCCCGATCCGCGCGGTGAGCCGGTCGCCGGTGAACCCGAACCGCTCGAGCAGGGACGTCGCGGTGATCTCGCCGTCGGCCGTCGTGGTGACCCGGCGGATCGACTCCACCGTCGGCAGCACGCGGGCGGTCGGGTCGAGGTCGTCGAGCTGCTGGGTGAGGTGGGCGAGCGCGACCGTGCGGCCGGTCTTCACCTTGCCCGCGTCGGGAGCGAGCGCCCCCGCGACGAGCGAGAGCACCGAGGTCTTGCCGGCACCGTTGACACCGACGATGCCGACCCGGTCGCCCGGCCCGAGCCGCCAGGTGGCGTCGCGGAGCAGCACCCGGTCGCCCCGGCGGAGGTCGACGTGCTCGAGGTCGACGACGTCCTTGCCGAGCCGCTGGGTCGCGAACTTCTGGAGCGCCAGGGAGTCGCGCGGCGGCGGCTCGTCCTCGATGAGGGCGTTGGCGGCGTCGATGCGGAACTTGGGCTTCGACGTACGCGCGGGGGCACCCCGCCGCAGCCACGCCAGCTCCTTGCGGGCGAGGTTCGCGCGCCGCGACTCGACCGCGGCGGCCACGCGGGCGCGCTCGGCGCGGGCGAGGGTGAACGCGGCGTACCCGCCCTCGTAGACGTCCACCACCCCGTCGTGGACCTCCCAGGTCCACTGGCAGACGGCGTCGAGGAACCAGCGGTCGTGGGTGACGACGAGCAGCGCGGACGACAGCCCGGCGACGTGCTGCGCGAGCCAGGCGACGGCCTCGACGTCGAGGTGGTTGGTGGGCTCGTCGAGCACGAGCAGGTCGTGCTGGTCGAGCAGCAGCGCGGCCAGCGCGCACCGCCGCCGCTCGCCGCCGGAGAGCCCCGCGACGGGACGGTCGAGCTCGACGCCGGCGAGGAGCACCTCGACGACCTCGCGGGTCGTGGCGTCGGCGGCCCACTCGTGGTCGGCCCTGCCGGCGAGCACCGCCTCGCGCACGGAGTGGGTGTCGTCGAGCCGGTCCCCCTGGTGCAGGTGCCCGACGAGGAGGCCGCGCGTCTGCGACACGCGGCCGCTGTCCGGCTCCTCGGTGCCCGTGAAGACGTTGAGCAGCGTCGACTTGCCGTCGCCGTTGCGGCCGACGACGCCGATCCGCTGGCCCTCGCCGATGCCGAGCGAGACCTCCGACAGCAGCGGTCGCACACCGAAGGACTTCGAGACCTTCTCGAGGTTGACGAGGTTGGGGGCGGCCATCAGACGTACTCCACACGATGGGCACCGGCCACCGGGCCGGTGGCGACGAGCACGACGTCGTACGACGCCTGCAGGCGCGCGGCGACCTCCCGCGCCTCGTCGGGCGAGCCGCAGAGGAAGACGCAGGTGGGGCCCGAGCCGGAGACGATGCCCCGCAGCGCCCCGGCGGCCTCGCCGTCGGCCAGCACGTCGGCCAGCTCGGGACGCAGGTCGAGCGCGGGGGCCTGGAGGTCGTTGTGCAGCACCGCGGCGAGCGTGACCGGGTCCTGCGAGGCGAGGGCCGCGATGACGCGGTCGGGCACGACGACGGACTCCTCCGCGTCGGGCCGCATCCGGTCGAAGTGCTGGTAGACGCTCGGGGTCGACAGGCCCAGCGCCTGCGGGACGACGACCCACCACCAGGCGGCGTCGGCGATGGCGGGGTCGCTGTAGGGCGTGACCTGCTCCCCGCGCCCGACCCCGGCCGCGGTGCCCCCGAGCAGGGAGAACGGGACGTCGCTGCCCAGCTCCGCGGCGATCGCGAGGAGCGCCTCGTCGGGCGTGCCCAGGTCGTGGAGGCGGTCCAGCGCCACGAGCGCGGCGGCCGCGTCCGCGGACCCGCCCGCGAGCCCGCCGGCCACGGGCACGGCCTTGGCGATCTCGACGTCGGCCCGCAGCGTGCGTCCGTGGTGGGCGCCGAGGAGCTGCGCGGCCCGGTGCACCAGGTTGGTGCCCGGGGCGAGCGGTACGGCGCCGGCGTCGACGTGGTCGGCGGCGTGCAGCGCGAGCCGGACCGGGTTCGTGCCGGAGCCGCCCGGCCGCGCGGTCAGGTCGTCGTAGAGCCCGATCGCCTGGTAGACGGTCGCCACGGGGTGAAAACCGTCGGGGCGGGCCGCGCCGACGGCGAGGTAGAGGTTGATCTTGGCGGGCGCGCGCACCGTGACCGCCGTCGTCGCTCGGCTGCGGCTGCTCACGCGCGGCTCCTGCGGCTCGGTCCGGCCGCACCGGCGGGCGCCAGCGCGCCGGTCGCGACGAGCGCGTCGGTGAGGGCCGCGAACTGCTCGACCTCGAGCTGCTCCCCGCGCACCGTGGCGGCCAGCCCGGCCTGGGCGAACGCCGCCTCGAGCCGCTCCGCCGCGCCCTCGCCGGACGCCGACGTCATCGGTCGCAGCGCCGCCCGCAGCGTCTTGCGGCGCTGGGCGAAGGCGGCGTCGACGACGCGGAACACGTCCTCGCGGGTGGCGACGGCCGCCGGGGGCTCCCGCCGCGTCCAGGCCACGAGGCCCGAGTCGACGTTGGGCGCGGGCCAGAAGACGTTGCGTCCGATGGCGCCGGCGCGGCGCACGTCGGCATACCAGGCCGCCTTCACCGACGGCACGCCGTAGGTGCGCGAGCCGGGCCCGGCCGCGAGCCGGTCGGCGACCTCGGACTGCACCATGACGAGCCCGCGCTCCAGCGACGGCAGGAGCGCCATGAGGTGGAGCAGCACCGGGACGGACACGTTGTAGGGCAGGTTCGCGACGAGCGCGGTGGGCGGCGGTCCGGGGACCTCCTCGACCCGCATCGCGTCGGCCAGCACCACCTCGAGGGTGTCGGCCTGCGCGGGCGCGTGCTCCGCGATGGTGGCCGGCAGCCGCTCGGCGAGCAACGGGTCGACCTCGACGGCGACGACGCGGCGTACGGCGCCCAGCAGCGCCAGCGTGAGCGAGCCCAGGCCGGGACCGACCTCGACCACCACGTCCTCGGGCCCCACGCCGGACTCGCGCACGATGCGGCGCACCGTGTTGGGGTCGATGACGAAGTTCTGGCCGCGCTGCTTCGTGGGCCGCAGGTCGAGCTCCGCGGCGAGCCGACGGACGTCGGCGGCGCTGAGGAGGCGGGGCTCGCCGGGGTCGGTCACGGGGCTCACCCTACTGACGCCGGATGCGGACGAGCCGCCGCGGTCGCCCGGTCGGGCGTCCACGGCGGCTCGTCGGTCGTGCCGGGGTCGTGCGGTGGAGCGGGTGATCAGCGCGGCAGGCCGAGCTTGCTCGCGCAGCCGGGCCACGCGCCGTACCCACCGCGGTCGTCGCGCACCTTGGTGGCGATGCGGATCTGCTCGGACCGGCTGTTCTCGTGCGGGTAGCCCGAGCCGCCGTAGGCGCGCCAGGTCTGCAGGTTGAACTGCAGGCCGCCGTAGTAGCCGTTGCCCGTGTTGATGGCCCAGTTGCCGCCCGACTCGCACTGCGCGAGGCGGTCCCAGTCGGTCGAGCCGGACTCGAAGTTGCTGCCACCGGCGGGGGCGGACGAACCGGACGAGCCGGACGAGCCGGACGAGGTGGACGGCTCCGGCTCGGGCTCCTTGGTGCCCACGCGGATGCGCTCGGTGACGGGGGCCGTCGTGACCTCGCGGGAGAGCTCGGTGCGCTCGACGGTGCTGCCGTTGCGGAAGACGACGCGGTAGGTCACGTCGGCGGCGCCGTCGCGGCCCTCCTGCTCGATCTCGCGCTCGCCCTTCTCCAGGGTCGCGTCGTTGACCTCGACGGTGTCGTAGGGCACGCGCTGGCCCTCGACGGTCGCCTCCTGCGCGGTCCAGCGGACCACGGTGATGGTCTGGCCGTCGGTGACGGTGCTGTCGAGCGCCGGGTCGACGGCGTCGGTCTCGGAGACCTCCACCCCCATCTGCTCGAGCACGTCCGCGACGGTCGTCGCCGCGACGCGCTCCTGCACCGGGTCGTCGAGGCCGACGACGACGGTGAGCGTCTTCGGGGTGACCAGCTCGAGGGCGAGGCCCTCGCGGTCGATCGACGCGCTGCGGCTCACCGAGACGGTGGCGGCGTCGTCGACGCCGAGCTCCGTCAGGGCGGCGTCGACGTTGGTCGCCAGCACCCAGCGGGTCTGGGACTCGCCGTCGACGGTCAGCTCGAGCGGCCGCGCGTAGCGGACGTCGACCTTGGTGCCGTCCTCGACGGACTCGTCGACGCTGGGGACGACGCGGTCGCGCTCCCCGACGTCGATCGACTCCGACTCGAGGACGTCGCCCACCGTGCCTCCGAAGACGGTGACCGTGCGCTCCTGCCCGTCCACCGAGAGGGTGACGGACTTGCCGAGCGCGGCGTAGCCGGCGGTGGTGCCAGCCACCGCCAGCACCACGACCGCGACCAGCGCGATGACGAACCCCCGACTGCGGACGAGCCGGGCGAGATCGCCTCGGCTGCCCAGGACACTGTTGAGCTGCACGCTTCTCCGAACGACGTGGTTCCCGGTTCACGAGCGTCGGCGCACCGCTGGGCCGCGACGTGCCACCGGCGAGCAGGCCGCAGGGGTCTCCTGCCGCGCCTCGTCGGGAACCGTCGGGATCCAGTCGGGTCGACTGAGGAAGTAGCGGGGATCGGAACGCGGTTGTCTGTCCGCGCCCGGCCCGCGAGCCGCACCCTGCGCCGGTCGGTGTGGATGCCCGATCCCGGCTGACAAGACCCCGACCGTAGCCGAGATCGGAGGAGCCTCCAATCCCCCGTGCACAGGGTCACGTCCCTCCCCCGGCCGAGCTCACCCGCTCGTGCGGCCCCAGGAGCCCCCGAACGCACGCTCGGTCGAGGCGTCCACCGCGGCGCACAGCTCGCCCAGGTCCTCGCCCCGCACCTCGGCCATGACGCGCATCGTCAGCGGCACGAGGTACGACGCGTTGGGGCGCCCGCGGTAGGGCACGGGCGTCAGGTACGGCGCGTCCGTCTCCACCAGCACCCGGTCCTGGGGCGTCACGGCGAGCGCCTCGCGCAGCGGCTCGGCGTTCTTGAAGGTGACCGTGCCCGCGAAGGAGAGGTGCGCACCCCGGTCGAGGCAGGCGCGCGCGAAGTCGGCGTCCCCGGAGAAGCAGTGCATCACCCAGCGGTCGGGCGCGCCCTCGGCGTCGAGCACGTCGAGCACGGCCGCGTGCGCGTCGCGGTCGTGGATGACGAGCGTCTTGTCGAGCCGCTTGGCGATCGCGATGTGGCGGGCGAAGCTCTCGCGCTGCGCGTCGGCGCCGTCGGGACCGGTGCGGAAGAAGTCGAGCCCCGTCTCCCCCACCGCCCGCACGTCGGCGTGTGCCCCCGCCAGCCGCTCGATCTCGTCGAGCGCCTCGTCGAGCCGGCCGGCCGCGGCCAGGCGCGGCGCCTCGTTGGGGTGGAGTGCCACCCCGGCGACGAGCGCGTCGTACCGCTCCGCCGCGGCGACCGCCCACCGCGCCCCCTCGAGGTCGCAGCCGATCTGCACGATGCGGGGGACGTTCACGGCCGCGCTCGCCGCGAGCGCGGCGTCGACCTCCACCCACGCCCCGTCCGGGCCGTCGGCGATGTCGAGGTGGCAGTGGTTGTCGACGACCGGGTGCGGGAGCGGCTCCGGGGCCGGGGGGCGGGAGCGGTCACGGCGTGAGCCCTGCTCGGTGGCCGCGGCCCGCGAGCGGGTGGGTCGGTCGGGGTCGGTCACCCGACGCTCCCCACGCGCTCCAGCACCGCCTCGGCCAGGGCCTCCGGAGCGTGCTCGGGCACCCAGTGGCTCACGCCCTGCAGGACGACGAGCTCGTACGGCGCGTCCACGTAGTCCGCCGCCAGCTCCACGCCGGCGCGGTCGACCGCCGTGTCACCGTCGCTCCACACGAGGGTCGTGGGCACCCGGACGCGCGCCGAGAACGAGCCGCGGGCGGCCAGCGGCAGCGCCCGGTAGTAGCTGATGGCGCCCGGGAACGCGCCGTGGTCGAGGATCTCGGTGCGGAACCGGGCCACGTCCTCCTTCGTCATGCCGGCCGAGCGCAGCACGCGCTCGAGGGCCTCCGGCCGGCGGCCGGCCAGCAGCTCGGGGAAGAAGGGCAGCTGGAAGGCGCCGATGTACCACGACTTCAGCAGCTGCGGCCCCCGCAGCCCGCCGCGCACGAAGGCGCCCGTGGGCGGCACCGAGACGGCGGTGAAGGTGCGCAGGCGGTCGGGGTACGCCGCGGCGACGCCCCACCCGATCACCGCGCCCCAGTCGTGGCCGACGAGGTGGACGCGCTCGCCCGCCGGGCCGAGCGCGTCGAGCAGCGCCCGGACGTCGCCCGCCAGGTGCTGCACGGTGTAGTCGCGCCGGCGGGTCGGACGCGCACCGGGCGAGTAGCCCCGCTGGTCGGGCGCGACGGTGCGGTAGCCGTGCGCGTGCAGGAGGGGGGCCACGCGGCGCCAGGAGGAGGCCCGCTGCGGGAACCCGTGGAGGAGCACGACGACGTCCCCGTCGATCGGGCCCGAGTCCTCGACGTCGAAGGTCAGGCCCTCGTGGACGAACGACGTGACGCGCGCGGGAGGCATGGGGCCGACCCTAGCGGGGGCGCGGATCGACCGGTCACCCCTTGTGCACCACGTCGTACACGACGCGCTTGGGCACGCCGGCGGCGTCGGCGACGTCGCGGATGGCGTCCTTGCGCGTCGCGCCCGCGGCCTCGGCCTCGGCCACGGCGGCCCGCAGGCTGTCCGGGTCGGAGGCGACGGACGCACCGGGCGTGGCGCCCTGCACGACGAGCGTCACCTCCCCGCGCACCCCCTCGGCGGCCCAGGAGACCAACGAGGCGAGGCCGCCGCGGCGTACCTCCTCGTGGGTCTTCGTCAGCTCCCGGCAGACGGCGGCGGGGCGGTCGTCGCCGAACGCCTCCGCGAGCGCCGCGAGCGCCGCGTGGGTGCGGTGCGGCGCCTCGAAGAACACCATCGTGCGCTCCTCGCGGGCGAGCGCGGCGAGGCGGCGGCCCCGCTCGCCCGCCTTGCGCGGCAGGAAGCCCTCGAAGCAGAAGCGGTCGACGGGCAGCCCGGAGACGGCGAGCGCGGTGAGCACGGCGGACGGGCCCGGCACGGCGGTGACGGGCACGTCGGCCTCGACGCAGGCGGCCACGAGCCGGTAGCCCCGGGTCGGACACGCTCGGCATCCCCGCGTCGGTCACCAGCAGCACGCGCTCGCCGGCGAGCAGCGCCTCGAGCAGCACGGGGGTGCGGGCGGTCTCGTTGCCCTCGAAGTAGGACACCACCCGCCCGGTCAGCTCCACCCCGAGGTCGGTGGTCAGGCGCCGCAGCCGGCGCGTGTCCTCCGCGGCGACCACATCGGCCCGGGCGAGCTCCGCGACGAGGCGCGGGGGCGCGTCGTCCCGGCGCCCGATCGGGGTACCCGCCAGCACCAGCACGCCGCTCCCGTCTCCGCTCACGCCCCGATCGTAGAGTTCACCCCCGTGACCTCGCCGATCCTCGCCCGCGCCAGGGAGCGGGCGGGACGAGCCGTGGCCCCGCCCGCGGTCACCCGCGCGCTCGCCGGCTGGTCGACGCGCTGGGGCGGCTGGCTGCCGGCGCTCGGCGTATTCGCGTTGGCGCTCGGGATGCGGCTGTGGCACCTCGGCACGCCGCGGGAGTTCTCCTTCGACGAGACCTACTACGCGAAGCACGCCTGGTCGCTGCTCAACCTGGGCTACGTGCGGGACTACCCGGACGACGCCAACGACCGGATCCTCGGCGGCGACCTCGACGCGTGGTCCGACGAGCCCGAGCTGATCGTGCACCCCGAGGTCGGCAAGTGGGCGATCGCGCTCGGCATCCGGCTCTTCGGCATGGACCCCTTCGGCTGGCGCTTCTCCGCCGCCGTGGCGGGCGCCCTGCTCGTGCTCGTGCTGTGCCGCCTCGTGCGCCGCATGACCGGCTCGACGATGCTCGGGCTCGTGGCCGGGGTCCTCCTGGCCTTCGACGGCATGCACTTCGTGCTGTCGCGCCTCGCACTGCTCGACATCTTCCTGGCCCTCTTCATCACCTGCGGCGTCGCCTGCGTCGTCAACGACCGCTTCTGGCTGCGCGCGCGGCTCGCGCACCTCGTGCCGGAGCGGCCCGACGACCCCACCGCCCGGCTCGACCCGCTCGACGGCACGGCCCGCTGGGCCGCCTGGGGTCCGGTACGACGCCTGCTCTGGCGCCCGTGGCTGCTCACGGGCGGCGTCATGTGGGGCCTGGCCGTCGGCACGAAGTGGACGGCGCTCTACCCGCTCGCCGCCTTCGGCGTCCTCGTGTGGGTCTGGAGCGCCGGCGCGCGCCGGATGTTCGGCGTACGCCGCTCCCTCCTCCGCGCCGCCCTCACCGACGGGCTGCCGGCGTTCGGCTACCTCGTGCTGGTCGCGTTCGCGACGTACGTGCTCAGCTGGACCGGCTGGCTCATCCACGCCGACCAGGAGGAGGCGGCGTTCTCCTCGACGCAGTACACGCAGTTCGTGGCGCCCGCCGCGGACTGCGACGGCCAGGCGGAGACCGACCCCTCGAAGCGCTGGCCGACCGCGACCGAGCCGGACGCCTCGGGCCTCGGCGAGGTGGTGCAGTCGCTGCGGTCGCTCTGGTACTACCACGAGGACGTCTACACGTTCCACACGCAGTACCCCCCCCTGAACTGCTCCACCCACCCCTACCAGTCCGACCCGCGCGGCTGGCTGCTGCTCAACCGGCCCGTCGGCGTCCACGCCGAGAACGACATCGCACCCGGGGCCCAGGGCTGCGACGCGGCACCGGACTCGTCCTGCCTGCGCCAGGTGCTCATCCTCGGCACGCCGGTGCTGTGGTGGTCCGGCGCGGTCGCGCTCGCCTTCGCGGCCCTCATGTGGCTGGGCGCCCGCGACTGGCGCTACGGCGTCGCCGTCGTCGGCGCGCTCTCGACGTGGGTGCCGTGGTTCTTCAACGACGACCGCCCGATCTTCATCTTCTACGCGATGGCGATCCTGCCGTTCATCGTCATCGCCCTCACGCTCGCGCTGGGGCAGCTGATCGGCCGGTCCCGCGTGCCCACACCGCGCCGCACGGTCGGTGTCGTCGTGGCGGGTGCCGTCGTCGTGCTGGTGATCGTGAACTTCGCGTGGTTCTACCCGATCTACACCGCCGAGCTCCTCACCCGTGGCGAGTGGCTCGACCGGATCTGGTTCGACCGCTGGATCTAATCGCGCGTCGTGGCCCCAGCGGGCCATTTTCCGTGGCGCTGGGGCCACGACGCGGGGTTCAGTCGAGGCCCGCGTTCTCCTGCACCCAGTCCCACAGCGCACGGCGGTCGGCCGCCGACGGGCGGGTACGCCGCAGGAGCGACGTCGGTCGCACGCGGCGGTCGTGCCAGAGCGCGCCCGACGGCGGCGCGGGCTCCACGGCCCCGAGCCACACGGCGGTGTCGGCACCCCCGGCCGCGTCGCGCAGCACCGGCCCGGTCAGCTTGTGGAAGCCCGGCAGCGAGTCGACGACCCCCGGCGTGTCGGCCCAGCCGGGGTGCATCGCCGCGACGCTGACGTGCTCCGGGGCCCAGCGCGCGGTGAGCGACGGCAGCAGCTCGACCTGGGCGCGCTTGGACCGCGCGTACGCCGTCGTCCCCGAGTAGTCCGCGGGCGCCGCGTCGTACTCCAGGTCGTCGACCCGGAGCGCCTGCGCATACATGCCGCCCGACGTCACGAAGACCACCCGCGCGCCGCTCGGGGCCGGGTCGTCGGGGTCGGCCGCGTCGGACGACGCCGCGAGGCGGTCGCGGAGCAGGTCGGTGAGCAGCACCGGCCCCAGCACGTGGACGGCCATGGACAGCTCGTGGCCCTGCGGCGAGAGCGTGCGCTCCGGCGGCATGACCCCGGCGTTGTGCACGAGCACGTCGAGCGTGCGGCCGTCGAGGGCGGCGTCGATCGCGGCGGCCGCGCGGCGTACGTCGTCGAGGTCGCCCACGTCGCAGCGGTCGACCACGAGGTCGGCGCCCGGCACCCGCTCCAGCAGCTCGGCGCGCACCTGCTCGCCCTTCTCGACGTTCCGCACCATGAGCCGCACGGACGCGCCGAGGCGGGCCAGCCCCTCGGCGGTGGCGAGGCCGAGGCCGGACGTGGCGCCCGTGACCGCGGCGATCCGCCCGCGCAGGGCGTCGGGGGCCGGGTCGGCGGGCCACGTCGGGAGACGACGCCGCAGCCCCAGCCCGAGCTTCGTGTAGCCGGGCGCGATCGTGCGGTCGAGGACGGTGTCGAGACCCCGGGCGAGGGTCGTCGCGAGCGGGGCCTGGCCGGTCCGGTGTGCCATGACCCGAGCCTAGGCGGGCGGTCCCACCCCGTCGGGCGAGCAGCGGATCGCTAGGGTCGACGCGCGGCCAGCCCGCCGCACCCCCGCCGTCCTGCTCGTCCCCCGCGATCGGAGCCCCCGTGCCGTCCTGGACCCCCGACTGGAGCGCCGTCCCCGACGGCCTCGCCACGTTCTTCGCCGAGCGCCACCTCGCGACACTCACGACGCTGCGCCCCGACGGCCGCCCGCACGTGGTGCCGGTCGGCGTCGGCATCGACGCGGAGCGCGGCTGTGCGTGGGTGATCACGTTCGACGGCGCCCGCAAGGCGCGGAACGTGCAGGCCAGCCCCGGCGGACCGGTCGCCGTGTGCCACGTCGACGGCGCCCGGTGGGTCACGCTCGAGGGCACCGCCACCGCGACCACCGAGCCCGACGACGTGGCGCGGGCCGTGGAGCGGTACGCCGCGCGCTACCGCCAGCCGAAGGAGCGCGCCGACCGGGTCGCGCTGCGCATCGACGTGACGCGCGTGCTGCACTCGGCGCGCCTCTGACCTCCGGGTCCCGGGGACGGCACGAGCCGGCCCCCCTGCTCCGCCACAGAGGACAGGGGGGCCGGCTCGTCGCGCGACGTCGGTCGCGCGAGGGTCACTCGTTGATGCTGGCCGGCTCGCTCGCGTTGGCGGTGCGGTTCTCGGCGTCGATCATCCACGCGAGCTGCTCGAGGCGCTCGATGATGGTGTGGAGGATGTCGGCCGTGGTGGGGTCCTCGGCGTCGACGTCGTCGTGGATGCGTCGGGCCGTGCCCGAGACCGCGTAGATCGAGGCGGTGATGAGGTCCACGCACTGCGCGGTGTCGACCTCGGTCGCCGGGAACTCCGGCAGGCTCGACTGGGTCGCGACGCGGGCGGCCCGGCCGTCCACCGTCACGTAGATCGCGCGCATGCGCTCGGCCACCGTGTCGGAGAACTCGCGGGCGGCGTCGACGACCTCGTCGAGCTGCAGGTGGAGGTCGCGGAAGTTCTTGCCCACGACGTTCCAGTGGGCCTGCTTGCCCACGAGGTGCAGGTCGATGAGGTCGGCGCTCAGCGCCTGCAGGTGGTCGGCGAGCTGCTGCGAGGCGGTGAAGCGCGGGCTGGCCTTGTGGGTCGCGGCGGGCGTCGTGGTCTGGATCGTGTCGCTCATGGCGATCTCCTCTCCTGGGGGGTCGTGGTGCCGGCTCGAGCCGGCGACAGCACCTACATAACCACCTTTTCTGGAACCGTTCCAGACAGGAAAGGCTCCCCTAAACGTCGGCGGGGCGGGCGACCGCGGCCCAGGCGAACCGAGCGGCACGCTGCCAGGAGGCGGGAGCGGCGTCGCCGGTCTCGGACAGGCGGGAGGCCATGCCGAGCACGAGGAGGGCCAGGTCGTCGAGCGTGACGTCCGGAGCGACGAGGCCGGCCCCGACGGCGCGGTCGAGCGCGACGGACCACCGGCCCATCAGCTCTTCCCGGGCCAGCCGCATGCGGTCGTCGAAGTCGCCGCTCCACAGGGCGTCGAGCGCGAACTTGTCCCGCCGGAACCTGTCCAGCAGCTCGGCGAGCAGCAGGCGCAGCGTGTCGTCGCGGTCGTCCTGGAGGTAGGCCGCGACGTCCGCCGACCAGGTCTCCATCCACCGACCCGCGACCTCGCTCAGCAGGTCGGCCTTGGTCGGGAAGTGCCGGAACACCGTGGCGTTCCCGACCTCGGCGCGCCGCGCGACGTCGGCGACGGTGGCGTCGAGGCCCTTCTCCGCGAAGACCTCGACCGCGGCGTCCGAGACCCGCGCGCGGTTGCGCGTGGCGTCGGCACGGGGTCGACGCGGCGCGGGTCCCGGGGGGTGCGGTGATGTCTGGGCGGGCACGGCGCGGAGTCTAGGGCGCCGGACGCCGTGGTGGCGGACGCCTCCACCGCGCGGCCTCACGCAGGACGCAACATGCCCGTAACATGGGGACAGCTCAGGGTTCGGGCGCGTCTTGGAGGTGGGTACGGCGCGCAGCCTCGTCCTGCCCGGAGCCTTCATGTCACCGATGCACTCCTATCGCCGCCTGGTCAGCCTGACCAGTCCCACCTACGTCCTCGTCGCCTTCGTCGCGCGGGTCCCCCTCGCCATGTCCCAGATCGGCACGCTGCTCCTCGTGGCGGCCGAGACCGGCAGCTACGGCGCAGGTGGCGCGACCGCCGGCGCCCTCGCGGTCGCGAACGCCGTCGGCGCCCCCGTCGCGGGCAGCCTGGCGGACCGCTGGGGACAGCGCCCCGTGGTGCTCGTCCAGTCCGTCGTGGGCGCGGTCGGGCTCGTCGCCCTCGTGCTGTGCGCGACGGGCGGCGCCCCCCTCACCACCCTCCTCGTCGTCGCCGCGCTCGCCGGCGCGGCACTCCCCCAGGTCGGGCCCCTCGCCCGCGTGCGCTGGCGCCCGCTGACCGCCGGGGAGGCCCAGCAGGGCCGCCTCGTGGCAACCGCCTTCTCCTACGAGGGGGCCGCCGACGAGGCCTCCTTCGTGCTCGGCCCCGCCGTCGTGGGCCTGCTGGCCGCCCTCGTGGACCCGGCCGGCGCGCTCGTCGTCGCCGCGGTGACGCTGGGCGTGTTCGGCACCGCGTTCGGGCTCCACGGCTCCGCCCCGCGGGGCACGGGCCGTCGCTTCGGTGGCACCTCCGCCCCGCTCCTCACCGCCACGGTCCTCGTGCTGCTCGGCGCCCAGACGCTGCTCGGCATGGTGTTCGGCTCGATCCAGACCGGTTCGACCGCCGTCGCGACGGACGCCGGGATGCCCGGCGCGGCGGGCCTCGTGCACGCGCTGCTGGGCGTCGGCAGCGTCACCGCCGCGCTCACCTACGCCTACCTGCCCGACCGGTTCACGCTCGGCCGGCGCCTGCTCGTGGCCGCGGCCGCGCTCGCCGTGCTCAGCGCGCCGCTGCTGCTCGCCGACACCCTGCCGGCCGTCGCCGCCGTCACGCTCGTGCTCGGCTTCGCCGTGGCGCCCTACATGATCACCACCTTCACGCTCGCCGAGCGGGTCGTCCCCGTCGCGCGGGTCGCGACGGCGATGACGCTGCTGGCCGGTGCGACGGGCCTCGGGTACGCCGCGGGCGCCGCCCTCGCCGGCCGCCTGGCCGACCTGGCCCGAGCCGGGTCGATCGACCTCGGGGCGCCCACCGCGGCGTACGTCGTCACCGTCGGGTCCGGCGTCGCCGCCCTCCTGCTCGCGGGGGCAGCGGCCTGGCGTCGTACGCTCGTCGCGGAGGTCCCCGACGGGGACCCGGAGCCCGCGTCCGCTCCCGACACGCCAGCAATCACGGCGGTTCGGTAGCGTGCTGCGGGGTTTTCCCCGCTACGGTCGCTCTGACCGCACGTTCTCGACAAGGAGTCACACATGAACAAGAAGGAGCTCGTCGACCAGGTCGCCGCGGCCACCGGCCAGAGCAAGGGCGACGCTGAGTCGGCTGCGAACGCCGTGTTCGACGCGATCGCCAAGGCGCTCGCCGCGGGCGACAAGGTCGCCGTCGCCGGCTTCGGCACCTTCGAGACCCGCGAGCGCGCGGCCCGCACGGGCCGCAACCCGCAGACGGGCGAGGAGATCCAGATCGCCGCGAGCACGACGCCGGCGTTCAAGGCCGCCGCGGCCCTGAAGAAGCAGGTCTCCGGCTCCTGATCACGGAGACCTGACGCCGGCTCCTCGACGAGGGACCGGCCCAGGAAACGCGACGAGGGCGTCCGATCCACTGGATCGGACGCCCTCGCTGCGTCTGCGGAGACCCGGGCGCTCAGCCCTCGGTGCTCTCCGTCTCGGCGGGCTGCGCCGGCTCCTCGGTGAGGCCGGGCGTGGGCTCCTCGGAGTAGAGCGGCGTGCCCTCGGCGTCGCAGGTGGCGCTGACGGTCTCGAGCGCGCTGATCCACTGGTCGTCGGCCGCCTCGAGCGCCCCCGCGTCACCCTCGACGGGCGGGCCCTCGATCGTGACCTCCTCGCCCGGCTCCAGGTCGGTCGGGAAGTTGCTCGGGTCCGCCGCGAAGTCGTTGACGTCCGACTCGTCGACGTTCGCCGCCGCCTCGGCCCGCGCCTCGGCCGCGTCCGCGAGCGGGGTGAGCGCGTCGGCGGTCTCCTCGTCGGCGTTGTCGACGAAGTCCCGCAGGTCGGCCGCGAGCCGGGTGTAGTCCGTCTCGCCCGGGTCCTCGGCCGGGCTCACGATCTCGCCGACGGCGGGGCACGCCTCGGCGAGGTTCTCCGGGAGGTCGGGGGCGGCGTCGTCGCCGTCGCCGTCGTCGCCGCTGCAGGCGCTCACCGTGAGCGCCACCGCGCCCACGAGCGCCGCGATCCTGGTGCCTCTACTGGCGCGCATCCGCGTCGTACCTCCACGAGATCTGGGTGAGCGACCCGACCGGGCCACGACCGAGGGTAGTCGAGCGCGTGGCGCGCGTTCCCCAGACGAGGCATCAGCCCCCGCATCAGCCCCGTATCAGCCCCCGAACACCGGCGGCCGCTTGGCGAGGAACGCGGAGACGCCCTCCCGCCCCTCGGGGCCGCCCGCCTGGGCGCGGATGCCCAGCGCCTCGGCGCGCAGCCGGGTCTCCGGGGCCGGCTCGGCGGCCTGGCGGAGCAGCCGCTTCGTGGTCGCCTGGGCGCCCGCCGCACCGGCGGCGAGGCGGCCGGCGATCTCCTCGGTCGCGGCCTCCAGCTCGGTGTCCTCGACGACGCGGGCCACGAGGCCGGCGGCCTGGGCCTCCTCGGCGCCGAGGCGGTCGTTGAGCAGGGCGAGGCGCAGCGCGCGGTGCAGCCCGAGCGTGTGCACGAGCATCGACGAGCCGCCGTCGGGGCTCAGGCCGGCCCGCGTGTAGGCGAGCGTGAAGCTCGCCGACCGCGCCGCGAGCACGATGTCGGCGGCGGCCACGAGCGGGAAGCCGGCCCCGGCGGCGGCGCCCTGCACCGCGGCGACGACGATCGCGTCGGAGCGCACGAGCTCGCTGACGGCGCGGTGCAGGCCGTCGGCGAGGTCGTCGATGTAGGCCGCCATGTCGTCGGCGCCGCCGAACTGCGCGAGGTCGCCGCCGACGCTGAAGAAGCGGCCCCGGGCCGCGAGCACGACGACGCGCGCGCCGTCGGCGTTCACCCGACGGGCGGCGGCGAGCAGCTGCTCCAGCGACGCGGTGTGGATCGGGTTGCCGGCGGCGGCGTCGTCGAGGGTGATGCGGGCGATGCCGGACTCGGCGTCGTACGCGTAGGCCACATGGGTCTGCTCAGCGCTCATGGCACCGGAGTCTCCCGCACCGGAGCGTCCGGCCGACCACCGGGCCGACCGAACGCTCCGTCTGTCACCGTGTCCGTGGTCGGACCGGCGACGCCGTCAGCCCTGGCGGGCCTTCAGCCGGGGGTTCTGCTTGTTGATGACGTACGTGCGGCCACGGCGCCGCACGACCTGCGAGCCGGGCTGGTTCTTCAGCGACCGCAGCGAGTTGCGGACCTTCATCGCGTTCCTCCTCTCGGGCGTTGTCTCAGGCCTTGCGGGTCGGTCGGCCGGTGGCGGGGTCGACCAGGCCGCGCTGCACGGCGCGGACCAGCGGCCGGGGCACGGCGTGCACCTCGCCGCCGACGACCACGGGCACGAGGTCGGCCGGCGTCGCCTTCCACTGCGAACGGCGGTGGCGGGTGTTGCTGCGCGACATGCGTCGCTTGGGGACGGCCACGGTTCTCTCCTTCTCCTTGCGTCAGGGGTGGGCGCTCAGGCGACCCGGCGGATCGGACCGAGCCACGGCTCGAACCCGTCCTCCGCGGTGGTCCAGCGGATGCCCGGACCGACGGCGGCGGCCGGCACGAGCAGGGACTCGAACGTGGCGGGCAGGTGCGCGGGACGCTCGCCGACGCCGACGAAGGTGAGGTGCGTACGCCGCGGCCGCGGCCCCCACGCCTCCCCGTCGCCGATGGAGAGGTGGCCGCCGGCGCCCTCCCAGAGCAGCGCCCGGTCAGGGCGCGTCGGCAGCCAGAAGCAGCCGCGGGTGCGCCAGGGGCCCGCCGCGAGCGACTCGAGGTCCTCCACGAGCCGGTCGGGGTGGAACGGCAGGTCGGCGCGGAGCTCCAGCGACCACACGCCCGGGCCGGGGGCCGCGACGAACGGCACCTCCCGCACGTGGGACCCCCAGGCCACGGTCCGCCCGTGCCGGTGCGGCGGCTGCGCCACGAGGGACGCCGCCTCGAGCCGGGTGGCGTCCTCCACCACGGGCACGTCGGGGCGTGCCAGCGTGCGCACGAGCGTCGCGGCCACGTCCGGCTCCCCCGAGCGGTCCTCGTCCTCGGTCGGGGGGCCCGTCAGCACCACGACGTCGGCGTGCTCGACCATCGCGCAGGCCACGTCGCCGATGCCGCGGTCGTCGTCCTCGGACGTGCCGCGGCCCCGGTCGGCGAGGGTGTCGTCGCCGAGGAGGTCCTCGACGACCGCACCGTGGTCGAGGGCGGTCACGACGGCGGCGACCCGGAGCCGGCGCGCGAGCCGGGGGTCGCGGGCGAGCACCGTGCACACCTGGTCCGCCTCCGCGCCGACCGGCAGCTGCACCACGATCGAGTGCCACCGCCCGTCGCGGGCGAGCCGGTCGAGCGTGGGCAGCACGTCCTCGCGCAGCGCGCAGCTGACGCAGGCGTGCTCGAGCTCGGTCTCCTCGTGCTCCACCACCCCGTTCAGGTCCGAGACCACGCGCTCGAGCACGCCACGGGCGACGTCGATGCGGTGCCTCACGGCGACCGCCCGGGGCGCGTCCCAGAGCAGACCCAGCTGTGCGGCCGCCATCGCGTCCGGGTCGACACCGGTCACGAGCAGCACGGCGGCCCTCACGAGGCGGGCTCCGTGCCGCGGGGGGCGGCAGCCGCGCCGTACCGACGCCGGAAGGCCTCCACCCGGCCCTCCGTGTCGAGGACGCGACCCTTGCCGGTCCACCAGGGGTGGCTGGCCGAGGAGACGTCGACGTCGACGACGGGGTAGGTCACGCCGTCCACCTCGGTCGTCTCGCCGGTGGTGCGCGCCAGCGTCGAGCGCGTCAGCAGCGTCCAACCGGCCGAGCGGTCGCGGAAGACCACCGGTCCGTAGTCGGGGTGGATGCCCTGCTTCATCAGGATGCTCACTTTCGTGTCTAGAATGAGAACCGTTATCAAGTCTGCCACGGAAGGAAACCCGATGTCACGTGTGTGCCAGGTGACGGGACGGGAGCCGGGATTCGGCCACCACGTCTCGCACTCCCACCGCCGGACCAAGCGACGGTTCGACGTCAACATCCAGACGAAGCGCTACTACGTGCCGACGCTCGGGCGCAGCGTGAAGCTGCGCGTCAGCGCGCGCGGCATCAAGGTGATCGACGCCCGCGGCATCGAATCGGTCGTCGCCGAGCTGCAGCGGGCAGGGGTGAAGCTCTGATGGCGAAGCGCGGCAGCGACGTGCGCCCGATCATCAAGCTCCGCTCCACGGCGGGCACGGGCTACACCTACGTCACGAAGAAGAACCGGCGGAACGACCCGGACCGGATGGTGCTCATGAAGTACGACCCCCGGATCCGCCGCCACGTCGAGTTCCGGGAGGAGCGCTGATGGCCAAGCAGTCGAAGATCGCCGCCGAGAAGCGGCGCCAGGAGATCGTCGCCCGCTGGGCCGAGCGGCGCGCGGAGGCGAAGGAGCGCGTACGGCGCGCCCCCGCCGGCTCCGCGGAGCTGACCGCGGCGGTCCAGGCGCTGGCCCGGATGCCCCGCGACTCCTCCCCCGTGCGCCTGCGCAACCGCGACCAGGTCGACGGCAGGCCCCGGGGCTACCTGCGCAAGGCCGGGGTGTCGCGCGTGCGGTTCCGCGAGATGGCGCACCGCGGCGAGCTCCCGGGCATCACGAAGTCGAGCTGGTAGGGGTCGGGCCGGGGCCCGAGAAAGAAAACGCGGACGGGGCCCGGGAGCCCCGAAAGAAAACGCGGACCCGGAGGCGCGACACGCCGAGGCGCAGGCCCGCCCGGTCCGCGTTTTCTTCCTCCCGGCCGAGCCCCCCGCGCACTTTCCCCCAACGAGTCGTGGCCCCAGCGCACCACTTTCCGGTGCGCTGGGGCCACGACCCCGTGAGGGACGGATCAGACGTCGGTGATGCGCACGCCGGCGTGGGCCTTGTAGCGACGGTTCGCGGCGATGAGGTTCGCCGTCAGGGCCTCGACCTGGTGGGCGTTGCGGCGACGTCCGCCGTAGATCCCGCGCACCCCCGGGATGACGCCGGCCAGGTCCTGGACGAGGTCGGTGGCCTCGCGCTCGTCGCCGAGCACCAGCACGTCGGTGTCGATCGTGGTGACCTCGGGGTCCTCCAGCAGCACCGCGGAGACGTTGTGGAAGGCACCGACCACGGTGGAGTCGGGCAGCACCGCCTGGGCCTGCTCGGTCGCGGACCCCTCCTCGACCTTGAGCGCGTAGGGGCCCTGCTTGTCGAAGCCCAGCGGGTTCACGCAGTCGACGACGACCTTCCCGGCGAGCTGCTCGCGCAGGCTCTCGAGCAGCTCCTTGTGGCCGTCCCACGGCACGACGACGAGCACGACGTCACCGGCGGCGGCGGCACCGGCGTTGTCCGTACCGGTGACGACACCGACACCCTCGGTGCCGGCGAGGGCCTCCGCGAGCTCGGCCGCGGCCGCCTTCCCCTTCTCCTCCGTGCGCGAGCCCAGCACGACGGGCAGGCCGGCGGCAGCGAAGCGGCGGGCGAGGCCGCGGCCCTGGGGGCCGGTGCCGCCCAGCACGGCGATGGTCGTGCCCTGGAGGCGCTCGGGGAGAGAAGTCATGTGGATGGCTCCGTTCGTCGGGATCTGCGGGGCTCCCGATCGAACGATCGGCAGCGACAGCGGACAGCGTAGTGCGGCACGGGGCCCTCGCCACGAGGCGTCAGCGCCGGCTCCCCCGGTGAGACACCGGCCTCTTGCAATGGCCTTGAGAAAATCTTGAGAGTAGCCTGCGATCGCATGTGTCGTTGACCACCTCGAGCGGGGCACAGAAGGCGTCGCTCGTCGTGATCCATCCGGGGAGGGATTCCTTTGCCACGCTCAACCACGCGCCTTTTCGCCGCGCTCTCGACCGTCGCCATCATCGGCGTGACCACCGCGCCCGCCATGGCCGCCGAGCCCGCCGCCGAGGCGAGCGCCACGGCGGCGATCCTGACGATCGCGGGCAGCCCGGTCGACTCCGGCCAGTTCACGGTCGTCAACGACGGCAAGGAGCAGACGGCCACCGGCACGAACTCCCCTGAGGTCGCCGACGTCCTGTCCAACCAGAGCAACGTCTCGGTGGGCGTGCTCTACCAGGACGCGACCACCACCGTCGCCGACGGCCGCGGCACGTCCCAGGCCTGCTCGGGCGTCGCCGGCACGGGTGCGGTCGTCGTCGAGGTCGGTGACGGCTCCTGCCTCACCGGCGGCGACGCGGTCACGCTGCTGCCGGGCACGGTCAAGCTGGGCGACGCCCAGCTGATCCAGTCCAACATCCTCAACCCGCTGACGCAGCCGCTCAACGACGCGCTCGGCCCGCTGGCCTCCCAGCTGACGACGCCGCTGAGCGACGTGGTCAACCAGGTCCTGGGCGGCCTCGGCGACCTCGGCATCGTCATCGAGTCCGCCGGCGCGATCCAGAGCACCTGCCAGGCGACGTCGACCTCCGCCTCGGCCGACTCCAACGTCGCCGACCTGCGCGGCTACGTGACGGTCGGCGGCCAGGAGATCGAGATCCTCGACCTGCCGGTCGGCGACATCGCGCCGAACACGGAGGTCGTCACCAACCTCGACGACGTCGTCGACGCCGTGCTCGTGGGGGTGGACCAGCAGCTGACCAACGGCCTCAACGGCGCGCTCCAGCCGCTCACCGCCCTGCTGCCCTACGTCGGCCAGATCAACGACCTGGTCATCGCGCAGATCTCGAGCCAGCTGGCCCCGGTCCGCGACAACCTGCTGAGCCTGACGCTCAACAAGCAGTCGCAGCCGTCCGCCAACTCGATCGAGGTCACCGCCCTCGACCTGCAGGTGCTGCCCGCGGCCTCGCAGTTCATCGGCACCAGCTTCGCGAGCCTCGAGCTGGGCAAGGCGTTCTGCAAGGGCGGCGTGGCCGACATCGACACCCCGACCCCGCCGACCACGACGCCGAACCCGACGCCGCCGAGCGACCCGACCCCGGCCGTTCCCGTGTCGGTGCCGGCTGGCTCCGCCGGTGAGACCGAGGTCCCGTGGGGCCCGGTCGCCCTGGGTGGCATGGCGGTCCTCGCGGGCGGTGCCGGTGTGGCGCAGCTCGTCCGTTCGCGCCGTTCGATCTGACCCTCCGTGGTCTACTGACGCGATGAACGAGAGCACCACGACGAAGCGGCCCGGACTGGGGGACGCGCTCCTCTCGGCCCTGACCACGGTGCTCCTCGTGATGAGCGTCGGCATGATCGGCTGGGGTGTGGCGTGGCCGGGTGGCGAGGCGGACGACGGCACGACGTCGTCGGAGTTCGTCTCGATCGACCCGGCCGCGCCCATCCGGCTGGAGGTGCCGCGGATCGACGTCTCGGCGCCGATCATCCCGATCAGCGTCGCCGACGGGGTGCTCGACCCGCCCCGCGACGCCGAGCTGGTCGGCTGGTGGAACCTGAGCGCGAAGCCGGGCGCCACCCAGGGTCAGACGGTCATCACCGGCCACACGGTCCACACCGGGGGCGGCGCCATGAACAGCGTCGGCCAGCTCGAGCAGGGTGACCTGGTCGACGTGGTGAGCGACCAGGGCCGGATGCGCTACGAGCTCACCACCTCCCCGCGCTACTACAGCCGGGAGGACGTCACCGAGAAGGCCGAGGAGCTCTTCGGCCAGGACCACGGCGACGGCGCGCTGGTGCTCATCACCTGCGCGGACTGGAACGGCGAGTACTACGAGAACAACGTCATCGTCGTCGGCAAGCCGCTCGGCCGTCCCAAGGACGGCCAGCCGATCGACGTCGCTGCGGGCTGACCCGCGGCGTACTCCCTCCCCCACGACCGGGTCGTGGTGCGAGACCTACGGATTCCGTCGGTCTCCCACCACGACCCGGTCGGCGTTCGGGGGGGGCTCAGCCCACCGGGTGGTGGCTCGTCATCGACAGCCGGTTGAAGGCGTTGATGGTGACGGCGATCCAGGCGACGACGGAGTACGCCTCGTCGCCGAGCACCCGTCGGGCCCGCGCCTCGGCGCGGCAGCGCTCGTCGTGGGACGGCAGGCGGGTGATCGACTCGGCGAGCACGAGCGCGGCCTGCTCCGCCTCCGAGAACAGGGAGGTATCGCGCCACGCCACGAGCACCGCGAGCCGTCGCGGCTCCTCCCCCGCCGCCAGCGCACGGCGGTGGTGCAGGTCGAGGCAGAAGGCGCAGCCGTTGATCTGCGAGACCCGGAGGTTGACGAGCTCGACCAGCCGGCGGTCGAGCCCGACCCGCTTCGCGGCCTCGGTGACGGCGGCGGCCGTGGAGCCGAGGGCGGCGTACGCCGCAGGTTCGGCCTTGTCGAGGTAGCAGTCGCTCATGGTGCGGCCGCGCGGCTCAGTCGGTGACCCGGCTGGCCGGGGCGTTGAAGGCGAGGTCGGCGTAGTCGGGGTGGCGCTGCATCCAGCCCAGCACGAACGGGCAGAGCGGCATGACCTTCGTGCCCCGGGCGCGGATGTCGTCGAGGGCGAAGCGGGCCAGGGCCGAGCCGACTCCCTGGCCCTCGTGGGCCGGGTCCACCTCGGTGTGGGTGATGACGCGCATGCCGTCGGCGGGGATGTAGACCGCGAAGCCGGCGAGCGCCCCGTCGACGCGTGCCTCGTACCGCTTCTCCTGCTCGTTCTCGACGACCTCGACCGCCATGGCGACTCCTCGCTCGGGGCCGCCGCCCGTCGGCGGCCACGGGTCGACGCTATCCGGTCGGCGCGGGCTCGCTAGCGTGCGCCGCATGGCGACCTCGTCCCGCTTCCTCGACGGCCTCGACGGACTGGCGCGTGCCACGAGCCACCCCGCGTACGTCGCGGTCGCGCCCGACTGGTTCTGGGCCGCCGACGACCCGCGTGCGCCGTTCGGCTCCGACGACGGGCACGACACGTTGCGGCACCTCGAGGAGTACTTCTTCGACGGCGGGTCGGACGACGAGGTCCCCGGCGCGCTCGTCGAGCTGCTCGACGACTGGGCGCTCGTGCCGGAGGAGCTGTGGGAGGCGGCCCCAGAGGACGTCGTCGCGTGGCTCGACGCCGACGAGCCGCACGTCCGCTTCCTGCACGGCGAGATCGACGCCTACGTCGCCGCCGCGGTGGCGCACTTCAAGGTCGCGGGCGGCGTCCACCCGCAGCTCCGGGCGTGGGCGGAACGGGCGTGTGCGCTGCTCGCCACCGTCGTGGACCCGTGGGAGCAGCGGGCGTACGGCGCGGGGCCGGGGCGGTACGACGAGCGCGTCGCCGCCGTGCGGACGGTGCTGGCCGCGGCGCCCGCGGTGGGCTGAGCCCGGCTGGCCCTTGCCTCGGCGGAAGAAAACGCGGACCGGGACCGGGGCCGGACCCGAACCGGGAGAAGAAAACGCGGACCCGGACCGCGACACGCCGAGGGCGGTTTCTAGTGGTCGGTGCAACACGGCTGTGGGGGTTGTGTTGCGGGATCAAGAAGCGGCGCGTGCGCGGGGTCTGGGGCTGTTGGCGGCCGGGGTCCCGGCGAAGCAGGTGTCCGAGTTGCTGGGGTGGGATCGAGACACGGTGGCTTCATGGGCCACAGTCGCTGGCATGCGACTGCGCAAGGGCCGCCACGGCGGTGTTGTCGGTGCCCATCCACCCCCGCTGGACGGTGACTGGGTCGATGAGCACGGCCGGTTGAGCCAGGCCGGGCGGGCCTTGATCCAGATCCGTCGCAGCGAGGGACGGTGTCCAGCACGGATCGCTGCCGAGCTCGGGGTGCACCGCAGCACGGTGGGACGCGAACTGGCCCGCAACACCCGCCTGGGTCGCTACCACGCTGCTGCAGCGCAGGTGATGACCGAGCAGCGCCGGCCCCGGCCCCGCCCGTCCAAGCTCGCAGTTCGTGCAGACACCGGCGTGGATGCGGGTGTGGATGCGGGTGTGGATGGGGGTGCCGGTGAGGTGCTGCGCGCAGCGGTGCTGGTCCGGTTGAACAACCGGTTCTCACCCGTGCAGGTCAGCCAGGATCTGCGGCGGTGCTATCCGGGGCGCGACGATATGCAGGTGAGCCACGAGACGATCTACCAAGCGCTCTACGTGCAGGGCAAGGGATCGCTGCGTGAGGAGCTGAAGGTCGAGAAAGCGTTGCGCAGCGGCCGCACCAGCCGTCGGCCCCGCTCGGCGCTGCCCCCACGGTCCAACCGGTCCTGGATCGGTGCCGAGGCCCACATCAGCCACCGCCCACCCGAAGCCGCCGACCGCGCCGTACCCGGGCACTGGGAGGGCGACCTCGTCATCGGCGCCGGCGGGCGTTCGGCGTTGATCACCCTGGTCGAACGCTCGACCCGCTACGCCCTGATCCGACGGCTGCCGCTGACCCACGACGCCACCACCGTCGCAGCTGCCCTGGTCACGATGATGACCAACCTGCCCGAGTCGTTGCGCCGCTCGCTGACCTGGGACCAGGGCAGCGAGATGGCCGCGCACACCACCTTCACCCTGGCCACCGGATGCCCCGTCTACTTCGCCGACCCCCACAGCCCCTGGCAACGCGGCACCAACGAGAACACCAACGGACTCGTGCGCGACATCCACCCCAAGGGCACCGACTTCAACCACGTCAGCGACGCCGACATCACCGAGACCGAACGCCTCCTCAACATCCGCCCCCGCCAAACCCTCAACTGGGACACCCCCGCCGATAGGCTCCAACAACTACTCAACGTTGCACCGACCACCTGAAGCCGCCGAGCGCCCGGCCCTGAGGGTCCGCGTTTTCTTTCCCGAGCCTCACCGGCCCGCGCACTTTCGTCCCCCCGGGCTCGGGCTCACCCGAGCCGCACGAGGCTCAGCGCCAGCCCAGCCCCGGCGCGACGTGGGTCAGCAGGGACTCGATGACGTGGGCGTTGTACTCCACCCCGAGCTGGTTCGGCACCGTGATGAGCAGCGTGTCCGCGGCGGCGATGGCCTCGTCCTTCGCCAGCTCGTCGATGAGCTGGTCGGGCTCGGCGGCGTACGACTTGCCGAAGCGGGCCGTGCCCCCGTCGATGATGCCCACCTGGTCGCTGCTGGCCCGGTCCTGGCCGAAGTAGGCCCGGTCGCGGTCGTCGACGAGCGGGAAGATGCTGCGGCTGACCGAGACGCGGGGCTCGCGCTCGTGCCCCGCCTCCGTCCAGGCGTCACGGAACACGCGGATCTGCTCCGCCTGCAGCTCGTGGAACGGCACGCCGGTGTCCTCGGTGAGCAGGGTGGAGCTCATGAGGTTCATGCCCTGCTGGGCGGTCCACTCGGCGGTGGCCCGCGAGCCGGCACCCCACCAGATGCGGTCGCGCAGCCCCGCGGAGTGCGGCTCGATGCGCAGCAGGCCGGGCGGGTTGGGGAACATCGGGCGCGGGTTGGGCTGGGCGAAGCCCCGTCCGCTCAGCACGTCCAGGAACACCGACGTGTGGCGCCGCGCCATGTCGGCGTGGTCCTCGCCCTCGGCGGGGCCGTAGCCGAAGTAGCGGTAGCCGTCGACGACCTGCTCCGGTGACCCCCGGCTGATGCCGAGCTGCAGCCTCCCGCCGGAGATGAGGTCGGCGGCACCGGCGTCCTCGGCCATGTAGAGCGGGTTCTCGTAGCGCATGTCGATCACGCCGGTCCCCAGCTCGATCCTCGACGTGCGTGCGCCGGCGGCGGCGAGCAGCGGGAAGGGCGACGCGAGCTGGCGGGCGAAGTGGTGCACGCGGAAGTAGGCGCCGTCGGCACCCAGCTCCTCGGCCGCCTCGGCGAGCTCGATCGACTGCAGCAGCACGTCGGACGCCGACCGCGTCTGCGAGTGCGGCGACGGCGTCCAGTGCCCGAACGACAGGAACCCGATCTTCTTCATGGTTGAAAGAACAACTACCTCTCCACCGATGTTCCAGCACCGGCTCTCATCGCCGCGGCAGCGGCCGCGCCGACGGACGGCACCGTACGGCGTCGAGCGCGAGCTCGACGTATCCCGCCGCCACCTCCTCGGGCGTCGCCGGCCCGGTGGGGCGGTACCACTGCGCCAGCGACGTGCACATCGTGACCACGGCGCGCGCGGCCTCGAGGGGCTCCGCCACGTCGAAGGCCCCGGCGGCCCGGCCCGCGACCACCTCGCGGTCCACCTTGGCCTGTTCCCCGCGCCGTACGGCAGCGATGCGGTGCCGAGCCGCGGGCAGGAGGCTGCGCATCTCGGCGGCGCCGATGAAGCCCAGCTCGCGGCGGTGGGTGTGAGAACAGCGCGAGGCACTCGACGAGGTTCGCGAACCGCTCCGCCGGGTCGGCGCCGGCCGCCGCGGCCGCGTCGGTGCGCGCCGCGAGGTCGCTCATGGTGCGGTCGAGGATGGTGACGAGCATCTGCTGCTTGCTGGCGTAGTAGTGGTAGAGCCCCGCCACCGACAGCCCGGACCGTGCGGCGACGGCGCGCATCGTCGCGCCGTGGTAGCCGAGCTCGAGGAACGTCGCGAGCGCGCCCCGCAGCGCCGGGTCGAGCACGAGCGGCGCGTAGGTGCGCCAGTCGCCCGCGGGGCCTGGCGCCCGGGCCCCGGCGGACGCCCGCAGCGCCCACCGCTCGTCGCTCACCGGCTCCGCCAAGTTGCCGACCAGTCGCTCCACCCGCACCCCCAGCGCGTCGGCGAGCTGCACGACGCGCTCGCTGGAGGTGCCGGTGCGGCCGTTCTCGATCGCGCTCAGCGTCGCCGGGCTCACCGCCAGGGCGCGGGCGAGGTCCCGCAGGGTCAGGCCACGGTTGCGGCGGAGGTCGCGGACCGTCGCCCCCAGCAGCTCGCGGTGCAACGACGCGTCCGGCACAGAGTTCAGCATACCTGAACACGATGCTCCGAGAACAACCCGATGCAGCCCTTGACGACCGCCCCAGAACCCCGAAGTGTGACGTGGGTCATGCCCGTTGCCGAACGGCCGTTCGCGACCCGTCCGGCACGACTCCGTGGAGGAACCATGTCCGACGGCACCGCCCCCGACCTGACCGACCTGCTCGCCGACTCCCCGTCGAACTGGGGCAAGTGGGGACCCGACGACGAGGTCGGCAGCCTCAACTACCTGGGTCCGGAGCAGGTCGTGGCCGCGGCCGGCCTCATCAGCTCGGGCAAGGTCTTCACGTTGCAGCGCCTCATCGGCGACCCGAAGGGCGACCCCGTCTGGCCGGGCCGCACCCCCGCGACCCGCACCCAGATCCTCGACGAGTCGAGCTGGGACGGCGCCGATGCGCCGCAGTTCCCGGGCGGCCTGCACTACGCCGACGACAAGATCGACGCCTTCCTGCAGGGCTCGACGCAGTACGACGCGCTCGGCCACGTCTGGTACGGCGGCCAGCTCTACAACGGCTTCGACGCCCGCACGACCGTCGGCGGCATGGACAAGGCCTCCGTCGAGCCGATCGCCCAGCGCGGCGTCGTCGGCCGCGCGGTCCTGCTCGACATGGCCCGCTTCCGCGGCAAGGACACGCTGGACTCCGCCGAGACCTACACCCACGAGGACCTCGTGGCGTGCGCCGAGGCCCAGGGCGTCGAGCTGCGCAAGCGCGACATCCTCCTCATCCGCACGAACTACCTGCAGCTCTTCTTCGAGCTGGGCGACAAGTTCTACGAGGGCTTCTGCGAGCCCGGGCTGGTCTACAGCCCCGAGCTCGTGCAGTGGTTCGCCGACATGGAGATCCCCAACCTCGTCACCGACACCATCGCCAACGAGGTCACCATCGACCCCGAGAACGGTGTCGCGCTGGTGCTCCACAACGCGCTCATGCGCAACCTCGGCATCGCGTTCACGGAGATCTGCGACCTCGAGGCGCTCGCGGCCGACTGTGCCGAGGACGGCCGCTACGAGCTCTTCTACGCCGCCGCCCCCCTCAAGGTCGCGAAGGGCAGCGGCTCCCCCGTCAACCCGCTCGTCGTCAAGTGAGCCCGGCGTGAGCGTCTACGACGAACGGCCGTGGCTGGACCGCTACGGCCAGCAACCGCCGGAGATCGAGCCGGACCACCGCAACGCCCTCGCGATGTTCCGCGCGGGCCTCGCCCAGGAGCCCGACGGTGTGGCCGTGCGCTACTTCGACGGGGTGCTCACCCGCGCCGAGCTCGACGCGCAGAGCGACGCCCTGGCCTCGGGTCTCCTCGCGCACGGCGTGGCCCCGGGGGACCGCGTCGCGGCGTACCTGCAGAACGTGCCGCAGTTCCTCGTCGTGCTGCTCGCGGCGTGGAAGGCCGGCGCCGTGATGGTCTCCGTCAACCCGATGAGCCGTGCGCGGGAGCTCACCTACCTCCTCGAGGACTCGGGGGCGCGGGTGCTCGTGTCCCTGGAGTCGTTGTACGACGAGGTGGCGCGCGACGTCGTCCCCGGCAGCGCCGTCGAGCTCGTGCTCACCACCAGCGAGCTGGAGCACCAGACGCGGCACGACCCCCGCCTGTTCGCCGGGACGGAGCGGCAGCGGCACGAGGGCACGACGGACCTGGCGGCGTTCATCGACGCGCACCGCGGCCAGGTGCCGCCGCCCGTGACGCTCGGGCCGGAGGACGTCGCGTTCCTGACCTACACGTCGGGCACCACCGGCGTGCCGAAGGGCGCGATGAACACCCACGGCAACGTGGTGTTCACCGCGACCGTCTACCGCGACTGGGCGCGCTTCCGGCCGGGCGGCTCGGTGTTCGGCATCGCGCCGCTCTTCCACATCACGGGGCTGATCGGACACATCGCGGTCAGCTTCCTGGCGCCGATGCCCCTGGTGCTGGCCTACCGCTTCGAGCCGGCGGTGGTGCTCGACGCGCTGGCCGAGCACCGGCCGACGTGCACGATCGGGGCGATCACGGCCTTCAACGCCCTGCTCAACCACCCGGACTTCACCCCCGACCACTTCTCCTCGCTCACCTCCGTCTACTCCGGCGGCGCGGCGATCTCGCCGACGGCCGAGAAGCGGTTCCTCGAGGCGACGGGACTGCAGGTGCACAACGCCTACGGCCTGACGGAGACGACGAGCCCGATGACGCTGACGCCGTTCGGCACGCCCTCGCCGGTCGACCCGGTCTCGGGGGCGCTGTCCGTCGGCGTGCCCGTGCCCTCGACGGTGGTGCGCGTCCTCGGGGACGACGGCCACGACGTACCCCTCGGCGAGGTCGGCGAGATCGTGGCCGAGGGGCCGCAGGTGGTGGCGGGCTACTGGGGCAAGCCGCGGGAGACGGAGGCGAGCCTGCCCGGGCGGTCGCTGCGGTCGGGTGACGTCGGGTTCATGAACGACGACGGCTGGATCTTCATCGTCGACCGCAAGAAGGACATGATCAACGCGTCGGGCTACAAGGTCTGGCCGCGGGAGGTCGAGGACGTCCTGGCCGAGCACCCGGCGGTGCGGGAGTCCGCGGTCGTCGGCGTGCCCGACGAGAAGCGGGGCGAGACGGTGAAGGCGTTCGTGAGCCTGCACGCGGGCCGGGAGGCCACGCCCGAGGAGCTGATCGAGCACTGCCGGGAGCGGATGGCGGCGTACAAGTACCCCCGCCAGGTCGTCGTGATCGACGAGCTCCCGAAGACGGTGACGGGGAAGATCCTGCGCCGCGAGCTGCGGGGCTCCTGAACGCGAGGAGGCCGTCGCACCCACCCGGGTGCGACGGCCTCCTGTGCAGGCGCGTCCGGCTCAGCCGGCCACGGCCATGCGGGTGCGACCGCGGAGGGCGACCGTGCAGGCGATGCTGAGCACGGCCAGCAGGGCGAGCATGACGCCGACGGCGATGCTGCCGTACGACGCGGTGAGGCCCGGCGCCAGCAGCGGCGGGACCGCGCCGCCGAGCACGCCACCCAGGTTGTAGCCCGCACCGGCGCCCGTGTAGCGGAAGCGGGTCTCGAAGAGCTCCGGCAGGTAGGCCCCGACCGGACCGAAGGCGAGACCGAAGATCGCGAGCGTCACGACCACGCCGGCCGCGAACGCGAGCGGGGTGTCGGTGTCGAGGAGCGGGAAGAGCACCAGCGACCAGGCGAGCGCCAGCACGCCGGACGTGATGATCACCGGGCGACGGCCGACACGGTCCGACCACACGCCGCCGGCGAGGGTGGCCACGCCGAGGGCCAGGGCGGCCACGATGCCCGTGGAGAGCACGAACTGCCGGTCGAGCGCGGCGCCCTCGGGTGCGGTGCCGTAGGCGGTGAGGTAGGCCGTCCCCATGTAGAAGAAGCCGAAGAGCACGCTCATGAGGCCGGCGGACAGCAGGATCTCGAGCGGCTGCTGGCGCACCACCTCGACGAACGGGAGCGGGCGCTTCGCGCCGGCGACGTCCTCCGCCCGGTCGGCCCGCTCGGCCTCGGCACGGAACGCCGGGGTCTCCTCGATGCTGATCCGGATGTAGAGCCCCACGGCCACCATGAGCGCGCTCGCGATGAAGGGGATGCGCCAGCCGTAGCTGAGGAACGCCCCGTCCGTGGTGCCGAGCACGGCGTCGCTCACCAGGAAGGTCGCGCTCGACAGCGCGAAGGCGAAGGCCGGGCCGAGCTGCGGGAAGACGGCGTAGAAGCCGCGCTTGCCGACCGGCGCGTACTCCGCCGTCAGCAGGTTCGCCCCCGCCCACTCGCCGCCGACCGCGAGGCCCTGGAGGAAGCGCAGCACCACGAGGGCGATGGGCGCGAGCACGCCGATGGCCGCCGCCGTCGGCAGCAGGCCGATCGCGACCGTCGCCGCACCCATGAGCAGGAGCGTCGTGACGAGGGTGCGCTTGCGGCCGAGCCGGTCGCCGAAGTGGCCGAAGAGCACGGCACCGAGCGGACGCGCCACGAAGGCGACCGCGAACGTCGCGAAGGAGGCGACCGTGCCCGCGGTGGACCCCAGCGCGGGGAAGAACACCGTCGGGAAGACGAGGGCGGCGGCGGTGCCGTAGATGAAGAAGTCGTAGTACTCGATCGTGGTGCCGACGCAGCTGGCGACGGCGACCTTCCGCATCTCCTGCGGGCGGTCCCCCCGTGGGGCGACGTGCCCGGGCGGTGTCGTCGACGTGGTGCTCATGCGACCTCCGTGGTCGGTTCGGGCGGCGACCTGGTGTCGACCGGCGGCGGAAGTGTCGGCCGTCACACCGACAGGTCACCACCCTCCAACGGGGGTACGCCGCTCCCCCGCCCCCGCTGCCGGAGCACCACCCCCTTCGGAGGGTGGTGACCCAGGTCACGCTGGGCGATCATGGGGCCCCGACCCCCCTGCGAGGAGGCCTCCGTGCAGCGCCCGACCCCCGACGTCACCGCCGTCCTCAACCGCGGCCTCGGTGAGGCACTGCGCCGGACCGGTCTGCCCATCGGCTTCGCGGGCCTCGTCAACCCCGACCGCCGCAGCTTCGTGATCTCGGCGTCGCGCGGCCTCCAGACGTCGTCCCTGGTGAACCTCACCGTCCGCTCCGGCGAGGGACTGGGCGGCCGGACCCTGGCCGCGGCGCGGCCCACCGCCGTGTCCGACTACGCCAGCGCCCGCGGCATCACGAAGCGGTACCACCGCGAGGTGAGCCCGGAGGGGCTCGTCTCCGTCATCAGCCTCCCGATCGCCCTCCCGGGGTCGCCGGTGAGCGCGGTGCTCTACCTGGCCGAGCGTCGCCGTACGGACTTCGGGTCGGTCCTCGCCGACCGCCTGCGTCCTGTCGTCGCGGAGCTGGCCCGCGAGATCCACATCGAGAGCGAGGTGGCGCGGCGCGCCGCGCCGGCCGCGGCCCCCGCCATGGCCCCGGAGCTGTACGCCGAGCTCGTCGACCTCATGGGCACCACGACCGATCCGCGCGCCCGGGAGCGCCTGGCGGCCCTCCTCGGCGGCACGCGCGCCGGGACCGACGACGAGGCAGCGGGGGGCGAGGTCCGGTTGACGCCGCGGGAGCGGGACGTCGTGCGCGGCGCGGGCGAGGGACTGTCGAACGCCGCCGTGGCGCACCGGCTCGGCCTGACGGAGCAGACCGTGAAGTCCTACATGAAGGGCGCGATGGCCAAGCTGGGGGTCGCCAACCGCGTGCAGGCCGCGAACGTCGCGCGCCGTCACGGCCTGCTCTGAGGGCCGCCCCGGGGGATGATCCCGCCGTGAGCACCCCCGCCTTCGTGACCCGCGCGGACGTCGCCGCCCAGCTCCGCGACCTCGGGTTGTCGCCCGGCGACGTCGTCATGGCGCACGGCGCGCTCGGCGGCGTCGGCCCGCTGCTCAACGGCCCCGACGCGGTGGTCGGAGGACTGCTCGACGCCGTCTCGCCGGGCGGCACGGTGCTGGCCTACACCGACTGGGACGCGCGCTACGACGTGCTCCTCGACGCCACCGGACGGGTCCCGGCCGCGTGGCGCCCCCACGTGCCGCCCTTCGACGCCGCGACGTCGCGCGCCCACCGCGACAACGGCACCCTGCCGGAGTTCCTGCGCACGTGGCCCGACGCCCGCCGCAGCGGCAGCCCCGGTGCGTCCGTGGCAGCGATCGGCGCCGAGGCCGAGGCGTTCACGCGCGACCACCCCCTCGACCACGGGTACGGCGCGGGCTCGCCCCTCGCCCGCCTCGTCGCCGCCGGCGGGAAGGTGGTCATGCTCGGCGCCCCCTGGGACACCATGACGCTCCTGCACCACGCCGAGGCCCTCGCCGACGTCCCGGGCAAGCGCGTCATCCACTACGAGGTGCCGTTGCTCGTCGACGGCCAGGTCACCTGGCGGATGGTCGAGGAGTTCGACACGAGCGTGCCGGTCGTCGACGGCCTCGCGGAGGACTACTTCGCCGACGTCGTGCGGGGGTTCGTCGCGGAGCACCCGCACCGGCTCGGTCAGGTGGGCGCGGCCCGCACCCTCGTGGTCGACGCCGCCGCGATCTGCGCCTTCGCGGTGAGGTGGCTCGAGGCGCGGTGCCGCTGAGCCTCGCGTCCTGACCCCGTCGGTCGTTGCGGGGGTCAGCCGCCTGGCCCCGACAGCCGAGCACCGGCCACGCGTGCCACGTCGGCCTCCGGGATGCGGTCGAAGACGTCGAGGTGGAGGAAGTGCTTCCCGATCGTCAACCCCAGCAGCGCACACACGGCGAGCGCGGCTCGCGCCTCGGCATCAGGACCCTGCAGGGCGCCGGCGAGGTTGACCACGCGCTCGTCGAGGTAGGCCCGCATGGACTCCGACGCCTCCGGCACGGTGAGCATCGACCGCACGAGGGCGTGGAGCTCGGGCGGCAGCCCGTCGAGGCGCGCGTCGACGACCTCGCGGAGGTGGGCGTCGACGTCGTCCACCGTGCGTCCGGTCAGCTGCACCGCACTGCGGAACAGGGCCGCCTTCGACCCGTGGTGCTGCATCACCAGGGCCGGGTCGACGCCGGCACGGGAGGCGATGGCGCGGATCGTCGCCTTGTCGTAGCCGTGGGCAGCGAACTCCTCGCGCGCCGCGTCGAGGATGCGGCGGGCACTCGCGGCGCGTTGCGCTGCTCGACTCGGCTTCTCTGCTGTGGTCACGAACTGACTCTACAACTGTTGAGCAGGATGACCTACGCTTCACTCAACAGACGATGAGCGGAAGGTGAGCCATGAGCGACAAGCACGCACTGATCGTCGGGGCCTCTCGGGGCATCGGCCTGGGCCTGACCGAACGGTTCCTCGAGCGAGGGTGGTCGGTGACGGCGACCCAGCGGGTGGGATCCGGCGGGAACCTGGCCCACGCGGCCGACCGCGTGGGCGACCGGTTGCGCCTGGAGCACGTGGACATCAACGACACCGCACAGGTGTCCGCCCTGCGTGAGCGGCTCGACGGGGCACGGTTCGACCTGGTGCTGGTCAACGCCGGCATCACCCACGACCGGTGGGAGACGGTGGCGGAGGTCTCGACCGCGACGTTCGAGCGCCTCATGCTGACCAACGCGCTCAGCCCGATGCGCTTCGTCGAGCAGTTCCGCGACCTGGTCACCCCCCATGGCGTCCTCGCGGTCACGTCATCGGGCCAGGGCAGCATCACGAACAACACCCGCGTGACCGGGTGGGAGATCTACCGGGCCAGCAAGTCCGCGCTCAACCAGCTGATGCGTAGCTTCGCGGCCCGCCACGCCGACGACCCGCGCACGCTGCTGCTCCTGGCGCCGGGCTGGGTGCGGACCGAGATGGGCGGCCCGGACGCGGGCCTGTCCGTCGAGGCGAGCACCAGCGGTCTGGCCGACGTCGTGGAGACGTTCTCCGGACGCAGCGGCTTGCACTACGTGGACCACCGGGGCGCCACCGTCCCCTGGTGAGGACCGCCCCGCGCCCGACCACCCTCAGCGGAAGAGCTGCTCCCACTCGGTCTGGTAGGCCGCGACCGACTCCGAGGTGAGCGAGTCCGTGTCGGGGAACGGGATGTCCTGGGCCCGGGTGATGGGCGACTCGACGCTGCCGAGGACGCTGCCGTAGCCCAGGGAGAGCGCCTCCTGGCCCTCCGGCCCGACCATGAAGTCGGCGAGCACCTGGGCCGCGTTGGGGTGCGGCGATGCCGCGAGGACGTGGGCGTACATCGGCACGCCCCAGGCGGGGTCGGGCAGTGCCCAGTCCACCGGGGCACCCGTGTCGCCCTCGCGCACGAGCGGGGCGACCATGGGCGTCACCTCGATCTCGCCCGAGGCCAGGGCCTGGGCGATGCCGAGGACGCTGGGGTAGACCCGCGGCTCGAGGTCGGCCAGCCGCTCGTTGAAGTCGCCGTCGCCCCAGTTGGCGTCGAAGAAGCGGTACTCGTCGACCACGGAGGCGAAGCCCGCCGGGTCGACGACACCGACCTTGCCCTCGAAGCGCGGGTCGAGGATGTCCTCGACGTCGTCGAGGCCCTCGGGCACCGCGTCGGTGTTCCACCCCATCGCCATCACGGCCGCCCCCGCGAGGAAGAGCTTGTCCTCCATGATGCTGGCCGCACGGTCGTAGTCGGGGTCGTCGAACGACGGGCCGACGACCGGGGTCGAGAGGTCACCGGACTCCGCCGCACGCTCGGCCCAGGCGGGGTCGGAGGTCATGTGGACGTCGGCCATCCCCCGCCCGGTCTGCGCCTCCGTCTCGACCCGCGGGGTGATCTCGACGTCGGTGCCGCGCACGAACTCGAGGTCGATGTCGGGGTACGCCGCCTCGAACGCGGTCTCGAGCCGGGCCAGGTTGTCCGGGTGCTGCGTGGAGTAGAGCAGCACCGAGCCCTCCTCCTCGGCGGCCGCCACGACGGCGTCCCAGTCGCCGTCGACCGGTCCGGACGCCGTCGGCTGGCTCGACCCGCAGCCTGCGGCGAGGAGGCCGACGCCCACCAGGGCGGCGGTCAGGGTGACGGGGGTTCGCTTCTTCATCGTGGTCTCCTGCATGCGTCGGTGGATGGGGAGGAGCGGGGGGTCAGCGTCCGTAGACGAGGCCGCCGTCGGCCGCCGCGGCGGCGGCGAGGTCGTGGGCACGAGAGGCGAGCGCCTCGCGGTGGTGCGGCTCGATCGGCACGACCCAGGAGCGGCCCTCCTCGACCGCGTCGAGGGTCAGGCGGGCGATCGCGGCCGGGTCCGCCTGGTCGGTGCGGGGACCGCCGACCGCGGCGAAGCGACGGCGGGCGACCTCGTCGAGCCCGGGGGCGGCGGGGCCGGCGCTGCGCCAGATGGCGGTGTCCACCCCGCCCGGGCACACCACGCTGACCCGCACGTGGTCCGCACCCGCCTCGGCCAGCTCGACCTGCAGTCCTTCGGCCAGTCCGACCACCGCGTGCTTGCTGGCCGCATAGGCCGCGAAGCCGGGCGCGGCGGTGAGGCCGGCCACCGACGCGGTCAGGACCACGGCCGCCGGCCGCGTCGCGCTCGACCATGTCGGGGAGGAAGGCGGCGAGGGTGTGGACGGCGCCGAGCAGGTTGACGTCGAGGACGGTGCGCCAGGTCGACAGGGGGGTCGTCCAGGTCGAGCCGGGCCGGATGAGCCCGGCGTTGGCGACCAGGAGGTCGACCGGCCCGTGCAGGGCGTGGACGTCGGCGGCCAGCGTCATGCAGGCCGCTGCGTCGGTGACGTCGACCTCGGCGGCGTGCGCCCCGGCGAGCGACGCGGCGTGCTGCTCGGCACCGGCACGGTCGCGATCAGCCACCACCACGCGGCCGCCGCGACGGACGACCTCGCTCGCCACGTGCGCTCCGATCCCGCTCGCGGCACCGGTGACGACGGCCAGACCGCCCGCGATCCTCACGCCGCGGAGCCTTCCTGCGCCCAGACGGCCGGCACGCTGACGTACGCCGCGTACCGCGCCATCAGGCCCGAGGTCGCGTCGAGCTCGGCCTGGGCCACGAACGACATGACGACGACGCCACCGTCGTGGACCACCCCGGAGGCCAGGCCCGTGCGGCCGTCGTCGAGCACGGTGTCGACGCGGTGACGGAGGGTGCGCGGACCTCGGCGCTCGAAGACCGCCAGCAGCTCGGATCGGCCGACGGACTCGTGACGCGGCCCGTCGGCGCCCTCCTCCGGGAACGGCGGGTGGGAGTAGACCGCGTCCTCGGTGAAGCACCGGGTGGCAGCCTCGAAGTCGGCCGACTCGAGGGCGGAGAAGTAGCGCTCGAGGATCTCGCGGAACGTGGTCACAGGCTGCATTCCTGTCAGAGGAGGAATCGTGAACTGATATCAGTTCAAGGTAGGGCCACCTGGCTGTGACGTCAATCACCCGCGGGAACGATCGATCCGATCCGGACCCCGGCTCGGGCACGGAGACAGAGGGGTCCGAAAAGCACTGAAGGCCCCGCCGTAACCGGCGGAGCCTTCGTGGTGGTGGAGCTGAGGGGATTCGAACCCCTGACCTTCTCGATGCGAACGAGACGCGCTACCAACTGCGCCACAGCCCCAGTGCGTCACCGTGGTGACGCGAGGAGAAACGTTAGCACCACCGTCGTCCCGGTCCGAATTCGGGTCCGGACCGCTTCACCCCCACCGGGTCGTGGTGGGAGGCCGTCACTTTCCGCAGGCCTCGCACCGCGACCGGGAGGGGAAAGGATCAGTGACCGACGGCCCGGCGGTGGTCGTCGAGCTCGGCCTGCTGGGCGGTACGCCGCTCCTCGGCCTCCGCGCGCTCGCGGCGGACCAGCTCCGAGTCGGCCTGGTCGCGGCCCGAGGAGAAGACGCCCGTGTCGTCGAAGTCGAAGGCGGGGAGCTCGCGGGCGGCGGCGTGGTCCTTGCTGACGTACGTCGGGAGCGGCACCGCGACCGGGTCCCAGAGGGTGCGCGGGTCCCGCGTCTCGGCGGGGTCGCCCGGCGTGTGCGCCCGGGAGAGCTCGGTGGCTCCCTCGGCGGACACGGCGGAGATCAGGCCCGTCTCGGCGTTGGCCTCGAGCAGGTGGGCGCCACCGTCGTCGTACCCCTCGAGACCGGCGACGAGGTCCGCCTCGCTGCTGGCGGCGTTGGGCACCTCGGTGGAGCGGGTCACCACGACGGGCACGACGCCCCGGGCCTGGTTCCACGCGGCGAGCTCGCCCTTGACCATGACCCGGCAGGTGACGAGCCAGGCGCCGAGCAGCACGACCGGGGCGGCGACGTACCCGCGTGCGATCACGCCGGTCACCGCCAGGACGACACCGGCGACGAGCAGCGTGACGAGCACGCCGAGCACGCGACGGCGGCGCTGCATGGCGCGGCGGGCGGCGGCGCGACGGGCCCGGAGCTGCGCAGGGGTGGGCGCAGCTACGGGCTCGACGACCTCCTCGGCCGCCTGGCCGGAGCCGCTGGCACCCGACGCGGCACCGCGGCGCACGAGCACCCGCATCGTCGCCGAGAAGCGCTCCACGGAGCGGGTCTGGACGGCCTCGTCGTGGTGCTTGAGGGCTTGGGGAATGAGGTAGGCCGCCCACGCGAGGGCGACCGCCGCGAAGATGACACCGCTCAGATCCACGAGCCGAGGCTACGAGCGCGGAGCGCGCGAGTTCGGGAGGTGGACTGGTGTGTCGCTTGACAACTGGTGTGACCAGGGAGAATTCGGCTCACGCCAGCCGGGTGCGCAGACCTCCGGGGCACTCCTCGGGCGTGATGGCGTAGAGCCGGTGGTCGCGCCAGTCGCCGTCGATGTGGAGGTAGCGCGGCGCGTAGCCGAACTCCCGCAGCTCCAGCTTCTCCACCACGCGCAGCGAGCTCGAGTTCTCGGGCCGGATCGCGATCTCCACGCGGTGCAGGCGCCCGGGCCCGAAGCAGTGGTCGACGGCGAGCGCGACGCCGCGCGGCACGAGCCCGCGGCCCGCGAAGCGCTGGTCGATCCAGTAGCCGATCGACGCGGACTGTGCCGAGCCGCGCAGCACGCTGTTGACGGTCACCTGGCCGCCGAACGCACCGTCGACCTCGAGCACGAACGGCATCGCCTCGCCGCGGTCGGCGAGCCGCAGCAGCTGCCGGAGCCCGCGCCGCAGGGTGAGGGGCGTGTCGGTCTCGGCGCCGGGCGGCGCGGTCGCGTCCCACGGGGCCAGCCAGTCGCGGTTGCGCTCCCGCGCGTCGCGCCAGGCCTGGGCGTCGCGCATCCGCATCGAGCGCAGCACGAGGCCGGTGGCGGGGTCGGGATCGACGATGCGAGCAGGCCAGGCCGCAGCGTGGCTCCACCGCATCTCAGTCACCGGTGCGCGGGTGGTCGCCGCCGCCGATCTGGTCGACGGCGTGGGGCACGACGTCGGCGAGCACGCCGAGCGCGTCCTTCACCCCGCCCCGGGAGCCGGGGAGGTTGACGACGAGGCAGTGGCCCGCGACGCCGGCGAGCCCGCGGGACAGCACGGCGGTGGGCACGCCCTTGGCCACCCCGGCGGCGCGGATGGCCTCGGCGATGCCGGGCACCTCGCGGTCGAGCAGGGGGCGGGTCACCTCGGGCGTGCGGTCGGTGGGCGTGAGACCCGTGCCGCCGGTGGTGAGCACGACCCGCGCTCCCGCCCGTACGGCGCTGCCGATGGCCTCCCCGACGGGAGCCCCGTCCGGTACGACGACGGGCTCGTCCGTCACGAAGCCCCAGGCCCGGAGGGCCTCGACGAGCAGCGGGCCGGTGGTGTCGTCGTACACGCCGGCGGCGGCGCGGTTGGAGGCGACGACGACGGCGGCGGGGAGCCCGGCGGCGGAGCTCATCGGGTCCAGTCCCCCGACTTGCCCCCGGACTTGGCCTCGACGCGCACGTCGGTGATGACGGCGAGCTTGTCGACGGCCTTGACCATGTCGACCACGGTGAGGGCGGCGACGGAGACGGCGGTGAGCGCCTCCATCTCGACGCCGGTGCGGTCGGCGGTGCGCACGGTCGCGCTGATCTCCACGGCCTCGTCGGTGACCTCGAGGTCGACGGTGACGCCGGACAGCGCGAGCGGGTGGCAGAGCGGGATCAGAGCGGGGGTCTGCTTGGCGCCCATGATCCCGGCGATGCGGGCCACGGCGAGCGCGTCGCCCTTGGGCACGCCCTCCCCGCGCAGGAGGCCGACGACGGTCGGCGACACCAGCACGCGGCCGGTGGCGGTCGCGCTGCGCGTCGTGACGGTCTTCGCGGAGACGTCGACCATGCGCGCGGAGCCGCGCTCGTCGACGTGGGTGAGGCGAGAGCCCTCGGGCGGTGTCGTCACGGGTGACCTCAGAACTGCTCGTCGAGGGCGAGCACGTGCACGGGCTGGCCCGCCTCGACGTGCGTGACGCTCTCGGGGATGACGATGAGGGCGTTGGAGGCCGCGAGGTCGCCCAGCAGGTGGGAGCCGTGGCCCCCGACGGGCGTGACGCTGGCGCTGCGCGCGACGTTGCCGCCGACGCCGGTGGGCACGGAGTAGTCGCCCCGCAGGAACTGACGACGACCGGCGATCGAGGAGATCGGGTGGGTCAGCGCGGCCCGGCGCAGCGGCCGCGCGTAGGGCGCCAGCCCCATGAGCTTGCGGATCGCGGGGAGCACGAACACCTCGAAGGACACGTAGGCCGAGACCGGGTTGCCCGGCAGCGTGACGATCGGCGTCTGGTCGTCGCCGATGACGCCGACGCCCTGGGGCTTGCCGGGCTGCATGGCGACGCCGCCGAACCAGACGTCAGCGCCGGAGCTGGCCGAGCCGAGCGCGGCCTTGACGATGTCGTAGTCGCCCGCGCTGACGCCGCCGGAGGTGATGACGAGGTCGGCGCGCACGAGCTGGTCGTGCACGGCCTCGAGGAAGGCGCCCGGGTCGTCGGGCACGATGCCGACGCGGTAGGACACCGCACCGGCGGCCCGCGCGGCGGCGGCGAGCATGTAGGAGTTGCCGTCGTAGATCGAGTCGTGGCCGACCTCGTCGCCGGGGTCGCGCAGCTCGGAGCCGGTGGAGACGACCACGACGCGCGGGCGGGGGCCGGGCGAGCACGTGGGAGCGGCCGACGGCGGCGAGCAGGCCGATCTGGCGGGGGCCGAGCACGGTGCCGGCGGAGACGACGACCTCGCCGGCCGCGACGTCCTCGCCGCGGTTGCGGATGTGCTGGCCCACGGCGGGGGCGCGCTCGATGCGCACCTGGGCGACGCCGCGGTCGGTCCACTCGTAGGGCACGACGGTGTCGCAGCCGGCCGGCACGGGGGCGCCGGTCATGATCTTGGCGGCGGTGCCGGGGCTGAGCGCCATGATCCGCGCCTGGCCGGCGCCGATCTCGCCCACGACGGGCAGGTGGACGGGGTGGTCCTCGCTCGCGGTGACGACGTCGGAGGCGACCACGGCGTAGCCGTCCATCGCCGCGTTGTCGAACGACGGCAGCGCCACCGGCGCCGCCACGTCCTCGGCACACGCCAGCCCGGAGGCCTCCTGCAGCGAGTGCGACATCGGCGCGAGCGGGTGGACGACGTCCATCACGCGCTCGAAGAACTCCGGTACGCCGATCAGGGAGGTCGCGTCAGGCATCAGGCTCCTCGGTTCGGCGGACGGGCGGGCTGCCCTCGGGCGAGGTCAGCCTCCGAGCACGGTACCCGGGTCGAGGCGCTGCGCCGAAGGAGCCTCGTCGAGCTCGACCTCGCCCTTGACGGTGACGCCCTTGCCGAAGGTCCAGTCGCCGCGGACGCGCAGCGCCGTGGCCTCCTTCAGCGACGGGGCACCCTCGGGGAAGCGGCGGTCGAAGTCGCCGACCAGCTTGTAGACGTCGCCGTCGAGGTCGACGAACGGCACGTCGGTCGCCACCTGGTCGAGCACGAAGTCGTCGCCGATCGCGTAGATGTCGCTGCGCAGCACGAGCAGGTCGTTGGTCGTCTTCACCGGGATGAACCGGTCGCGGCCGACCTCGATCGTCTGGGCGCCCTCGAACACCTCGATGGCGGCACCCATGGCGGTCTCGATCTGCACGACCTTCTCGGTCGAGGAGTCGGCCGGGTCGACGTTCTTCACGTTGCGGATGAGCGGGAGGCCGAGCACGCCCTGGCGCTCGGTCAGCGTCTTCTTCATGGCGTGGAGGTCGAACCACAGGTTGTTGGTCGACATGAACCGGTGGCGGTCGAGGTCGGCCAGCGCGTCCTTGTCCTCGTCACGGGTCTGCGCCGTCTCGCGCAGGATGATGCGTCCGTCGGAGCTGCGCCGCGCGAAGTGGCCGCCCTTGCGGTCGGACGCCGTGCGGCGCACGGCCTCGATCGCGAACGGGGCACCCGAGGAGGCGAACCAGCCGGCCACCCGCGGGTCGGCGACGGCGCCGAGGTTGTCGGAGTTGGAGACGAACGCATAGCGGTAGCCCTGCGCGATCATCTCGTCGAGCAGGCCGGTGCCGAGCAGCGCCGTGTAGATGTCGCCGTGCCCGGGCGGGCACCACTCGAGGTCGGGGTCGCCGGCGAACTCGACGGGCTCGAGGTCGCTGACCCGGAGCTTGGGCTCCTTGTTCTGGAGGAACTCCAGCGGCAGGCCGTCGACGGGGAGCGCGTCGTACCGCTCCAGGGCCGCCAGCGTGTCCGCCGACGTGCGGAAGGAGTTCATGAAGACGAGGGGGACGCGCGCGTCGTACCGCTCCCGCAGCCGCAGCGTCTGCCGCGCGATGATGTCGAGGAACGAGAGGCCCTTGCGCACGCAGAGCAGCGACTTCGCGCGGTCCATGCCCATCGACGTGCCGAGGCCACCGTTGAGCTTGATGACGACGGTCGCGGCGAGCGCCTCGGCGGCGGCCGCCTCGTCCACGTCGACGTCGGCCAGCGCCGGCATGTCGAGCGGCTCGATCGTGTCCTCCGCGATCATGCCGGTCTCGCCGTGCTCCAGCAGGCGGTAGTAGTGCGCGAACACCTCCACGGCGGTCTCGTCGACACCGGCGTCACGCATCTTCGCGGCCGCCTTCTTCAGGCCAGGGCTACCCATGAGCGCGATCGTAGGCTTGTTCGGTGCCGACCACACATCCTCCTGCACAACCCGTCCCGACGGGTGGGGCGCGGGAGGCCAAGCGGGCCCTCCGGCGCGAGATCCTCGGGTGGCGCGCGCAGCGGTCCGAGGAGGGCCGCACGGCCCACGGGGCCGCGCTCGCCGAGGCCGCCCTCCGCACCGAGCCGCTGGCGGCCGTGGTCGCCGCCGGGGGGTGCGTCGCGGCGTACGTCGGGGTGGGCAGCGAGCCGCGCACCCTCCCCCTCCTCGACGCGCTCGTGGCGCGCGGGGTCGAGGTCCTGCTCCCCGCGCTGCGGCGGGACTGGTCGATGACGTGGGGCCGGTACGTCGCGCACGACGCCCTCGTCGCCGCCGAGCGCGGGCTGCTCGAGCCGGCCGAGGCGCCGCACGGGCTCGCGCGCGCCGGCCTGGTGCTCCTGCCGGGCCTGGCGATGGGGCCCGACGGGATGCGCCTGGGGCGGGGCGGGGGCGCCTACGACCGGGCCCTCGGCGCGGCGGCGCCGCACGCGCCGCTCCTCGTCGTGCTCCACCCCGAGGAGGTCGGGCTGCCCGTGCCGGCCGAGCCCCACGACCGGGCGGTCGACGGGGCGCTGACCGTCGACGGAATCGCTTGGTGCGAGCACGCCCAATAATTGATACCGTTCCGGGGTATTCGTTTTTTACCGCCCGCCGCCCGGCGTCACGCACTGTTTACACGCTCGATGCAGTCGTACCGCCGGGTAGGGCTCAGACTCCTCTCAGGGAGAGGGAACGACGGATCTGGGGTCCGTCGTCGGAATCACGGGAGCACACCATGCGCGTATTTCTCGCTGCCGAGGGCAGCACGCTCACCATCTCGTCCAACCGGGCCTTCGAGGCCCTGGTCCTGGCGTCGATGCCCTCGGGCGACGGCGCGTTCCTCAACTGCGACGTCGCTCCGGGAACCACCATCGTGAAGCTGCCGCTCTCGGGCGACGGCCTCATGCTCGAGGTCGTCGACAGCCGCACCGGCGCGGTCACCGGCACCATCACCGTCTGATCTCCACCACCCGTCGGGGAGGATGACGACATGGATGCCGTCGTCACCGACAAGAAGGGCCGCCCGGCGAGCTCGATCGTCAGCATCGTCGTGGCGGTCCTGACCCTGGGCTACATGGTGCCCTGGATGATCGCCGCCCTCCGCGGCAAGCAGAACGCCTGGGGCGTCTTCTGGATCAACCTGTTGCTGGGCTGGACCGCGCTGGGCTGGATCGCAGCCCTCGTGCTGGCCTGCATGCCCCACCGGGTCGTGGGTTTCCGCAGGTCCTGAGCAAGTCCTGAGGGCTTGCGCAAGATCCGCGCCGACTTCCATCCGGGGAGGTTACAAACGGCCGCGGAGTGGTCATAGTCACCCCCATGGCCGTCAACCTGCCGCACGAGCAGCGCTGCTCCTGCGATCACCTCGCCTTCCTCCACGAAGCGCGCGCGCCCCACGGGTGCACCGAGGCGTGCGGTTGCCGTGAGTTCACCGAGCTAGCGGAGGCCGACCTCCTGGAGTGGTGAGCGCCGACCTCCGGTCGCCGCCTAGACTTGGCAGTCGAGGCTCGAGAGTGCCAATCTCTCGCTCGACGTCACGTTCTCCGGAGGTCTCACGTGCCCACCTACCAGTACGCCTGCACCGAGTGCGGTCACTCCTTCGAGCAGGTCCAGAAGTTCTCGGACGACGCGCTCACCGCGTGCCCCGAGTGCCACGGCAAGCTGCGCAAGCTCTTCAACGCCGTCGGCGTGGTGTTCAAGGGCTCGGGCTTCTACCGCAACGACAGCCGCGGCACGGACACGTCCTCGAGCAGCGGTACGTCGTCGAGCTCGACCACCACGAAGAGCGACAGCTCGTCGTCGAGCAGCTCCACGACGTCCGCCACGTCGAGCTCGTCCGGCTCGTCCGGCTCGTCGAGCAGCAGCACGTCGTCGACCTCGTCGTCGTCCGCGTCGGCCTGACGGGGCTCAGCGCATCGCGCGCACGCTGAGCGCCGCGACGAGCACCCAGACGAGCGCGCGCGGGAGGTCGCTGGCGACGACGCCGTGGCCGCCGCCCACCGCCAGCAGGATCTTCGACTCGGAGGAGTGCGCCGCGGTGACGGCGAAGGCGAGCCACGCGGTGGCGCCGACGAGCAGCGCGAGAGCGCAGCAGCGGCGTACCCAGGTCATCCCCCGATCCTAGGGAACCCGACGGCGCCAGCCGCGGCCTGTGGATGAGGCACCGCGCACACCGCGCTCGCCGCCTAGCGTCGTCGCCATGGTCTCGGATCCCTCCACGTCGACGCGGCCGTCGCCCGCCCAGCGGCTGCGCTCCGTCCGTCATGCGCTCTCACGTCGCCGCCGGTGGCTGGCCGCGGCGTGCGCGCTGCTCGCCGTGGGCGCGACGGTGGCGGCCCTGCGTCCCGCTCCCCCGGCCAGCAGCGCCGTCGTCGTCGCCGCGTCGCCCCTGGCGGCAGGCACGGTCCTCGAGGCGGCGGACCTCGTCACGGTCGCCGTACCGCCCGAGGCCGCACCCCCCGGGCCGCCTCGCGGTCGACGAGCTCGTGGGAGCGGTGGTCGCCGCCCCGGTGGACGCGCGCGAGCCCCTCACCTCCCGGCGGATCGTGGGCGCGAGCGCGCTGGCGCCGGCCGAGGGCGAGGTGACGGTGCCGATCCGCCTCCCCGACGCCGGCGTCGCCTCGCTGCTCGGCGTCGGCGACGTCGTGGACGTGCTGGCGACGGACGCGGAGAGCGGTACGACGCGCACCGCGGCCCGCGACGTCCGCGTGGTGGCGCTCCCACCTGACGACGGTGACGTCGGCGCCGCGGGCTTGGGCGGCCGCCTGGTGGTGGTCGCGGCGCCGCGCGACACCGCTGTGACGCTGGCCGGAGCAGCCGTCCACCACTTCCTCACCATCGCGTTCACGAACTAGGGTCGTGAGCCGACCGCCCCGACACCGGGGCCTCGGGACCTAGGAGCTGAGGATGACCGGATTCAAGAACTTCCTGCTGCGCGGCAACCTCATCGAGCTCGCCGTCGCGTTCATCATGGGCGGCGCCTTCGCGACGGTGGTGACCGCGACCGTTGCCCTGATCATGGACCTCGTCGGCAAGGTGGGCGGGCAGCCGGACTTCTCGACCTATCGCCCCGAGGGCATCTCGGTCGGTCCCTGGCTGACGGCCCTCATCGCCTTCGTCATCCTGTCAGCGGTCGTCTACTTCGCGATCGTGATGCCCTACACGCGGGCCAAGGAGCGATTCTTCCCGGACCCCACGGAGGAGCCCGGCACGCCCGAGGACATCGCGCTGCTGACCGAGATCCGCGACCTGCTGGCGAACCAGGGACAGGCGGGGCAGCACAAGCAGCTCTAACCTGAGCGTCGCGATGGCCCACCCCCCGCGGGGTGGGCCATCGTCGTCTCCGGACCGGGGGAAGCCGAACACGACAGCACCACTGGCACAATCCTCGCCATGTCGTCGCGTCGCGCCCTCATCACCGGCATCACCGGTCAGGACGGGCTGTATCTCTCGGAGCTTCTCCTGTCGAAGGGCTACCAGGTCCATGGCCTGATCCGCGGGCAGAACAACCCCAAGCGCGTGCTCGTCGAGGAGATCTCCCCCGAGATCGTCCTCCACGAGGGCGACCTCACCGACTTCGCCAGCATCGCCCGCGCCCTGAAGGCCAGCGACCCCGACGAGGTCTACAACCTGGGCGCTGTCTCCTTCGTCGCCCACTCCTTCCGGAGCGCACTCCACACCAGCAACGTCACGGGCCAGGGAGCCCTGAACGTGCTCGAGGCCATCCGCCTCCACGACCCGGACAACCGCATCCGCTTCTACCAGGCGTCCAGCTCCGAGATGTTCGGCAAGGTGCAGGAGACGCCACAGACCGAGACCACCCGCTTCTACCCCCGCTCCCCGTACGCCGCGGCCAAGGCCTTCGCGCACCACATGACGGTGAACTACCGCGAGGCGTACGGGATGCACGCCTCGGCGGGCATCCTCTTCAACCACGAGTCGCCGCGCCGTGGCCCCGAGTTCGTCACGCGGAAGATCACCCAGGCCGTTGCACGCATCAGCCTGGGGCTGCAGGACGAGATCCGGCTCGGCAATCTCGACGCGGCACGGGACTGGGGGTTCGCGGGCGACTACGTCGAAGCGATGTGGCTGATGCTGCAGCAGGACGAACCGCGTGACTTCGTGATCGCGACGGGCGAGCTGCACACGGTTCGAGACGTGCTAGAGATTGCTTTCGCCCATGTCGGCATCAACGGCTGGGCGGCGCACGTTGCCACCGATGCTGAGCACCTCAGGCCATCCGAGGTCGACCACCTTGTGGGCGACTCAAGCGAGGCCCGTGCCCATCTCGATTGGGAGGCCACCACCTCGTTCGAGACCCTGATCAAGGGCATGGTCGAGAGCGAAGTCACGGCGCACTAGCGCTGCGATCCAACAAACTCCGCACATGGGGCCTTCCCGACACGACACACTGCTCTGGACGACAACTGAGGGAGGCGCTGAAGAACGTGGGCACCAAGCCACTGCGAGTAGCGATCATCGGCACACGCGGCTATCCAAGCTACTACGGAGGTTTTGAGACAGCCGTGCGCCGAATAGCGCCTGCGTTCGCCGACCAAGGTTGGGACGTGACTGTCTATGGACGTCCTGGCAGCACGAAGCCCGACGACCCAGCCAACGATCCAAGAGTCAAGCCTGTTGAGACTAAGGGACTGAACCGGAACGCGCTCAGCACACTGACCTACGGACTTACTGCCGTGCTGCATGCCATTGCGAAACGTCAACAAGTCGCTTTGATCATGAACGTGGCTAACGGATATTGGCTACCCCTGCTGAAGCTGTTTCGCATTCCGACAGTTGTCAATGTCGACGGGATCGAATGGGAACGCGCGAAGTGGAGCAAGCTCGGAAAGCGCGTCTTCTACACGGGGGCAAAACTCACCGCACGATTTGCCGATGAGTTGATCTTCGACGCCGAGGCCATTGGCGACTACTGGGCACGGGAGTTCAATCGAACCGGAACATTCATTCCGTACGGCGGCGACGAAGTCGGAAGGCTTCCGTGCCCCGACATGGTCAGGTCTGGCGAGTACGTTTTGGTAGTCGCCAGATTTGTTCCGGAAAACAGTGTAGGCGAGTTCTTTGACGCGGCTGACGAACTTTCTCGTGAGAACTCCGTCGTGGTCCTGGGCACGGGATCTCCCGAACTGGAGGCCCGCGCCCGCGAGCTCTCTGAACGCCACGAAAAGTTCAAGTGGTTGGGTCATGTGAGCAACGACCAATTGCTACACGGACTCTGGCAACACGCAGGTGCATACTTTCACGGCCACAGCGTCGGCGGCACAAACCCCGCACTTGTGCAAGCAATGGCTTGCGGCGCGCCAATCGTCGCTCGCAACACCGTGTACAACGCGGAGGTGCTCGCGGGTGCGGCGACACTTGTCGAACCCGACCCGCGACAGATCGCTTCTGCCGCTGCCTCTTTACTTGCTTCCGCGGACCGTCGGCTCAGTGTAAGCCGCGCCGTGCGAGCTCGAGCTGCGGAACGATACACATGGTCGGAAGTGGTCGACCTCTACATCGAAACAGTCGCAACGACCGTCAGAGTCAGTCGGGATTAGGCACGACCAGACTGCCAGCTGGACCAGTTGCAATTCCATTGCAGTTGAGGGGCGAGGCACATGCGAGTGGAAGACATGCCGGAATAGAATTCCTCATATTGGGATAATGACCAGCTATGCGGAAACAGCGGAGATAGCGCAGTCCAAACTTCTCGGACGCCCCCAGAATGACCACTTCACGAATCACGGACTCCTTACAAATCCGACACCAATCTTGGGGTTCCAGCTACGTGAATCCGCCTCTCGCTGACATGCCTCGCAACTCGCAGACGCAAACCCCCTGATACAAAGAGTCGCGCCGCCGATCCGCATCGCACCAGCGGGTGCCACACTGGAACATTCGACCGCCGGAAAATTCAACGCCCCGAGTTTGCCGCTTTGTGGACCGAATCGCGTGTCACCCAAGCGACGGCATCGCAGGCACGCCGGTCTCACCCCTCCCGGTGCCCCGACCTGAGCCAGGGCGCTGCCGAGCTACTCACGCCTGCGACTTGAGTGCCTCGACCGTCGCCCAAGAAGCGCGGCGCGCCAACGCGTTTTCAGCGCTTCCGCATACGCCGGCCATAGCGCATCACCAGCAGAAGACGAACGAGGGCTCCAACGCCAATCGCGGAAACAAGACCAAGAGGACCCATTATCAAAACTGACGCGAGTTGGAGCACAATATCCCCCGCCGCCAAGGCTGTCCGTTCAGCGTGCAATCCCTTGCTCACTTCGAGCATTCGGATTGAGGTGACGTAAAGTTCCAACACCTGTGCCGCAACTAGCGACAATCCAACAACCGGAAGAAACGCCAAGAAGAGGTTGGAGTCGACAGCCCAGAAACGAGGCACCACGATACAACCCAAACCCCCCGCTAAAAGGGATAAGAAAAAGACCGATGCAGACACACGCCGGAGCAACCGTCGGACGTCCCCGACGCGTCTCTGGACCATTCGTTCATTCAACTCCCGGACAATGAGAGGGACGAGGCCTTGGAGCAGTGAGAACACAGGCGAGAAGACGAGAGCGTAGGAAACTCGCAGTGCCACAGTCGCGTCGGATACGTCCGCGAAGTAAAGCGCGAAAAGACCAACTTGACCAGCCAGACCGAAGTAGCAAGCCTCGAGCCCCAGGCTCAGACGCAGTCCAACCGTCGCTGGCGCGCGCTCCCGCAGATGGGGCACTCGGGTTAAAGCGACGATCATCCAACCGCCCCAGCAAAGCAAGCACAAAACAATCAGCCACCACACTGACGGGTCATCTTGGAAGAAGAGGACTCCAAATCCCGCGAGAATAGCGTGACCCACCGCCAGGAACAACGACCATACGTAGCGTCCCTCAATAACTAAAATTTGCCGCGGTGAATCTGCGAGCACCAAACCTGCGGCCAGAAAAGCGAAGACGAAACCAATATCCCCCAACCGCGACGTGGCCAGCCAGGCGCATCCACCGACGGCAAGACCCAAAAGGGCGTTTACCTTCAAGCCCGAACGAACCATCACAGCCTCTGTTGACAAAACATGCTGCTTAGTTCCTGAAATTATGTCTGCTTGGAGAGTTGCCGAACGCGAGATAGCTACTCCAATGAACCCGAGCGCAGTGGCAGTCGCCAACCCAGCAAACTGATCCGCGCGTAAGGCAGATAAACATTGCGCGTTGAAAGCGAAAAAAGCCAGGGACCATGCTGCTTGGTCAGCTATCCGCAGCGACGCGACCGAATATTTACGCAAGGTCGGACGCCTCGGCGTCACCGCGACCCGACACCACGAACTCGACCTTCGTACGGATCCGATCTTGATCCCAAACTGGCGGTGCTGAATTCCTTCCCATCCCGGCAGCCGCGACGAGTGCAGACGACAACCTGTGGATATCAAAATTCCTAGAATCAACTTCGATCCCATGGCCCCCAGAAGCCCTCAAGACTGCCGCCGCGCCAGTCAGATTGAACGTCACTATTGGAATTCCAACGGTCGCGGCCTCTCCCACCACGCCAGGCGCGCCCTCTCGCGCAGCACAATGAGCGAAAACATCATGCTCGCTCATCAACTCAAGCAATTTCTTCCTATTCACCTTTCCCAGGAAGTTGACCCGTCCTCTCACACCAAGAGTCTCAGCCAAACTCGGGAGATAAGCACTGGTACCAGGAAGCGGCGCACCCGCGATTGTGAGTGACGCATCCTTCAGCTCTGGGCTCGCAAGGGCCCCCAGAAGTAGCGCGAAACGCTTCCTAGGCACAAGGTGGCCGGCCGCCAGGATCGATATTCCCTTTGACTTCGGTTCTGTCGACGGAGTTCCGCGAGGCAGCAGATCCGCTGGAATCACCAGATTCGGGAAGACCTGCGCCCGCTCACCCAATGCTAGTTTCAGCTGCGGGCTCTGCGTAAGCACCAAGTCCATCTCACGCGCTGTCCGACGCGCGATAGCCACACTGACTTGGTTTCGACACCATTGCAACATCGCGTCAACAAGCCAACGACCTTCACGAGGCTTCAACAAGAAAACTCGCCAATCGCCGGATGAACCGACAGGCCCCCAAACCTTGAACCCTCGGCCTAGGTCCAGATTAGCAAATGGTACCGGCAGGAGCTCAGAAGCGAATGTTACATGCCAAGCCACAGAAAACCGCGAACCCTGCGAAACCAACCTCTTTATGGCTGAGCGGACCGCGATGAACCAGGCAAGGTACTCCAAACGCGTCAATCTAGGATCAAGCAAAAATCCTAGAGATCGGGGCGGGTCTATCCCGACTAGCTTCGCGCAAGTGATGCCGCGTTCCTCAAGTGCCACAGACGTCGCCGCCGCCGACCGCCGGTTCATGAAGGCAATGACCTGCGCGTCGTTTTCCGCTGCGTACTCGCAGATCTCGAGGAGAAACTGCCAACCAATCCCAGCTTCGCTGCTCATTTCCGGATGGCAGGCAAAGGCCGAGACAAGAAATACCTTGTAATCAGACATTGATTCTCGCCTCGTCCCTTCTGTGACTTCGATGGGAGGCAGCCGCAAATCCCACGCTTAAGTACAACCATGCGAACTGAAACCAAATTGTGTTAGTAATGGCGGCGCAGATCAAAACTGAAAGAAGCACTCCAACGTGACCGGCATTAAAGTTCTCCCGCATGGCGGACCAGATAAGGACGGCGAACGCCACGAGGGCTAGCACACCGCCGTCGTACAGAGTCGCGAGAAAGAAGTTTCCCAAGTATTCCGCATATCTGTTGGTTGCATCTATGAGGTGATACTGTGAGTACGAGTTCACACCCGATCCCACAAGCCATCGAGGCCACTCGCCAAGCTCATCGACTGCTTGCCGGTAGATCTCAAGTCGGTAGAATCCAGTGCCGCTGTCGAAGTTCGTAAGATTCGCCAGTCGCCAAGTGAGCGACTCTTCGCTTACCTGACGCCTCTGAGACGTTGCTAATGGAAGCAGAACCAGACCACCGAGGCCTATGAGACCGGCTCCAAGAAGTCGCGCTGGTCGCTTCAACACATCTCTCAAAGCGAAGATGATGATTACGACCGCTAGCGCGATCCACGCGGATCGAGTACCCGCCAGCACGACTGCAGCGCAAACAATGAGGAACAGGAGCCTGTCGCCAGACTCAAGTTTTAGACGCGCTGCGAGCACCACCGCAACGATCCCCACGCACTGAGCCGCGAAGATATTGGTCTCGATCGAGAATCCGATCAATCGGAAGTCCTCGGCGACCCCCCACTGCCCCGGTGGCAGAACACCACCACGTGCCAGGGCAAGCGCTGCCAACGCTACGGAGCAGATCGCGCCCATCACGCGAAGCGCGTCGCGGACACATCGCTCGATATCGAGGTGAGAGGACTGAACCGCTACGAATAGTAGTACGCCGCCGGCGATCTGCACAGCGATCCACAAACTTGCAGCAGGAACGGGCGCAACTGCCGCCGAAGAAAAGAACAGCAGACTCAGGTAGGCAGCGGCCGGCAACAGTATTCGCGCGGGAACCCTTATTGGTATTCCGTTGGCGACTATTGATAGCAGGAATACGGGTAAAACAATCAGCTCGAACCGTACATCTACTCCGCCGGCTGGGAGCGAGAGGCCGTTCAAGGAGACAGCAACGAGAAGGGAGACCCACGCTACTCTGGGGCTCCCTAGGCATGCTCCGACAACCCAGGCACCCACCAGGATGCTGAGTGTGACTGCGGGGTCATGCGCAAGAAGCACCGAGCCGATCGCAACGGCAAAGAAGGTTGCTGCCCAGACAAGCGCGTCGGACTTTAGAGTTCTCATGACACTGTGTCAGGACTCGTCGCGCCAAAAAGATCCCAGTACCTTCTACCAACAGTGGACGGCGAGAAAAGTTCACGCGCTCGCAAAACCATAGGCTCACGCTCAGTTTCGCGAATTTGCTTTTCTAAAGTGCCGTCCAGCAGGGCGACTTCAAATTGTTCGAGATTCTCGAAGATCAGTCCGTGGCCCACCTCGCCTATGACCTCCGCAGGGCCGTCTTTGCCTATGGCAATCGGAGTAAGCCCCAACACAGCTGCCTCAGCTAGCGTCCGACCGAATGCTTCGTGCCGGGAAGCGTTGACAACCGCGGAACACCCATCGAGGGCAGCCGCGAGGTCGTTCGTTCGTTCAACGACCTCAACGCCGATGGATTCCGCAATCTCACGTACCTTGGCCTCGTAATCAGACATGGTGAGCTTCGACTTGATGCCGATGATCCGAAGTTTGGTACTTGTCTCGCCCCACGGTAGCTCCAGCAGTTCCCGGACACCTTTGTGCTCGACCACCTGTCCAACAATCGCGATGACAATGGGCGCGGACTTGGTCAAGCTTCGAGCTTGCGGGAGGAGGCTCACCGGTCGTGGAACTACCGTCGCATCGTGCACTTGGGGCCACCGAGGCAGCGTTTCCAGAACCGCAAAACTTGGCGCAATTGTTCTCCACGCGCAAAGCCGGATAAGAACCTTCAGAAGCAAGGTCATGAACCTATTGCTGAAAGTCTCGTGAAAATCCAGAATTAGGCGTCGTCGACCGAGAAACTTTGCGATCAGCGCGTCGGGAAGTTGCCACACGCTGAACACAAGAATGACATCGCCCGCCCGGCCACCCTTGAGGATGTTTAGAACAGACGAGAAGACCCGACCCGGCAACCCGGCAATGCTCGTCATACTCGATCCTCGGCGAGAGGACTCGAAGGCAAACCGTGTCTCACGCACTTTTACGTTCATGTTGTCCAGGTCGGCCACCAGCGGCGACGCGCGCCCGACGACGAACGATATGTCAACCCATCCTGGACAGTGCTCGAGGAGAGTCAAGAGGGACTTTTCGGCACCCCATGAGGCGCGCGATTCAGTTACAACGACGACGTTCAACGGCCCTCCCCGCGAGTTCCCTTTTGCGAAGCCGGGGCTCCCGCAACGACCGAATAAGCCGCAATCTCTCCCCGGACGACTGAGTTTGCTGCGACCACCGCTCCGTCGTGGATAACCGATCCTGCTAGAACTACTGAATTCGCGCCTATCCACACATCGTTACCCACGCGGATGGCGTTTCGCTGCTCGCCCTGTTCGCGGATCGGAATCTCGCGATCCTTGAAGATATGGTTCTCGGAGTGCATTTGCACTCCGGGTCCTAGCAAGCAGTCGTCGCCGATATACACGCCGCCTTGGCCAAGGATGACATTGTACGCCCCAACTGCTGTCCGCTTGCCGATTACGATCCCTTCGCCCACATTGCGAATGGCTCCCGAAGCTCTAAGTACGGCTCCAATGTCAATTGTCGATTTATCGCCCACTTGGATGCCGCGTTTGGAGACTGCGTCGAGTAACACGTCTGCTGCAATCGCAACGGATTTTCCGAGCGCTAGGGAATCACGGCCTCTGATTCTAACGCGGCGCCCGCGATAGACGTGAGGCATGAGGGTAACGACGCCACGAGCGCGGTCGCCTACTTTCGCCACCAAGAACGAAGCGAGCTGGCGATCCGAAACCAGCGGGTCGATCCCCGATTGGATCCCACGCTCGCGACCGTAGAGTGAATCAACCCATTGCCGCAGTTGTGGCCTACGCACGCGCTGCCTCACTTCTAATATTGTGGGCGATCGTGTTCCAAGTTGGAACCTTTGCCTGACATGGCCGAGCCTCGCGTAGCGCATCGGAGACCACTTGACTTATTGATCTTTCGTCGCGCGGGTCAAAGAACGAGGCCCCAGGGTCCAGTTCGCGGAACACTGCAATGTCGCTCAACGCAATGGGCGCCCCGAAGTGGGCGGCTTCGGCTACCGGCATTCCGAATCCCTCATCCAAAGAGCCGAACACAACCAGATCGCAGTTTCCGTAGAGCCATGCCATCTCGTCATCAGTTACGTACCCCAGGTAGCGGAGTGATTGACTAGATGCGGACTGCTTGTGATGCAAACCGTCTGGGCTCCCCGCGATGTAAATCTGCCTCCCCGCAAGGACCGAATGATCGTCAACAGCGCGCAAGACACGTTCCAGATTCTTGCGTTCGTTCAGGCGGCCGACGATCAGGAGAAATCGTGCTTGGGGGTTTACGCCAACCGGAGGTTTGGGTCGACTGTCTGAAAGTCCGAGATGAAGGCCGAGGCCGACCGGAGTAATGGGAGTCCTGGGCAAATATTTCTCGATGCGCTTAGCCTCGCTTTTGGAGGTCGTGATGACGACGTCGGCCCCGCGCGCCAGCGGCAGTAAAGGACTCAGATACGCCCGCTCCCTCCGAGTGAACCAGTCAGGAGAGTCCTTATAAATGAGGTCATGGATAAGGACAATCTTTGAGTGTGCGCGAACGAACGGGGGCACGAAGTTTTGTGTGAAGGTCGCGTCATACGAGCCCGAGTGCGTCAGAATTGATAGGAGGTGTTGACCTGATTTAGCCTCAACAGTTCTTAAGCTGATGCTGCCCGCGCCGAAGGTCTCGCGAACGACACGTCCTTCGCCAGGCTTGCAAAGAACCCAGATCTCATCCTCGGGGGCGATGTCAATCCACGCTTTCAGTACAGACCGGACCACGTTGCGGCCCGATGGCGGGCCACTCGCCGCCCAGATCCCGTCGTACAAGACCTTCAATCTGGATCAACCGCACTTCCGACAACCGAGGATGAGCACTTCGTATTCACGGATAGTCACGTCGCAGCCCGAGCCTCCGCGCAGGTATCCCACCCCAGATCTCTCCAACGCCGGTGGACTCGAGGAGAACGGAGTTCGCGGCCAACACGGTACCTCGCGCCACCTTTATTTGATGCCCGCGGAATAGGACAACGGCGCCGGGACACAGAACCGAGTCGTCCTCAATGAGTACGCCCTCCTCGGCCTCCAACTCCCGCGACACCCATGAGTCGGCTCGTCCCACGGTGACATTGTGGTAGACGGTCACGTTCTCACCGATCTTCGTGGTCGGGTGAAGAACCACACCCACGCCTCCATGGACAATCCTTGTACTTCTCGGGACGTGAACATTCTTCGGGATCTCGACGCCAAGCAATCGCAGCAGGGTCCGCGCGACGAGACCAACTACAGGAGCGCCCTGTAGTCGAGCGAGCCGTGTGAGCAAGTGGCCCTCCTGGTTGCCGTGGCCTCGCACCGAGTGACTCAGGTGTTCCGGAGCCCGGCCCATCATTGCGGATCGCGCGGCACGGCGTGGATTTTTCCGCCATCCAACGCATCCGTCATGCGTCACAGTCCGCAACGGCCTCCTTGCCCGCCGCGGGTCCGCCGGTGGCAGCGGTCGACCATGCAGGTGGGTCCCAGTAGCAGTCGAACCCCCTGAGGTGGTGCAGGCACCAGGATCTATTGGGCTCCGCTGCTAGCTAGTCGTTCACCATCCCCGCTCCGACCGTCACACCCGTCGCCTCGTCGATGAGGATGAACGCGCCGGTCGTGCGGTTGCGCGAGTAGGGGTCAAGCAGCAACGGCTGCTGCGTCCGCAGGCGCACGCGACCGATCTCGTTGACGCCGAGCTCGCCGGCCTCGAGGTCGCGGTGGAGCGTGTTGACGTCCAGCCGGTAGTCGAGCTCCTTGACGAGGGCCTTGACCGTGCGCGTCGTGTGCTTGACGAGCAGCTTCTGCCGCGGGCGCAGCGGCGTCGTGCTCATCCATGCCACCATCGCGTCGACGTCCTGCGTCACGGCGGGCTGGTTGTTGGGTCGCGCGATCAGGTCGCCGCGGGAGACGTCGACGTCCTCGTTGAGCCGGATGGTCACCGACATCGGCGGGTAGGCCTCCGTGACCTCCCGGTCGAACAGGTCGATCCCCGCGATCGTCGCCGGCATGCCGGAGGGCAGCACGACCACGTCGTCGCCGGCCTTGAAGACGCCGCCGGCCACCTGGCCCGCGTAGCCCCGGTAGTCGTGGTGCTCGTCCGACTTGGGGCGCACGACGTACTGGACGGGGAAGCGAGCGTCGCGGAGGTCGCGGTCGGAGGCCACGTGGACGTTCTCGAGGTGGTGCAGGAGCGAGGAGCCGTCGTACCAGGGCATGTTGGCCGACCGCGTCACCACGTTGTCGCCCTTGAGCGCCGAGATCGGGATGACCGTCAGGTCGGGGATCGTCAGCTTCGTCGCGAAGGCGCTGAACTCGCGCTTGATCTCCTCGAACCGCTCGGCCGAGTAGTCGACGAGGTCCATCTTGTTGACGGCGAGCACGAGGTGGGGCACGCGCAGCAGCGAGAGGAGCACCGCGTGGCGTCGCGACTGCTCCGTGAGCCCGTGACGGGCGTCGACGAGCACCAGGCCCAGGTCGGCGGTAGAGGCGCCGGTGACCATGTTCCGCGTGTACTGCACGTGGCCCGGCGTGTCCGCGATGATGAACTTGCGGGTCGGGGTCGCGAAGTAGCGGTAGGCCACGTCGATGGTGATGCCCTGCTCGCGCTCCGAACGGAGGCCGTCGGTCAGCAGCGCGAGGTCGGTGTAGTCGTAGCCCTTGGATGCGCTCGTGGCCTCGACGGCAGCGAGCTGGTCCTCGAAGATCGCCTTCGAGTCGAGGAGCAGGCGGCCGATGAGGGTCGACTTGCCGTCGTCGACGGATCCGGCGGTGGCGAAACGGAGCAGGTCCATCAGAAGTAGCCCTCCTTCTTGCGGTCCTCCATGGCGGCCTCGGAGAACCGGTCGTCGCCGCGGGTCGCGCCGCGCTCGGTGACACGGGCGACGGCGATCTCGTCGATGATCTCGGCGGTCGTCGCGGCGGTCGACTCCACGCAGCCGGTGAGCGTCAGGTCGCCCACGGTGCGGAACCGGACCGTGCGCTCCTCCGCGACCTCGCCCGCCCGCAGCGGGTTGTGCTCGCTCTCGCTCAGCAGCATGCCGTCACGCTCGAAGACCCGACGCTGGTGGGAGAAGTAGATCGACGGGATCGAGATCTGCTCCCGGTCGAGGTAGTGCCAGATGTCGAGCTCGGTCCAGTTGCTGAGCGGGAAGATCCGCATGTGCTCGCCCTCGTGAATGCGCCCGTTGAACAGGCTCCACAGCTCGGGGCGCTGGTTCTTCGGGTCCCACTGGCCGAACTCGTCGCGGTGGGAGTAGACCCGCTCCTTCGCCCGAGCCTTCTCCTCGTCGCGGCGACCGCCGCCGAAGGCTGCCGTGAAGCCCTCGGTCTCGATCGCGTTGAGGAGGGTGCCGATCTGCATCCGGTTGCGCGTCGTGCGGCCGTCGTCCACCACCACGCCGGTCGCGATCGCCTCCTCGACGGAGGCCACGATGAGGCGGAGTCCCAGGCGGGCCACCCACTCGTCGCGGCACGCCAGCACCTCGGGGAAGTCGTAGCCCGTGTCGACCTGCAGCACGGGGAACGGGACCTTCGCCGGGTAGAAGGCCTTCTCGGCGAGCCGGAGCATCACGATCGAGTCCTTGCCGCCCGAGAACATCAGGACGGGCTTCTCGAACTCGGCGGCGACTTCGCGGAAGATGTGGATCGACTCGGCCTCGAGCTGGTCGAGCTGGCTCAGGCGGTAGTCGGGGTGGGTCACGGACACCGGTTCAGAGTACGGACAGGTGTCTCACGCGCCGTACGCATCCCGAGGGATGAGAGGCCCCGGCCGTCGCCGAGACGGTCGACGGCCGGGGCGCTCGGCACGCGGCACGCGTGAGGTCACGCCTCGTGGGTCGACGCGTCGGCGAAGTCGGTGTAGGTGTACGGGTTGTCGAGCACCTTCGACTCCGGGATGTCGGGGTTCATGCCACCGACCCACGCCTCCTCGCCGAGGGTGGCGCGCAGGTGAGCCACCGTGTCGCCGACCGTGCTGCGGGCGGCGGTCAGGTCGACGCCCACCAGCTCGTGCGCCTCCTTCACCACGCGGCCGTCGACCAGCACGGTGTGCACGTCGCCGCGCTGCGCCTGGAACACGATGTGGCCGTAGGGGTTGAGCAGCGGGAACATCGCGGGTGAGCGGTCGTTCTTGATGAGCACGAGGTCGGCACGCTTGCCGACCTCGACGCTGCCGACGAGGTGGTCGAGGCCGAGGGCCCGGGCGCCGCCCAGGGTCGCGTGCTCGACGACGTCCTTCGCCCGCAGGCCCAGGTGCGTGACCGTGTCCCCGTTCGCGTGCGCCTCCTGGTGCTCGCGCGAGCGGTCCGACGACAGCGTCGAGCGCATCGCCGCGAACATGTCGGCGCTGAACCAGACGCTGGTGTCCACGGAGAGGGAGATGCCGATGCCGTGGCGCCGCAGCGCCCAGCTCGAGGGGTAGCCCTGGCCGCAGCTGGCCTCGCTCTCCGCCGAGACCGACGCCGTGCCGCCCGTGGCCGCGATCCGCTGGTAGGAGTCGTCGCTGAGGGTCGCCGCGTGCACGTACACCGTCCGCGGCTCCATGAAGCCGTGCTCGTGCATGAGGCGGACCCCGTTGTCGTTGGTCGCACCCCACACGCCGGCGTGCGTGGTGACCGCGACGTCCAGCTCACGGGCTGCCTCGAAGGCGGCCTTCTCGGGGAAAGCGGGGTCGCCGGTGACGTCGAAGGCCAGCTGGAAGCCGAGCATGTCGGAGCGCGGCATCCGCCGCTCGACGAAGCTCCGGAAGTCGGCGTCGTGCGTCCACTCCCACGGCGCGGCGTGGATGTTGCCGTAGCCGAGGACGAAGCGGCCCGGCACCGCCTCCAGCGCATCGACCGCCGCTTCCGCGTGCTCGACCGTCGAGAGCCCGTGCGACCAGTCCACCGAGGTGGTCACGCCGGCGTCGATCGCCTCGATGCCGCTGAGCAGGTTGCCGGCGAAGATGTCCTGCGGGCGGAACTTGATGCCGTGCTCGAGGTAGTTCCACACGAAGTACTGCGTCAGCGTCCAGTCGGCGCCGTAGCCCCGCAGCGCGGTCTGCCACATGTGCCGGTGGGTGTCGATCATGCCGGGCATGACGATGCCGCCGGCCGCGTCGACCTCCCGGGTGCCCTCCGGGACCTGCAGGCCGGGACCGACAGCCTCGATCCGGTTGCCGACGACGAGCACGTCGGCGTCCTCGAGGACGCGGCGCGTGGCGTCCATCGTGACGACCACGGCGTTGCGGAAGACCAGCGCGTCGCTGCGGGCGCGCGCGGACGTGGACGTGGGCGACGTCGAGGTGGGGCTGTCGGACATGGGGAGACCTTTCGGGGTGGAGGAGTGACGGCGGCCGCAGGGGGTCAGACGCGCTGGATCATGCGCTTCTGGTCGACGGCGAGCATGAGGACGGCGCCCACGAGCGGCAGCGCGACGATCTGGAGCGTGCCGGCGCCGTCCCACCCGAGACCGGCGACGAGGCGGGCGAAGAGCAGGCCGGAGAAGGCGGCCGCGACGTAGTAGGTGAGCACGAAGACCCCCTGGCCGCGTCCGACCAGGTCGGGGTGCACCGAGCGCTGGAGCGCGGTCGAGAAGTTGGTGAACAGACCGCCGCTGGCGAACGCGCCCACCAGGAACGAGAGCACGTACTGGGCCGTCGGGTCGGTGGCCACGGCGTACATCGGGTAGGCCACGACCGCGGTGCCGACGAAGCTGATCATGAGCACCACCCGCTGGGGGTAGCGGTCACCGAACCACCCGAAGAGGAGGGCGAGCATCGCGCCCAGCCCACCCGCAGCCACGGCGACCGCTCGCTGGCCCGGGGTGAAGCCGAGCTGCTCGGCCAGGAAGGTCGGGTAGAGCCCCAGGTATCCGTAGAAGGTCACGCCGGCGAGGGCGGCACCCGCCCCGAGCACCACGGTGTTGCGGTTGAGCGTCGTGCGCGGCAGGTGGGCGTACGCGTCGAGCTCGGCCTGGGGGCGCTCCCCCGCCACGGCCTCGCTCATCTCGCGCGGCACGAGCACCAGGATCAGCACCGCCATGAGCAGGCCCAGGCAGGCGAAGAGGAGGAACGGCGCGCGCCACGAGTCCATCGCCTCGGAGAACGGCACGCCCACCAGGGGCCCCAGGAAGATGCCCGCACCGAAGGCGACGCCCACGAAACCGGCCGCGAAGGCGCGCTTGTGGAAGAAGTACGCCCCGATGATCGCGTAGAGGGCCGTCGCCTGCACGCCCTCGCCGACGCCGGAGAGCAGGCGGTAGGCCGCCATGTCGAGGAAGCCGCCGGCCAGCGGGATCAGTCCGGTGCCCACCGAGAACACCAGGACGCTGCCGACCACGACCGTCTTCCGCGCGTAGCGGTCGATGACGAAACCCGCCACGAACCCGGCCACGGCCAGCCCGAGGGTGAAACCGGTGGCGAGGAAGCCCGCCTCGGAGAGCGAGAAGCCGAGCTCCTCACGGATCTGCGGCAGCAGCGGGTAGTAGACCTGACGGTCCATCGCGTTGAGCATCCACGACACGCACAGCACGGCGAACCCGAGACCGACGACGACGGGCCCGAGCCGCGAGGGCGGCGTGACGGGGGCGGTGGCAGCCGGAGGACCGGCGGCGGCCGCCTGGCCACCGGCAGCGGCCGGGACGGGAGTGGGGACGGACATGGTGGCTCCTCGGGACAGGGCGCACGAGGGTGTGCGGCACCGCCCGGCCGTCCCCGGGGGACGGCAGGTCGCGGGGTCGCAGCTCGGTGCGGGATCAGGTGGTGATGTCGGGGTAGGGCATGCGCACGTGCGCGAGCTTCTCGGCGTAGTCGAGCTGCATGCCCAGGGGCTCGGTGAAGTCGCGCTCGAACATGGCGATCCACAGCGTCAGCGTCAGGAAGGGATGGGCCCCGAGCTCGAAGAGCGCGACGTGGTCGTGGGTGGCGAGCGCGGTGCGCTCGGCGTCGGTGAAGGAGAGCCAGGTCGTGGTCTCCGATGCGATGCAGTTGAGGATCCGGCCCGCCATCTCCTCCTCCCACCAGGCCACCGTGCCCGCAGGGTCCTCGCGGTAACGCTCGGTGAGCTCGTGGTCGCGGTCGACGGTGTAAAGGAACTTGTTGACGAGGTACTTGCTCATGCCCGCCCTCCCGGCGTGCTCGGCGCGTCGATGAGGTGCGGGTTCGGATACCAGGTGAAGTAGGCCTCCATCGTGTGGAAGAGGCTCAGGCTGTCGGCGTGGTCGGCCTTCTGGTAGCCGGCGACGCCCATCATCAGCATGAAGTCCATGAAGCCGTGGGTGGCGTTGCCGGGGCCGTGCAGGCTGTCGAGGGTGACGTGCTCCAGCACGCCGTCGATGTCGCCGTTGCTGATCCACTCGACGGCCCGCGCGTCGAACTCCGGGTCCGGTCCCGTGGGCCCGAACTGGCGTGGTCCGCCGAGCTCGAGGGAGAGGTGGCCCGAGCCGATGACGGCCACCCGCAGGTGGCTGGGCCACGACTCGATGATCTCGCGGATCGTGCGGCCCAGCTGCACGAAGCGCTCGGGCCGCGGCAGGGGCGGCGCGAAGATGTTCGTGTAGATCGGCACGATGGGCAGGTCGGCGTCGGGCCGGACCGTGAGGATCGGGCAGGTGATCGAGTGGTCGATCCGCAGCTCGTTGGAGAAGGCCAGGTCGAAGCCCTTGTCAAGCCCCTCGCGCAGCATGTAGGCCGAGAGCTCCTCGTCGCCGCGCAGCAGCAGCTTCGGCATGCCGAACTCGCGGATCTCGTTCTCCCAGTTGGCGTCGTACATCGGCGCCTTGCCCACCAGGAACTGCGGCATGTTGTCGAGCCACAGCTGGTGGAAGTGGTCGGAACCGACCATGACGAGCACGTCGGGCCGCGCCCGGGTGAGGGTCTCGCGGTAGGTCGCGATCTTGCTGATCCACTCTGCGGCGAACGGGGGCGCCTGGTCGGGCGGCAGCTGGCTGGTGCGGTAGTAGAACGGGTGGTGCGTGGTGGCGAGCACCGCGACGAGGTCGGCCATCGTTGGGAGCCTCCGGTTCAGGCGACGGGACGGGTCGCGCGCAGGGCGCGGCGACGCTGGAGCAAGGGCGGGACGGCCGCGGCGCAGCCGAGCAGGACGAGGAGCGGTCCGGCGACGGCTCCGCCGTCCGGAACGCCGAGGGCGTGGTCGAGCGACAGCCGCCCGGGGCCGACGAGCGCGAGGCACGCGCCGAGGAAGCCGTAGAGCAGGGGCACCTCGCACCCGCCGAGGTGGGCCCAGATGCCGTTGGCAGCGGTCGGGGCAGCCGCGACGACCATGGTGCCGACGAGGATCGCGCAGCCGAGCCCGAACCCGAGGCCGCCGATGATGAGCACGGCCGCGACGACCTCGCTGGCCGCGGCGAGGGCGACGAGCCGACGTCCGGGACGGAAGCCCCACGACTCGAAGACGCCCGCCGTGGCGTCGATGCCCGCGCCGCCGAACCAGCCCAGGCTCTTCTGCAGGGCATGCCCCAGCAGCAGGGCGCCGAGGCCGGCGCGCAGCACGAGCAGCCCCACGTCGACGGTCTCGCTCACGACGAGCGCCCCTCGCCGTCACCCTCCTGGGCGGCGAGCGCGTCCTCGGGGCTGACGAAGACGGCATGGTGCTCCACGGCGAGGTAGGCATCCATGCCGATCGGGCTGCGCAGCTCCTCCGCCAGCTGCCCCAGCAGTCCGGCCGCCCGGGCCAGCAGGGCGAACCCGCGCAACAGCGGCAGGGGCAGGTCGAGGTCGGCGAGCGCCGCCCCCACGACGCCGGCGCCGTTGAGCACCAGACGCCGGCCGATGATCTCCGGGTGCACGCGGCCGATCGCCTCGAAGAGCGCGAGGTGCGGGCCGTGCACGCCCTCCTCGTGAGCGATGGCGACGAGCGCCGGCGTCCGTGGGTCGAGCTCCTTGTGCACCGGGTGACCCAGGCCCGGGATCGTGCGTCGCTCGGCGCGGGCGGCACCCACCACCTCGCGCGCGACCTCGTCCCAGCCCGCCTCGTCGTCGGGCACCTCGTCGAGGTCCTCGACGACCGCGTGCAGGAACTGCCCGCAGTCCTCGGTGACGCCGAGAAAGCGTGACCCGCCCCCGAGGAGACCGGCGGCCATGGCGCCCTGCACGGAGTCCGGAGCGCTGAGGAAGGTGAGCCGAGCGGCGATCGCCGTCGGGGTGAAGCCGTGGTCGGCCAGCGCCAGGAGACAGGCGTCGAGCATCCGCACCTGGCCCGGGGTCGGCGTGCGCAGCGTGACCATCCGGTAGACCAGCTCGGTCAGGCCGACCTTGCCCATCAGGTCGCCGGCGAGGTCCTCGCCGAGCAAGGTGATGGTCGACGTGGTCGACATGCCGAGCGAGGTCGGGAAGCGCAGCTCGCTCATCGGCCCTCCTCCTGCGCCGCGAGACCCTGGAGCCAGGACCGCACCTCGGCGCCCTGCTGGTCGAGGGTCGGCGGCGGGAGCTCGTAGCGCGCTGCGGAGCGCGAGAAGCGGATGGGGTTGCGCACGAGCGGCACGGCGTCGTCGCCGTCCCCCACCTCGACGACCGGCTCCAGGCCGAGGCTGTCCGCGAACGCGACGCCCTCGGCGACGGAGTTGATCGGGCCCGACGCCACGCCGACGCCGGAGAGGATCTCGAACCACTCGGCCTTCGTGCGCCGCGCGAGCGCCTCCTCCAGCAGGGGGCGCAGCTCCTCGCGGTGTGCCGTGCGGTCGTCGTTGTGCAGGAACCGCGGGTCGTCGACCAGCTCGGGCACACCCAGCGCCGTCGCGAGCGCGGCGAACTGCCGGTCGTTGCCGGCGATGACGATGATGTCGCCGTCGGCGGCCGGCAGCGGCTCGTAGGGGAACAGCGAGGGGTGGGCGTTGCCCATCCGGTGCGGCACCGTGCCGCCCGCGACGTACGCCCCCGTCTGGTTCACCAGGCCGGAGAGCGCCGAGGACAGCAGGTTCACCTCGACGTGCTGGCCACGACCCGAGGCGTGGCGCTCGTTCAGCGCGGCGAGCACCCCGACGAGGGCGTGCATGCCGGTCATCACGTCGAACACCGAGATGCCGGCACGGTACGGCGGGCCGTCCGGGTCACCGGTGAGGCTCATGAGCCCCGACATGGCCTGGACCATCAGGTCGTAGCCCGGGAGGTGGGCGCCCCCGGCGGACCCGAACCCGCTGATCGAGGCGTACACCACGCGCTCGTTGTCGGCGCTGACGCTGTCGTAGTCGAGCCCGTACTTCGCGAGCCCACCCGGGCGGAAGTTCTCCACGACGATGTCGGCGCGGCGCGCGAGGTCGCGGGCGACGGCGAGGTCGTCGGGGTCCTTGAGGTCCAGGGCGATCGAGCGCTTGTTGCGGTTGACGCTGAGGTAGTACGTCGAGACCTCGTCGCGTACCGGTGGCATCCAAGTGCGGGTGTCGTCACCGCCGGGGCCCTCCACCTTGACCACCTCGGCCCCCAGGTCGGCCATCAGCATCGTGGCGTAGGGGCCGGCGAGGATGCGCGAGAAGTCTGCGACGAGGAGCCCGTCGAGAGGTCCGCGGGAACTGTCCGGCATCAGTGGGATCCATCCTTTGTCCGTCAGGCGGTCATGTGTCCGTTTTCGGGATAACTGTGACCGCCCCCACGTCGCCATGTCAAGGGGCACGCTCGGTCGACAGCGGCTGGCCTAGGATTCGCCGGGACCCACCAGGCACGGAACGGCACGACGACGGCACACCGGAAGGAGGCGGAGGCGATGGCCAGCCGTGGCAACGGGCCGGACTTCATCGAGGCGCTCGCGCGCGGGCTCGACGTGATCAAGGCCTTCGACGCCGCCCAGCCGACCCTGTCGATGTCGGAGGTCGCGCAGCGCACCGACCTGGCGCGCCCGACCGTGCGGCGCATCCTGCTCACCCTCGAGGAGCTCGGCTACGTGCGGGCGTCGCGCGCCGGCTTCTCCCTGACCCCGCGCGTCGTGGAGCTGGGCATGGCCTACGTGAACTCGATCGGCCTGTGGGACGTGGCGCGCCCCCACATGGAGGCGCTCGTGGAGCGCACCGGCGAGTCGTCGTCGATCGCCCAGCTCGACGGGTCCGACATCGTCTACGTGGCGCGGGTGGCCGTGCCGAAGATCATCGCCCTCAGCGTGGCCATCGGCACCCGGTTCCCCGCGACGTCGACGTCGTTGGGCAAGGTGCTGCTCTCCGAGCTCGAGCAGTCCGCCGTGGACGACGCGCTCGCCGAGCCCAGCCGCTCGGGCGTGGTGGTGCGCCACACCCCCACGCGCGACGAGCTCGAGCGCGAGCTGGCCGTCACCCGCGAGCGGGGCTGGTGCCTGACCGACGAGGCGCTGGCCGCCGGGGTCCGGTCGGTGGCGGTCCCCCTGCGCGGTGCCGACGGGGCGGTGCTGGCGGCCATGAACGTGACCGTCCACGCGGCCGAGACGAGCGTCGAGACGCTGCTCGACGAGCACCTCCCCCACCTGCTCCGCACGGCGGCGGCGATCAACGACGACTTCGCGCGCCGCGGGGCAGTGCCGACCGTGCAGGGCTGAGGTCCGCCCCCGGGATCAGTCCCGGCCGTAGATGTCCCGCGTGTAGACCTTGTCCGCCACGTCGGCCAGCACGTCGGTGCGGCGGTTGGCGATGATGACGTCGGCCCGCTTCTTGAACTCGTCGAGGTCCTGCACGACCTCCGAGTTGAAGAACAGGTCGTCGTCGAGCGAGGGCTCGTAGATGACGACCTCGACGCCCTTCGCCTTGATCCGCTTCATGACGCCTTGGATCGAGGACGCCCGGAAGTTGTCCGACCCGGACTTCATGATGAGCCGGTAAATGCCCACCGTGGTCGGGTTGCGGCGCAGCACGTCCTCGGCGATGAAGTCCTTGCGCGTCGTGTTGGCCTCGACGATCGCGGAGATGAGGTTCTGCGGCACGTCGGAGTAGTTGGCCTGCAGCTGCTTGGTGTCCTTCGGCAGGCAGTACCCGCCGTACCCGAACGACGGGTTGTTGTAGTGCCCGCCGATGCGCGGGTCGAGCCCGACGCCCTCGATGATCTGCGACGAGTTGAGCCCGTGCACGGCCGCATAGGTGTCGAGCTCGTTGAAGTACGCCACCCGCAGCGCGAGGTAGGTGTTGGCGAACAGCTTGATCGCCTCCGCCTCGGTGGCGTCGGTGAACAGCGTCGGGACGTCCTTCTCGAGCGCGCCCTCGATGAGCAGCGCGGCGAACTCCCGGGCCCGCTCGCCCGTGTCGCCGACGACGATGCGCGACGGGTGCAGGTTGTCGTAGAGCGCCCGGCCCTCACGGAGGAACTCCGGGGAGAAGATGACCGAGGCGCCCGGGTTCTCCGAGCGCACCCGCTCGGTGAAGCCGACCGGCACCGTCGACTTCACGATGATCGTCGCGTCCGTGTTGACCGCGAGCACGTCGGCGATGACCGACTCCACCGTCGAGGTGTTGAAGTAGTTGGTGCGCTCGTCGTAGTCCGTCGGCGTTGCCACGACCACGAAGCGGGCGTCCGCGTACGCCGCGGCCTTGTCCAGCGTCGAGGTGAGGTTCAGCGGCTTCGTCGCGAGGTACTCCTCGAGCTCCCGGTCCTCGATGGGGGACTTCCGGTCGTTGAGGAGGTCGACCCGGTGCTGGTCGACGTCGACGGCGACGACCTCGTGGTGCTGGGCGAGGACGACGGCGTTGGACAGCCCGACGTATCCCAGGCCCGCGACGGCGATCTTCATGGTCGGGAGCCTAACGGCGCGCGAGGGCGGGCGTGACCTCCGTGACGAGACGGTCGATGTGATCCGCGCACGCTGCTGCCGCCGCTGGACCGCGCCGGTAGGGGTCGGCGATGTCCGCCCCGTCCGCGCTCGGCCGGCTGGCGGCGAGCCGCGCGACCGCGTCGCGCGGCGACGTACCGTCCGGGAGGCCGGCGACGCCGCGCGCGAACTGGCCGACGGTGAACACCTTCTTGAAGGCGGCGGGGTGCTCCTCGAGCACGAAGGTGCGGTGGCGCGCCTCGGCGGTGAGCACGAGGTCCGCCTCGGCCACCAGCTCCCGGGTGAGCGGCCGGCTCCGGAAGGCCGCTGGGTCCAGCCCGCGGGCGACCGCCTGCGCGGCCATCTCGGCGTCCATCTCCTTGTCGACAAAACCGTGCGTGCCCGCGCTGGTGACCTCTACCGTCTCCCCCGCCGCGGCCTGGAGGGCCAGCTGCAGGTACGGCGAGCGGCAGATGTTGGCCGTGCAGACGACGAGCACCCGGAACGGGTCCGCCACGGGCTCGGGCTCGAGGTCCGACTCGCCCGTGAGGCCCACGACCGCGAGCACCGGCGCGAGGGCGGCCTCGACGGTCAGCCCGGTCGTGTCGACGACGACGTCGGCGTCAGCGGGCACCTCGTAGGGCGCCGAGATCCCGGTGAAGTCGGCGATCTCGCCCGCGCGCGCCTTGGCGTAGAGCCCCTTGCGGTCCCGCCGCTCGCACTCCTCGACGGGGGTCGCGACGTGCACCAGCACGAACCGCCCCCCGGCCTCCTCGACCATGCGCCGGACCTCGCGGCGGGTCGCGTCGTACGGCGCGATCGGGCTGCACACCGCCACACCGCCGTGCCGGGCGATCTCGGCCGCGACCCAGCCGATGCGCCGGATGTTGGTCTCGCGATCGGCCGGCGAGAAGGACAGGCCCGCGGACAGGTTCCGCCGCACGACGTCGCCGTCGAGGCTCGTCGTCACCGTGCGGTCGGTGGTCTCGAGGACCTCGTCGACCAGGGCGCGGGCGAGCGTGGACTTCCCGCTCCCGGACAGCCCGGTGAAGAACACCACCACTCCCCCGGCGCGCTCCACGGGCTGCGTGGCAGACGCGGCGGCGTCCTGCGACAGCTCGACGACGGCAGCGCCCTCGCCGTACGCCGCGAGGACCCGCCGCCGCCGCTCCGCGTCACGTTCCGCGTCGCCCGTTCGCGCGAGCGGCACGACGACCACGTGCACGTCGGGTACGCCGCGGACCGCCGCCACCGTCGAGCGCACCAGCGCGAGCGGAGAGGTGCCGACGGGCCAGTCGGTGCCGGCCAGCACCAGGAGGACGACCGGGTCGCCGACGCCGCGCACGTCAGCCAGCTGGGCCGCGGTCAACGGGGACTCGACCGGCACGACGACGGCGCCGGGGTGGCGGTCCCGCCGCTCGTCGGGGGTGAGCCGCAACCGGCGGAAGGGGCCGTAGGACGGACGCGAGAGCGGCTCGGTGCGCCCTGCGTCGGGGCCGGTCAGGCTGACCCGCGCGAGCGGCAGACCCTCGGGGTCCACGAGGTCCACGGCCGGCAGCCCGGCCAGGTCGCGGGGCAGGTCCAGCTCGTCGGGGTTCGACGTCGGGGGAAGCACGCCCAGCGCCTGCAGCTCGAGGTCGTCGAGGATGCGCGGGCTCGGACTGTGCTGGGGAACGGCGGCCACGCGCTCATCCTGCCAGCGAGCAAGGGGCGTCGCGGCGGCCGTCCGAGACAGCGGAGCCGCCCTGCCCTCTGGGGTTCGGCAGGGCGGCTCCTGGAGGTCGTCCACCCACCAGCCGTCAGGGATTGCCAGCGGCAGACTCGCTCCGACGACAACTGTCCCACGCCGGGGGGCTCCGCACAAAGCAACTCAGGCGCAACTTTGCGGAGAGTTCCGCCGGCACTGATGGTCGGTTGAAGGGTGCAAGCAGAAGCAAGCACAGCGTCCGTCGCGATCTCACCCGTTCGGTGCTCGGGTTCTTCGCGCGCTGTGCCCGTCCTCACGTTACTCAGGGGTTGAGTTTGCTAGCTGCAGTTAGCACGATGGAGGGCATGGCAAAGGGGAAGGTCGGCAAGACCGTCGAGACTCTGGGCGAGTACCTGAAGGAGCAGCGCACCTCTGCACAGCTCTCCTTGAGGCAGCTCGCGGAGCAGGCGGGTGTGTCGAACCCCTACCTGAGCCAGATCGAACGTGGTCTGCGCAAGCCCTCGGCCGAGGTGCTGCAGCAGATCGCCAAGGCACTGCGGATCTCCGCCGAGCAGCTCTACATCCGCGCGGGCATCGTCAGCCCGACGGACGGCGGAGGTGGCTCCGTCGAGCTCGCGGTGCTCGCCGACCCGAACCTCACGGAGCGGCAGAAACAGTCCCTTCTCGAGGTGTACGCGTCGTTCCTGGCGCTCAACTCCAGCGAAGGCTGATCCCCGCACACAAGCAGAAGGAGTGGACATGGCTGCCACCAAGTTCGACATCAAGTCCGAGGCCCAGAAGGGCCTGTACGCCGGCGCCGGCGTCGTCGACCTCGCCGTCGAGGTCGTTCGGGAGTACGTGAGCACCACGCAGGCCAAGGTGACGGCGTTCCAGGGTGACGTCGAGGCCCGCGTCAAGGGCGTCCAGGCCCGCGCGACCGAGGCCCAGAAGAAGGCGACGAACCTCGAGCTCAAGCCCGAGGCCCTCCGCGACCAGGCCGTCGCGACCGTCAACAAGCGGGTCGAGCTCATCACCAAGGAGGTCGAGGAGCGCCGCGCCGCCATCGAGTCGCGCGTCGCCGACCTGCAGGCCGAGGCCCGTGCCCTCCCGAAGAAGGCCCGCAAGGCGAGCGACGAGTACGTCGCGACCGTGACCGGGGCCTACACCGACCTCGCGAAGCGCGGCGAGACCCTCGTCGAGCGCATCCGCAAGCAGGAGTCGACCCAGGAGGCCACGGCATCGGCCAAGAGCACCGCCTCGCGGGCCAAGGCGACCAAGACCACCGCGAAGAAGACGGCCAGCTCGGCGAAGACCACGGCGAAGACCGCCTCGTCGCAGGCCCGCAAGGCGGCTGAGTCCGCCACGAAGTCGCCGGCCACCAAGCGCGCCACGACCACGACGCGCAAAAAGGCCGCCACGACGAAGTCGACGGCCAAGGCGACCGGCACCACCGCGAAGAAGACCGCCGAGAAGACGGCCACGGCCGTGACCGAGGCCGCGAAGAAGGTCGGCGACTGACGACCGAGCCCCTCGAGGGCTGAGCTCACGAGGCTGGGAGTGCGTACGACGCGCTCCCGGCCTCGTGGCGTGTCAGGCGTGGCGCCACTCCCGCAGGCGGCGGCGGGCAGCACGCGCTCGGATGCCTGCCACCCGGATCGACGCTCCGGGGAGCCGCGACGCGTTCAAGGATCCGAGGTCGCTCGGATGAGCAAGCGTGACCGCGATGACTCGTTTCAGATCGCCTAGAGACGTCGCGTCTCGACCGAGCCTTCTCGCGGCGAGCAGCGTCCGGTGCCCTGGGAACCTTCCAACAGATGCATCCAACGGCATGGCCTGCCTTGCGACAGCCAACGCGGCGGCACGCCTCCCACGGGGGCGGAAACACGATCGGCCGAGCTGAGCACTGACGATCTCGAGCGTCGTGCTCACTGATCGCGGTCCGCGTGCCAACTCGTTCGGAAGCACCTGGTCACGGAGAAGGCACACGTCGACGAGGCTGCGCAGCACCGACCAATCATCTTTCGCGGCGTGACTGGCCGAGTGCCGAAGCGCGTCAGGCGCGCCGAGCGTGGCGACGTCGGCGCCGCCGACTCGAACTGCCGCGCGTTGCGCCCATGCCTCGTCGAAGGACGGGAGTAGGTGACGAGTGGGCCCCAGGTGCCAATGAAGGTCAATAGTCGAGGTGCTCGAGTGGAGTGGCATCTCGTAGTAGTTGCGCAACGTGTGGGACCACGCCCACGTGAGGCCCGGCGATGCGTAGGCAGAATCAGCGCGCCAGCCAGCCTTCTCGAGCGCGTGGCACGCAAACACGACGTCAGCAGGGTGAACGAAGAGATCAAGGTCGCCCGATCCCCGGGCGGCGAAGTCACCATGCGCCTGCGCAGCGAGGGCAAGACCCTTGAAGCTCAGCACCCGCACACCGGCAGCCGTCAGTGCGTCCGTCGCCTGGTGCAGGGCGCGCGCCATCCCGAGGGTCGCGATGCGCTCCCGCCGGGCCAGCGCGTGGATCCGCCGCGCCAGCTCCGGCGTCAGGTCGAGCTGTTCCTCGCGCAGCGCGAGGAACACCACGAGACGGTGGCGCTCGACCGCCGCCAGGTACGCCGTCTCGTCGACCTCTGGCGTCGTCGTGGGGACGTCGCTCTCGCCCTCGAGGAGGCGGCGCACGGTCAGCCGCAGCGCGGCCACGGACTGCTCCGTGTAGACGACCACGACGTCTCCCTTCTCCTCGCGAGCCCCGGAGACACCCTAGTGTTGGGTCTCGTGCTGGTGTACCAGGTGGAATCGTGGGTCATGCTCGCCCTGCTGCTCGCGATCATCGCGGTCAAGGGCTTCACCCTCGTGAGCGCGATCGGGTTCCGCCCCGACGCCTTCGACGCGACGGGCAAGCAGACGAAGTCGACCTGGGTCGGCATCCTCACCGTGGGCCTCGTGCTCGAGCTGGCCACCCTCTTCGTGCCGCTGGGCCTCATCGGGAGGCTCCTCAACATCGGCTTCACGATCGCGGCGCTCGTCTATCTCGCCGACGTGCGCCCCGCGCTGAAGGAGGTCATGCGCCGCCCGCGCTGGTGACTGACGGCGCACAGGTCATCCTGCCGCGACGTACTCCGCCAGCTGCTCCAGCGCGTCACGCGGCACGAAGCCCGTCGACTCGATCTTGGTGAGGTCGAGCGCGCTGTGGGTCGGACGCGGGGCGACCTGCTTGCCCGCGACGTACTCCGCCGTCGTGATGGGCGTGACGTCCTCGCGCGGACGCCCCGCGAGCTCGAAGACCTGCTGCGCGTAGGACGCCCAGGACAGCACCGCTCCGGCCCCGGTCACGTTGTAGATGCCGAAGGGCGCCTCGACGTCGATGAGGTGCTTGATCGCGCGGGCGAGCTCTGAGGTGAAGGTGAGGCGCCCGTACTGGTCGTCGACGACCGTCGGCGCCACGCCGTTCCCCGCCAGCTTCTGCATCGTGCGCACGAAGTTGCCGCCGTCACCGATGACCCACGAGGTGCGCAGCAAGTAGTGCCGGGGCGCGATGCCGACGGCGATGTCGCCAGCGGCCTTGGACTGGCCGTAGACGCTGAGCGGCGAGTAGGGCTCCGTCTCCGTGTGGAGCTCGACGGTGCCGTCGAACACGTAGTCGCTCGAGACGTGGACGAGCGTGAAGCGGTGCTCGGCGGCGAGCCGCGCCAGCGCCGCCGGCGCCGCCGCGTTCGCCGCCCAGCAGGTGGCGCGCCCCTCGGGGGTCTCCGCGACGTCGACGGCCGTGTACGCCGCGGCGTTGAGCACCACGCCGTAGTCGCCCCACGGCCAGGCGGCCACCGCGTCGGCGTCGGTGAGGTCGAGCGCTGCGATGCCCTCGCCCGCGACCATGTCGACCCGCTCGGCGTCGGGGAACTCGACGAGCAGCGCCCGCCCGAGCTGGCCCCCTGCGCCGATGACGAGGGTCTTGCGCGGCTGCATCGGCGTGACGTCCGCGAGGCGCGGGTTGTTCTGGTCCTTCTCCGAGATCTCCGCCTCCGCGAGCGGGATCGGCCACGGGATACCGGCCGTCTCGTCGGCGAGGTTCAGCGCCGGGTAGACCCTGCCGGGGACGAAGTGGTCGTTGACCAGGTAGCTGTAGACGGTCCCGTCCTCCAACGCCTGGTAGGAGTTGCCGACGCCGCGCGGCACGAAGACGGCGACCGACTCGTCGATCTCGATCCAGAAGGTCGCCCCGAACGAGTCGCCGTCGCGCATGTCCACCCAGGCGGCGAAGACGCGACCGGTGGCCACCGCGACGTACTTGTCCCACGGCTCGGTGTGGATACCGCGGGTCGCGCCCGTCGTCGCGTTGTAGGACACGTTGTTCTGCACCGGGCCGAAGTCGGGCAGGCCGAGCGCGGTCATCTTCGCGCGCTGCCAGTTCTCCTTGAACCAGCCGCGGGAGTCCCCGTGCACGGGGAGGCGGACGACCAGGAGGCCGGGGATCGGGGTGGTCTCGACGGCGAGCTCGGTGGTCACGGGTTGGGCGCTCCTGCTCACTCGTCGTCGAGGTCGAAGTGCCGCGCGATGCGCGGGTGCCACCGCTCACGCTCGTCGGCCGGGTCACCAGCGCTGCCCGAAGCGTCGACGTCGACCGCGCTGGGCTTGCCCGTCTCGTTGACCGCCCAGGCCAGGAGGGGCCGGGACCACGAGTACTGGCCGCGCTCACCGACGTGCTTGAGCAGCGTCCCCATGTCGTTGGCGGTGTAGGCGCGGTCGCCGTCGCTGATCGCTCCGGCCAGCTCGCCGTAGGTCATGGGCTCCGTGCTCTGACGAGCGCGTGCCGCGAGGACGCCCTCAGCCCGTCGCGCGAGCTCCGGAATGGACTGCTTTGCGATTGCCACTGTCACTGCCCCTTGGCTGCGTAGGTTGCCTCGACGGCCCGCTTGTGCGGGCGCCACCAGGCCTCGTTGTCTCGGTACCACTGGACGGTTCGCGCAAGCCCATCGGCGAAGTCACCGTACGCGGGCTGCCATCCCAGCTCGTTGCGGAGCTTCGAGGAGTCGATGGCGTAGCGCAGGTCGTGACCCGCCCGGTCGGTGACGTGGTCGAAGTCGTCAGCCGGGCGGCCGAAGGCCTCGAGGATCATCCTGACAACCTCGAGGTTGTTCTTCTCGCCGTCGGCGCCGATCAGGTAGGTCTCCCCGATCCGGCCCTTCTGGAGGATGGTCCACACCGCCGAGGAGTGGTCGTCGGCGTGGATCCAGTCGCGCACGTTGAGGCCCGCGCCGTAGAGCTTGGGTCGCCCACCGTCGATGACGTTGGTGATCTGGCGCGGGATGAACTTCTCGATGTGCTGCCACGGCCCGTAGTTGTTCGAGCAGTTCGACACCGTCGCCTGCACGCCGAACGAGCGCACCCAGGCGCGCACGAGGTGGTCGGAGCCGGCCTTGGAGGCGGAGTAGGGCGACGACGGCGTGTAGGGCGTCGCCTCGGTGAACCGGTTGGGGTCGTCGAGCTCGAGGTCGCCGTAGACCTCGTCGGTCGAGATGTGGTGGAACCGCACCCCGGCCTTGCGGACGGCCTCGAGCAGCACGAAGGTGCCGACGATGTTCGTCTGGATGAACGGGCTCGGGTCGTGGAGCGAGTTGTCGTTGTGCGACTCTGCCGCGTAGTGCACGACGGCGTCGTGACGGGCCACGAGCGGCTCGACGACGCTCGCGTCGGCGATGTCGCCGACCACCAGCTCGACCCGGTCGGCGGGGAGGGCGGCCAGCGACTCGCGGCTCGCGGCGTAGGTCAGCTTGTCCAGCACCGTCACCTGCGCGTCGGTGTGGGCGACGAGGTAGTGGACGAAGTTGGAGCCGATGAACCCGGCGCCGCCGGTCACGAGGATGCGCTGCATGGGGGAAGCCTAGGGAACGCGCGCACCGATCTCCGATTCAACGCTGAACCCCGACCAACTTCACACCCGCGACAGGGTCGACCCCCCTAGGCTGTGGGCCCATGCGCGGAATCATCCTGGCCGGTGGAACCGGCTCGAGGCTTCACCCCATCACCCTGGGCGTCAGCAAGCAGCTCGTGCCCGTATACGACAAGCCGATGATCTACTACCCGCTCACCACCCTGATGCTCGCGGGCATCCGCGACGTCCTCATCATCACGACCCCGCACGACAACGAGGCGTTCCGGCGCCTCCTCGGCGACGGGTCGCAGCTGGGCGTGAGCATCACCTACGCGGTGCAGCCGAGCCCCGACGGGCTCGCCCAGGCCTTCGTGATCGGGGAGGAGCACATCGGCGGCGAGTCGGTGGCCCTCGTGCTGGGCGACAACATCTTCTACGGTCCGGGCCTCGGCACTCAGCTCCGCCGCTTCGAGCAACTCGACGGCGCGGCGGTCTTCGGCTACCAGGTAGCCGATCCCACGGCGTACGGCGTCGTCGACTTCGACGCCTCGGGCGTAGCGACGTCGCTGGAAGAGAAGCCGACGGAGCCGCGCAGCAACTACGCGGTGCCGGGCCTGTACTTCTACGGCAACGACGTCGTCGGCCGCGCCAAGGAGCTCACGCCGTCGGCACGCGGCGAGCTGGAGATCACCGACCTCAACCGGATCTACCTCGAGGAGGGCCGGCTGCAGGTCGAGATCCTGCCCCGCGGCACGGCCTGGCTCGACACCGGCACGTTCGACTCCCTCAACGACGCCAGCAACTTCGTGCGCACGCTCGAGGGCCGCCAGGGGCTGAAGATCGGCTGCCCCGAGGAGGTGGCCTGGCGCATGGGCTGGCTCAGCGACGACGAGCTCCGCGACCGCGCGGAGCCGCTGCGCAAGAGCGGGTACGGCGCGTACCTCGAGGGCCTGCTGGCATCGGACCTCGTCTGAGCGGGCCTGAACGACACGACCGGGCTCGCCGTCCCCCAGGAGGGCGACCCCGGTCGTAGCTCGGGAGGGAACCGCTGCGTCAGTAGGCGCCGCGGGAGCTCACCACGGCACCGACGGTGCGGCCCAGGATGCTGAGGTCCTGCATCATCGACCAGTTGTCGACGTAGTAGATGTCGAGTCGGATCGCTTCCTCCCACGACAGGTCGGAGCGGCCGGAGACCTGCCAGAGGCCCGTCATCCCGGGCAGCACGCGGAGCCGGCGGCGCATGTCGTCGTCGTACGTCGCGACCTCGGCCGGCAGCGGGGGCCGGGGGCCGACGAGGCTCATCTCGCCGCGGATGACGTTGAACAGCTGGGGGAGCTCGTCTATGGAGAACCGGCGCAGCCACTTGCCGGGCTTCGTGATGCGCGGGTCCTCCTTCATCTTGAAGAGGCCTCCGTCGAAACCTGCCTCGGCATGCAGCTTCGCGAGCAGCTCCTCGGCGTTCGTCACCATCGAGCGGAACTTGAGGCAGGCGAACTCAACGCCGTCGCGCCCGGTGCGCGTCTGGCGGAAGAGGATGGGCCCGCGGTCGAACGCCCACACCCGCACAGCCGCGATCGCAAGAACGGGGCTGAGGACCACCACCAGCAACGAGGCACCGATGAGATCGAAGGTGCGCTTGGCCCACCGGGACGCCTTGAAGGACCGGGCCGTGTCGAGGTGCATCAGCGGGAGCCCGCCGACCGGGCGGACGGTGATGCGCTCGCGCGCCACGTCAGTGACACTCGGCGCCACCACGACCTGCGTGCGGTGCTGCTCGAGGTCCCAGGCCGCGCGGCGCATCTCGTCGGACGTGCGGAAGGCGCCATTGGCGAAGAAGACGATGTCCGCATCAGCGCCGCCGGCCACACTGGCCAGGTCAGCCGAGTCACCGATGACCGGAATGCCCGACGCGGTGGTCGTGCTGACGTGTCCGGCCGGGGTCACGGCGCCCACGATGTGATAGCCGAGCCACGATTCGCGGTCGAGGACAGCGGCGATCTCGTCAACGTGGGAGGGACGACCGGCGATGACCACTCGGTGCTGGAGCACGCCAAGGCGGTGGGCCTTGTGGAGGGCGCGGCGCAGGGCGAACCGACCGAGCACGAGCAGGGGGATACCGATGGCGAAGGCCAGGAGGAAGAAACCGCGCGACAAGGGGAACTTAGCGAGGTAGCAGCCGACCCCGACGACGGCTGCCGTCAGGAGCGAGGCATTGACGACCCGCTTGTACTCGTCGGGGCCGGCCCCGAAGATCGACCGCGTATAGCCACCGGAGGAAGCGATTGCGCCGATCCACGCAAGGAACATGAGGGGTCCGACCACACCCAGCATATCGGACACATCGCCGACAAGGTCAAAAAACGCTAGTCGGTTGCGGCCAGCGATCGCGAGCGCCGCTGTCACCGCGATAGCGATGGTGTCCGTCACCAATGCCGTCAGCGGGATATAAACAAGAGCTCGGTGCCGGAAACCCTGTGACGACACGTTCATCGCGCTGTCTCGGCTGACTGTGGCGATCGTGTGCGTCAACTAGGGCTCCGAGAGGTGGGCAACGGCAGGGACCTCCCCTAAGTCTGCGGCATGCAAGGGGTGCCCGCATCCGCTTCTCGAAAATGACACGTACACCACACCCGGACGCGTGATGGCCTGAAGGTCGGCGCAAGAGGTCTCGCGCGGATAGCATGTCCGACCATGGCCCAGACCACGCTGGCAGGAGAGGGATGACTCTCCGCGACTACCTGCGCATCATTCGCTCGGCTTGGCTGTCGATCGCGATCGTGACGCTCCTTTGCGTCGCTATGAGTGCGGCGTACACCTTCACCGTGGCCCCTCAGTATGAGTCGTCAGCCCGTTTGTTTGTGAGCACCCAGGGCAGCGATACGAACGACGCATACACCGGTGGGCTTTACTCACAGCAGCGCGTTGCGTCCTACGCAGACCTCATCCAGAGCCGCGAACTCGCTGGGGACGTCATCGACGAGCTCGGTCTAGACCTCACGCCGCCACAACTGCTGGGGCGCGTATCGGCAACCGTGGTGCCGGACACCGTCAACCTCGAGATCTCCGTCGAAGACAGCGACGCCCAGAACGCGCAGCGCATCGCCCAGGGGTACGCCGAAGCGATGGTCGCGCTCGTACGCGAACTCGAGACGCCTCCCGGGCAGACCGTCGCTCCCATTAAGGCTACGATCGTGGACCCGGCCGACTTCAACGACGCCCCCGTGTCGCCGCAGCCAGTGCGCAATATCGCCCTCGGCCTCATCCTCGGCGCCCTCCTCGGGATTGGCATTGCCATTCTGCGCGACCTACTCGACTCTACGGTCAAGTCGGCGGACGACATCGCCGGAGCCACGGACGCGCCGCTCATCGGTGCAATCGGCTACGACGCAAGTGTCCGCAATGACCCACTGATCACCACTCTGCCCTCGCACGCACCCCGAGTCGAGGCATTCAGGGTGCTGCGCACCAACCTCCAGTTCATCGACCTCGACAAGACCTCCAAGATCTTCGTCGGCACGTCGGCAGTCCCGGGCGAGGGCAAGACGACCACGATGGTCAACCTTTCCCTCGCTCTAGCCCAGGGCGGGGAGCGCACCTTGCTCATTGAGTGTGACCTACGCCGCCCCAAGGCGGCGGCATCCCTGGGCCTGGACTCCAGCATCGGGGTCACCACCGTTCTCTTGGGACGGGTAACGCTCGCCGACGCCGTGCAGACGCACGAATCGGGTCTCGACGTGCTCGGGGGCGGGGCGATCCCGCCCAACCCGGCCGAGCTCATCCAGTCCGCCGCCATGAAGGATCTCCTTGCCGAGGTTCGTGAGCAGTACGACGTGGTGCTCATCGATGCGCCGCCGCTGCTTCCCGTGACCGACGCCGCGCTGCTGTCGGCGCAGGCCGACGGTGCGCTCGTCGTCGTGCGGCACGGCAAGACGACCGTGGACCAGTTGAACGGTGCGGTTCGGCGCCTCGAGCAGGTCGACGCGGCGGCCCTCGGCGTCGTCTTGAACATGACGCCGAAGGCCGGCGGCGCCTACGGGTACGGCTACGGATATGGCTACGGGTACGGCTACGGTCCGGAGGAGGGTCGGCGCGCCGACCGTTCCGCGAAAGATTCTGACGACGACGGCGCACGGCGGGGCAAACGCTCTCGCTGACGCCGTCACCTTCTACGTAGGCCCCGCCACCGTGATAGGAGGCGGGGCCTTCTGCTTAGTCGTGATCATGCGCTCAGACCGGAGACACCACTCGATCAGGAACGGCAGGCGGAAGTTGAGATCGAAGACAGGTCGCCAGGCTCCACTCCGGCAGTCGTATCGACCTCGACAGCGCCTGGCTGACCCTGACCGGTCGTCATCGTCCATCGGATGTCGGCTGTGAACCCCGGGTCCAGGAACGCCAGCACGGTCTGCACGGGCCGACCGTCGAGGTCGACCGTGGGCGTCCCAACGTAGGGCTCGTCGTTGAACGTGACGTCGTCGATGGTGCCGCCCACCGGTCCGATGACCTGGACCGACACGAGCTGCTTGCCGGGTTCGATCCCAAAGTTGCCAGCTCCCGTCACGTAGCTGGGCAGCGAGGCTGCATCCTCGGGGGCGTCCGACAGTAGGTACGCCCGGCCGGAGAGGCGCTGCTCCCCGCGGGCGCAGCTGGTGGCCGTGACATGCACTTCGTGGCGAAGGAAGTAGGACATCTTCGCGCCGGTGGTGTCGTTGAGGAACACGCCGACCTGCGGGTTAGCGTCGTCCGGATCGGTCACGAGCTCCCCGGCGATGCGCGTTCCGGCCACCACGGCCTGCTCGGCCTCCTCGAACGAGTGCAGCTTGACACGGCCTTCGTCGACACCGCGCCCGAGTGCCTCGACCAGCGCACGGGGATTACCGCCCCCTGCGGCCAGGGCGTCGAACGTGCGGGCGGCTGCCGCATTGAAGTAGGCGTCCTGCTGGGCCGGGTCGTCGTAGCGCAGGTAGACCTGGTGGAGCAGCTCGTCGACGAGGTTGTCCTGGGTCAGCGTCGGCCCCCCCGGCACATCAATGGGACCGACCGCGCCCAGCACGTAGGACAGCGTCACCGGGTCGATCGCCATGACGCCGTCGACCGGCTCGTACTCCTGCTCCCATCGCGCCCGCCACAGCTCAGCGGAACGGGGGAAGTCGGGGGTGAAGTTCGCGTCGAGGAAGTAGGTGCCGAGCTGGCGGTTCCAGATCTCGTCCTCGGCGTCCGTCAGCGGCAGCACCGGCTCGTCCGTCATGCCGAACGAGTTGCCCGCCACCTGCCGCGCCAGCTCGATCTTGCCGTCGACCGCGGTCACGAGCGCCGCCGAACCGGGCAGGCCCCCGCCGGCCCGGATCTCGGCGTTGTTCTGGAAGATCAGCAGGTAGTGCCGCGGACCGTCGGCGCCCAGCATCGACGGCATCACCTGCGCCGCGCGGTCGGCGGAGTCGAGGACCCGCGCGGCGCGTCCGACCTCGCTCACCACCTCGCGGTACTGGTCGCGCACCACCCCGACGTACCCCGCGGAGTCGTGCTCGTCGAGCTCGGCGACCGCGCGCTGGAACGCCTCGTTGCCGCGGGCCACCGGCTCCTGCAGCGCCGCCACGGCGTCGAGATCGATCCGCCCGTCGCGGGGGCTCAACGCTTCGAGGTTGCCGGCCGTCTCCACGAGCGGCGCCAGGCCGTCCTGGGCGAGGTCGTCGAGCACGGTGCTGACGGCGCGCACGCCCTCGAGGTCGTCGCCCACGAACGGGGTCCACGTCATCACCGACCACAGCGGACCGTCCGTGCGCCCCGCCGCGGACGCGGCGTGGTCCTGCAGGCTGGCCAGCGCGGCGTCGGCGGCGGCGTCGTCACCGTCGGTGACGGCGGTCTGCAGCGTGCGCGCGTCGTCGGCCGCGGCCGCCAGGTCGGTGCTGGTGCGGACGACGAGCCACACGCCCCAGAGCACCACCCCGAGCAGGAGCACGCCGGCGAGCAGGACGGGCAGCTTCCAGCCGCGGGCAGCACGCATGGGCGTGACTCTAGCGAGGGATCAGCGCAGGCGTGGACGGACGTGCAGACCCACCTCGGGGTCGACGAGCACCTCTTGGCCGGCGGGCATGCCCTCCACCTCGAGGGTCGCGTCCAGGGCGACGTTCCGCTTCACCATCGCCAGGGCGATCGGGCCCAGCTCGTGGTGCCGCGCCGAGCTGCCGACGAAGCCGACGACCTTCTCCCCCAGCCGCAGCTCGGCCCCCGGTGTGGGCAACGTCTCCTGCGATCCGTCGAGGTGGAGCAGCGTCAGGCGCCGCGGCGGACGCCCCAACGTGTGCACGCGCGCCACCGTCTCCTGACCCCGGTAGCATCCCTTGTCGAGGTGCACCGCCGGCCCGATCCAGCCCGCCTCGTTGGGGATGGTGCGGTGGTCGGTGTCGAGACCGAGCCGGGGCTCGCCCCGCTCGATGCGCAGGGCCTCGAAGGCCCACAGCCCGGCCGCCGGGCCGGCGGCCGCGGCGTACGCCTCCAGCTGGTCGCGCGGGACGAGCTCGTACGCCGCATAGGGACCCTCGCCGCGGGACGCCGGGCGCCACGTCAGCGCCCACTCCGCGGTGACGTCGGCGACCTCGACCTTCGACCAGAAGCGCATCCGGTCGAGGAACGTCACCAGGGCCGCACCCTGACCGGGCTCGGTGTGGGCGAGGAAGGCCTCACCGTCGTCGTACCCGTAGAAGGCGTGCTCCACGTGGCCCTGCGGGCTGAGCACGAGCACACCGGTCCACTCCCGCGGCGCGAGGTCGGTGAGGTGCTGCGTCGTCAGCGAGTGCAGCCATGTCAGGCGGTCCTCCCCCGACACCCGGATGACGTCGTGGTGGGACAGGTCGACGAAGCCCTCCCCCGCGACCAGTCGGCGCTGCTCGACGTTGAACGAGCCGTAGTGCGCCGCCACCGCAGCATCGATGCCGTTCGCCGCCACCGCGCCCGGCAGGCGCAGCAGGGGGCTCGTGGGGGTGCTGGGGGTGGGTCCGTCGTCGGTCATTGCGTCTCCTCGTCGGTGGGGCAGCGCACGCACTCCCCGAAGATGGCCAGGTGGCCGGCGTCGGCGACGAACCCGCGGCGGTCACGGAGCGCGTCGAGGAACCGAGCGGCCTCCTCCACGTCAACAGACGAGACCCGCCCACACTTCCGGCAGACGAGGTGGAAGTGCTCGTGGCCGTCGTCGACGGCGTGGAACGTGGGCGCCCGGTCGCTGAGGTGGGCGTGGCGCACCAGGCCGAGGCCCTCGAGCACCTCGAGCGTGCGGTAGACCGTCGACAGGTTGACCGCCGACGACGACTTGCGCACCTCCGCGAGCACCTCGTCAGGGGTCGCGTGGCGCAGCGTCGTCACCGCTTGGAGGATCAGCTCGCGCTGGGGGGTCAGTCGGTAGCCCTGGGCTCGGAGACGGGCACGCCAGTCCGGCTCGACGCCGTCCCCCGGTGCTGCCGGGTGGTGCGCCCCCACCGTCAGGCCCGCTGCAGACGCGCCCAGGTGCGGGGCTGCAGGGCCTCGCCGAACGCGGCCAGGTCGTAGGCGTAGAGCAGGTCGCCCTCGACGTTGCCGTAGAGCCGCTTGCCGCCCGTCACCTCGGGGGCGCCCTCGGTGCGACCGATCGCGTCGGTCACGATCTCGAGCTTGCCACCCTCGGCCTCACCGATCCAGATCTCGACGACCCCGGACTCGTGGCTGAGCAGCAGCTCGACCTTGCCCCCGGGCAGCGCGCGCAGGAAGCCGGTCTCGATCGCGTCGTCGCGGACCTTCGCGCCGTCGGCGTCCACCACCCAGGACCGCGCCATGTAGTGGAAGAACGGGCGGCCGTCGTGGGTGAAGATCAGCTCCTGACCGAACTGGTAGGGCTCGATCGTCGGGTAGTCCCCGTGGCCGTTGCCCCGCCACGTGCCCAGCATCCAGGCGATGGGCCCACAGTCGGGGTGGAGGTCGGACGGCAGCTCGAACGCCATCAGACCCGCCCTCCGGCCCCGGCGCCCACGAGGCGCGCCAACGCACGGAGGGCCAACGCCGCGAGCCCCAGGGGCGCGGCGACGAGCACGGCGATCAGCACGGCATCCATGAGGCGGGAGTCTATCGGCGGCCGTCCGCGGCTCGTCCTAGGCTGGCGGGATGCGAAGCCTGAGGATCAAGGTCACCTGCGGGGTCGAGGACGCCGAGCGCTGCAACCAGGCCTTCACGGTCGCCGCGGCGGCCGCTGCCGCCGGGGCCGACATCGGCCTGTGGCTCACGGGCGAGGCCGCCTGGTTCGGCGTGCCCGGCCACGCCGAGGAGTTCGCCCTCCCCCACGCCGCCCCGCTCGCCGACCTGCTCGCCACGGTCGTCGAGCTCGGCCAGGTGACGGTGTGCACGCAGTGCGCGGTGCGCCGCGGGATCACCGAGACCGACCTGGTGCCCGGCGTGCGGATCGCGGGTGCCGCGGCGTTCGCCGAGGAGATCCTGGGCGACGGGGTGCAGGCGCTCGTCTACTGAGGCTCCGCTACGGGGCCGAGCACCGCTGCGCCTACTACCGCCAGAAACGCAGAACGGCCCCCGCCCGAAGGCGGGGGCCGTTCTCGAGATGCTGCGGGTCAGGCGCGACCGGACTGGGTGACCCAGACGTTCCAGGCGCGGACCGAGTTGCGGTACTGGTCGTCGTTCGGGACGAAGGTGACCGTCACCCGGTAGTTGGCCTTGACGCCCGCCGCGAAGGTCGGCGTCGTGTAGTAGCGCGTCGTGCCGGAGTAGCTGTACTGCTTCACCTGCACCGAGCTCGTGCCGTAGCGACGGATCGACACGTAGACCGTGCCGCTGACCCGGGTGCCCGGCTCACCGGCGTAGAAGATCGTGAAACCCTTGCCCGTGCCGGCGCGGCCGATGTTGGACGGCGCGTCGGGCGTGAGGCGGGAACCCGTGGCGTACTGCCCCGGGTAACCCTCGGCGGCCTGCGCGGTGACGGCCGAACCGGCGAGCACGCCAACGGCCATCACGACCGTGGAGATGATCGCCACGAGAAGCTTCTTCATGAGAACCCCTGACGTAGATCGAAGCGGATGGATGAACCCCTCATCCATCCGCCCCGAACTCTAGGCCATTTCGGGAGACTTCCGGACCACTCCGGGCAAATAACCCCCGTTCCGACCGAAGTTCACGCTCCCTTAACACGATCCGTGACTGCGCTCACCGCTGAACGGCCAGCCCGAGCGCCTCCCGGACCCGGTGCGGCGCCATCGGCACCCGGTGGACTAGACCACCCAGCGCCACCGCCCGCTCCACGAGACGCCGGTTGCTCCCGACCGGCTCCCCCGGCGCAAAGCTGAGCGTGTCTTCCATGCCGACGCGGAGGTGCCCGCCCTTGGCGAGCGCGGCCATCGCCACCGTCATCGCCGTGCGCCCGATGCCCGTCGCCGACCACGACGTCACCGCGGACGGCAGCGCGGCGACGGCCGCGACGAGCGCGTCGGCCGTGCCCGGCATCCCGCCCGGCACCCCCATCACGAGGTCGCAGTGCACGCGGTCGCCGACCGGCAGGCCGTCCGTCGCGAGGAGACGCCCCAGGGCCGCCACGTGCCCGAGGTCGAACAGCTCGAACTCGGGCGCGATGCCCCGCTCGCGGGCGGCGCGGTGGAGGTCCCGCACGAAGGGCCACGGGTTGAGGAACACGTCGTCCCCGAAGTTCACCGTGCCGAGCGTGATGGAGCAGGAGTCGGGCGCGGCATCCAGCACGCGGAGCCGGTCCTCGAGCGGGTCGTGCACCGAGCCCCCGGTCGACAGCTGCACGACGAGCGACGTCGACTCGCGCAGCGCGGTCACCGTCTCCCGCAGGCGGCCCAGGTCGAGCGTCGGGCGGTGGTCGGCGTCGCGCACGTGGACGTGGATCAACCCCGCGCCCGCCGCCTCGCACTCCTTCGCCGTCCCGACGAGCTCGTCGAGCGTCGTCGGCAGCTCCGGGCAGTCGGACTTCGCCGTCTCGGCCCCCGTGGGGGCGACGGTGATGAGCAGGTCGTCGACGACGGTCTCAGCCATCACGCCATGCTCGCAGAAGATCCTGCGGCGGAGAACACCAACGACAGGACGATCTTCTACGGCGTGCGCGTCACCGCCAGGTAGCAGAGCACGACCGTGACGATCGACAGGATGACGAGCAGCGAATACTGCAGCGTCCTCCGCAAGCGTCGCTGCTCAACTGGGCCACGACGAGCCATGCTTCTCCGGTTCCTCCTTCTCGAGACGTTCACCCCTCACCCCCAAGGGTGACACCGATCCCAATCGTCCGAGAACCAGGTCTAGACCACTCAACCTCGTGACGTGTGCCACGGACCCGGTCAGGGGTGGTAGCTCGGGTGGTGGGGGCACCTGTCGCCGTACTTCATCCAGCACCGCATCGCGCGGGCCAGCCGCTTCATCCTCCGCACCGGAGCTCCTCGAATCGCCGTGGTCTCGACACCACGACGCTAGGGCGATCCGGAGGCGCTTCCGTCTCCCTTGCGGCAACGTTGAGGGTGCGTCTAGACCATCGGAGGCAGCGACCCCGGCGTGCCCAGCCCCGCGCGGAACCGCGGGTCGGCGGCGGCCCGCCCCACGACGTACGCCGCGGTCTCCGCGCCGCCCGCCAGCCGGTGCGTGCTCACGGTGAGCGGGCGGACGCGCCACGAGCGGACCGGGGGGCCGTGGCGGTCCACGACCGGTCGGGCGCCCGCGTGCACCCGGATCCCCAGTGGTTCCGCGGGATCGACGCCGGCGATGGCCGTCCACGGCACCTCCCACGTCGTGCCGAGGTGCTCCGCGATGACCCGGTGGGGCGTCAGCCAGACACCGCCCGCCGTGTCGCGGCCCGGGGAGGCGACGACGACGAGCGCGATGCCGACCAGCCCGCAGGCCGAGGCCAGGACCCAGTGGGCGGCGACGAGGGCGAGCACCGCCCCGATGAGCAGTGTCACACCCGCGCCGAGCAGCATCCGGGTCACGTTGCGGACCACCGCACCGTCCCGCGGCAGGAACAGGGCCGGTTCGCCCCCGCGCAGCACGACGAGGGTCGGGACGGGCGGGTGGCGCTCGAGGGCGGCGTACGCGCGCTCCTGGGCCACCCCGCCCGCCAGGGCGACGCAGAGCAGCAGCCCCGGCACGAGGACGACCCCGTTGCCGCTCCCGAGGAGCAGCGCGACGCCCAGCAGCGTCACGACCGGCGCGACGATGCCGAGGACGACGAGGGCGCCGCGGCGCACGACGACGAGGTCCGAGGCGGGAGACGGCACCGCACCAGTGAACCGCACCGCCGGGAGACGCCGACGGGCCCCGGAGCAGTGCTCCGGGGCCCGTGCGGGTGGTACGGGGTGGTTCAGATGGCGATCTCGACCTCGGCGACCACGCCGGTGCGGGCGACGACCGCGCGGTCGACGGGCTCCGCCTTCGGGGCGAGGGTCCGCAGGGTCCACTCGCCGTCACCGGCGAAGAACCGGAAGTGGCCCGTCGCGGAGGTCGGGACCTCCGCGGTGAACTCACCGGTGCGGTCGAGCAGACGGACGTAGGCGCTCTCGACGGGCTCGCCGTCGCGCAGCACCTGGCCCTGGATCACGGCCTCCTTCGCGACGTTGACGCCGTCGAGGGACAGGCCGCCCTTGGTGGCTCCACACATGTCAGGCCTCGCCGGGCTCGTCGCCGAGGACCACGGGCACGCCCACGAGGGAGCCGTACTCGGTCCACGAACCGTCGTAGTTCTTCACGTTCTCGTGGCCCAGGAGCTCCTTGAGCACGAACCACGTGATCGACGAGCGCTCACCGATGCGGCAGAGCGCGATGGTGTCCTTGGAGTCGTCGATGCCGGCGTCGGCGTAGAGGGCCTTGAGGTCCTCGTCCGACTTGAAGGTGCCGTCGTCGTTGACGTTCTTGCTCCACGGCACGTTGAGCGACGTGGGGATGTGGCCGGCACGCTGGGCCTGCTCCTGCGGGAGGTGGGCCGGGGCGAGGAGGCGGCCCGCGAACTCGTCGGGGCTGCGCACGTCGACGAGGTTCTGCACGCCGATGGCGGCGATGGCGTCGTCACGGAAGGCGCGGATGGAGTGGTCCTGCTCCTGCGCGACGTACTGCGTGGCGGCGCGCTCGGGCACCTCGTTGGTGAGCTCGCGGGACTCGAGCTCCCACTTCTTGCGGCCGCCGTCGACGAGCTTGACGTTGGTGTGGCCGTAGAGCGTGAAGTACCAGTAGGCGTAGGCCGCGAACCAGTTGTTGTTGCCGCCGTAGAGCAGGACCAGGTCGTCGTTGGAGATGCCCTTGCGGGACAGGAGCTCCTCGAACTGCTGCTTGTTGACGAAGTCGCGGCGGACCTGGTCCTGCAGCTCGGTCGTCCAGTCCAGCTTCACGGCGCCACGGATGTGGCCCTTGTCGTAGGACGTGGTGTCCTCGTCGACCTCGACGACGACGATGCCGTCGCTGTCGAGGTTGTCCTCGACCCACTGGGTGGAGACGAGTGCGGACTCACGGCTCATGGTTGGTGCCTTTCGGTTGTGGTGCTGGACGTCGGACGGGTGGTGCGCGGCTCAGGCGGTGGCGCGCTTGAGCAGCAGGTAGACCTCGCAGCCCAGGCAGAACGCGAAGACCGCGTTCAGCAGGGCCGCGACGAGGGCGAACCCGACGGCCACCTGGCCGACGAGGGTCGCCCCGAGCAGGTACGCCGCCAGGGCGACCACGACGAACCCGAGGCCCACGGCCTGGGCGAAGCGCGGCGGCTCCGGGTCCTCGAGCTCCGTCGGCGGCTGCAGCCGCGGCCGGACGAGGGTGCGGAACACCCAGCCGTACGGCGCGTGCTGCGGCCCCGCCGCCGCCCCGACCGCGAAGACCGCGGCCTGGACGCCGAGCAGCACGAGCGCCACGGGGCTGTCGCCCAGCAGCAGGGCGACGGCGAGCACGACGGACGTGATGCCGGCCGCGAGCTGCGGACCACGGGGGTCGATGCCGGCCCCCGTGGCGGGGGCACCCGCGGGACGCGCGGCGGAGTCGGTGGACATGGAGTTCCTGACGGTGGTGTTCGGGTGCTGTTCGAGTCATGCCCGGGGGCGTGGACGTGCCGGGACGCTGTCGTCGCGCATCGGCGAGGCGCGTGCGTCAGTCGGTCAGGAGCAGCGACACAGGGCGGAGCGCACGCGGCAGTGGTCGACTGCGCGTCGCTTCGTCAGCAAGGTCGTGAACACGTCGCCCAATGTAGGCGGATGCCGGGCGGGCGCGAATTCTGGGTCCGGATGGTGGGACGGATGTTCGATGGGTGAGATGAGGGGGGCGGGGTGGGGCGGCCTCGCGTGGGCTCGGGGACCGGACTCGCGTGGCGTCGGGACCGGACTCGCGTGGCCTCGGGACCGGAAATGTGCGGAGGGGGCAGGTCCGGCCGGCTCGGGCCCGCCCCAGCGTCCCAGTTCGGGGGTCGGGGTGGGTTGCGGCCGGGGCGCTCGCCGGCCTCGGCCCGCTGGTGGTCCCCAGGCGGGTGGCATCGGGACCTTGTCCCCAGGCGCTGTCCGCGAGGCCCCGGGGACGTCGCGGGTGGGGCAGCGTCGTACCCGTGCCCACGGACCCCGACCTCCCTGTCGACCTGCCCCCTGACCTGCGGGTGGGGCGCCTCCGACGGGCCGGCTGGGAGCGGGTGACACGTGGCGTCCATCGCCGGTCCGACGCGGAGGAGGCGGAGCTGCTGGACCTGCGTGGTTGCCAGGAGGCGTTGCCGGACGACGCGGTGCTCACCGGGCTGACGGCCGCGTCCGCACGGGGGTGGTGGCTGCCGATGCTGCCGGAGGACGTGCCGGTGTTCGCGACCACGCGGGTGGGGTCCGGGCAGAGTCGGCGCCCCGAGGTGCGGCTGATCCGCGCGGTCGAGGCGCCCACGGTCGACCGGGTCGGTGACCTGCGGTTGGCGTCGCCCGTGCGGACCCTCCTCGACTGCGGGCGCCTGCTGGGTCCCCTGGACCTGGCGGTCGTCCTCGGTGGCGCGCTGCGCCCGCCGGGCGACGCCCCTGCGGTCACCCTGGCCGAGGTCGAGGCGGCAGCGGCCCGCGCCGGCGCCCGGGGGGCGAGCCGGCTCCGGGAGGCCCTCGCACTGCTGGTCGACCCCGGACGCGCCGAGTCGGCCCCCGAGGTCACGCTCGGCGCGCTGTGCCGCACGCTGCGGGTGCCCGTGGTGGCGCAGCACGAGGTGCGGACGGCCGCCGGCTCCTTCGTCGCCCGCGGTGACCTGTGGGTCGTGGGCACGAGGACGCTGGTGGAGTACGACGGCGCTGTCCACCGCGAGAAGGAGGCGTACGCCGACGGGCTGCGCCGCGACCGACGACTGAGGTCCGAGGACTGGGGGCGGATCGCCGTCACGCGCGACGACCTCGTGGAGCGGTCGCAGCAGCTGGCGCGGGAGCTCTACGAAGCGGCCGGACTCGCCCACGACCAGCGGCGGGTGCTGGCGTGGTGGCGGCTGTTGCGTACCAGCGGCGAGACCCCCGCCGGGCGGGCCTAGCTGAGTGGCCGCTGGGCACGGCGGACCAACGCGCGACGCGCGGATGCCCAGGAGGGTGAGAGGGAAGATCCGCGCGACGGCCCGGCTGACGGCCCGGCTGACGGTCAGACCAGCGACGGCAGGCACGCGGCGTAGGGCGGGCGCCCGACGCGCGCCCCACCGGCGGGCCGGAAATGTGCAGCTGGAGCAGGCCCGGCCCGACCAGACCCACCCCAACCGCACATCTCGCGACCCGGCCAACGGGGGGCCACCCGCGACACCCCCACCGGCGGGCCGGAAAATGTGCAACTGGGGCAGGCCCAGCTCGACCAGACCCACCCCAACCGCACATCTCGCGACCCGGCCAACGGGGCGCCACCCGCGACACCCCCACCGGCGGCCCGGAAATGTGCAGCTGGGGCAGGCCCGGCTCGACCAGACCCACCCCAACCGCACATTTCGCGACCCGGCCAACGGGGCGCCGCCCGCGACACCCCCACCGGCGGCCCGAAATGTGCAGCTGGGGCAGGCCCGGCTCGACCAGACCCACCCCAACCGCACATCTCGCGACCCGGCCAACGGGGGCCACCCGCGACACCCCCACCGGCGGCCCGAAATGTGCAGCTGGAGCAGGCCCGGCTCGACCAGACCCACCCCAACCGCACATTTCGCGACCCGCGGGCCACCCAGAAGCCCGAAACCAGAAGCCCGAAACCAGAAACCAGAAGCCCGCAGCCCGCAGCCCGCAGCCCGACCCTCAGGCCAGCCGCGCCACCGCGGCGTCGATCCGCTCGTCGGTCGCGGTGAACGCCACGCGCACGTGCTGACGACCCGCCGCGCCGTAGAACGCCCCCGGTGCCACGAGGATCCCCCGCTCGGCGAGCCAGGCGACGGTGTCCCACGAGTCCTCGCCGCGGGTGGACCACAGGTAGAGCGACGCTTCGGAGTGGTCGACCCGGAAGCCGGCCCGCTCCAACGCCGCGCGGAGGCGGGCACGACGCGCGGCGTACCGGCTGTGCTGCTCCAGCGCGTGCGCGTCGTCGCCGAGGGCGGCGATCATCGCGTGCTGCTGCGGCAGCGGCATGATGAGGCCGAGGTTCTTCCTGACGGCGAGCAGCTCGCCCACCACGGCCGGGTCGCCGGCGACGAAGGCGCAGCGGTAGCCCGCGAGGTTGGACCGCTTCGACAGCGAATGGATCGCGAGGATGCCCTCGTGCGAGCCGCCGGAGACGTCCGGGTGGAGCACCGACGTGACCGGGCCCTCCCAGCTGTTCTCGATGTAGCACTCGTCGCTGACGAGCAGCACGCCGCGCTCGCGGCACCACTCGACCACCTTGCGCAGGTGCGCCGTCGGCAGCACGCGGCCGGTCGGGTTCGAGGGGCTGTTGAGGAAGAGCAGCGCCGGCACCCGCGGCCCGAGCGCCGTCAGCGAGTCGGTCGCGAGCGACTCGGCGCCGGCGAGGGCGGCACCGACCTCGTACGTCGGGTAGGCCACCTCCGGCAGCACCACCAGGTCGCCCGGGCCGATGCCCAGGTGCAGCGGCAGCGCCGCGATGAGCTCCTTGGAGCCCACCACGGGCAGCACGCCGTCGAGGCCGAGGCCCGTGACGCCGTGGTTGCGCGCCAGCCAGTCGATCGCCGCCTGGCGCACGGCCGGGATGCCGATCGTCGTCGGGTAGCCCGGCGCGTCCGCGGCCGCAGCCAGGGCGGCCTGCGCGACCTCGGGGGTCGGGTCCACCGGCGTACCGATGGAGAGGTCGACGATGCCGTCGGGGTGCGAGCGCGCGCGCTCCGCGTGCTCCACCAGACCGTCCCAGGGGAAGTCGGGCAGGCGCTGGGAGACGGCGCGCCGCGCCGGGGCGCTCACTCCTGGTTCTGGGGCGGCAGGGCGGCGATGAAGGGGTGGTCGGCCTCGATCACGCCCATCTTCGCCGCGCCACCGGGCGAGCCCAGGTCGTCGAAGAAGTTCACGTTGGCCGTGTAGTACTCCTTCCACTCCTCCGGGGTGTCGTCCTCGTAGTAGATGGCCTCCACCGGGCAGACCGGCTCGCACGCGCCGCAATCGACGCACTCGTCGGGGTGGATGTAGAGCATCCGGCTGCCCTCGTAGATGCAGTCGACCGGACACTCGTCGACGCACGCGCGGTCCTTGACGTCCACACACGGCTGGGCGACGACGTACGTCATCTCGGGTCCTCCTGGAGTCACGGGGCACGCGGTCGTGCCTTGGTGGTGCGGGTCGAGCGGGATGCACGGGCGCGGATCACGCGCGGCGCCAGCCTAGTATCCGCGAGGTGACCTCCCCCGACGAACCCCACGATGTGAACAGCGGGTCACCCGTCACCGGCGCGCACGGTCTCGGACCGCACGTCGTCGGTACCCGCATCGTCGTGCGCCGACTCGTCCCCGGCGAGACCGGCCCCACCGGCGGGCCCGCGTTCACCGACCTGCTGGGCGTGGCGGAGGGGTGGTGGCCCGACCTCGTCGTACGGCGCGCGGACGGCACCGCCGTCACCGTCCCCCACGCGCTCATCGTCTCGGGCAAGCCCGTGCCGCCCCGCGCCAGCCGGCTGCAGCGCGTGCCCGGCCGCGAGGTCCAGCGGCGCGTGCGCGGGCTGTGGCCCGGCGAGACGGCCACGCTGGGCGACTGGCTGCTGCAGGTGTCGCCGCCGCACGAGGGGCGCGTGCGCCGGCGCGCGAACTCGGTGCTCGCCTACGGCAGCCCCGACCGCCCGCTCGGCGAGGCGCTGGTGGCCGTCGAGCAGTGGTACGCCGCGCGCGACCGCCCACCGGAGCTGTGCGTCCCGCTGGGCTCGGCCGAGGAGGCCGCCCTGCGGGACGCGGGCTGGACGGAGCCGCCGGACTTCGCCGGGCACGCCGTGGCGGTGCAGGTCGGGTCGGTCGCCCGTCTGCGACGCGCCCTCGGTCCGATCGACGGCCGCGGCGACACCGGCACGGCCGAGACCCGGCGTGGGCCGGTCGAGGGCGCCGCCCCCGACGTCGAGCGGGTGCGGGCCTCGGTCACCGCCGACGGCCACCGGATCGCGACCGGTCTCGCCGACCTGCGCGGCGACTGGGCCTGCGTGCACGACGTGCGCACGGACGCGGCGTACCGGCGCACGGGGCTGGCGCGACACGTGGTCGCCGGGCTGCTCGGCGAGGTCGCCGAACGCGGCGTCACCACCGTCGTGCTGCACGTGCTGACGACGAACGCGCCGGCGCTGGCGCTCTACGCAGGGCTCGGGTTCGAGGAGCACCACACGGCGACGTACCTCGCGCCGCGGCGCTAGCGCGGGACGGAGAGCGGCCTCAGCCGCCCGTGCCCGCCTCGCCCGGCTCCACCGGGTCGGCCTGCTCGACCGGCGGCGGGGTCGGCTCCGGCTCCGGCGAGACGCAGCGGATCGTCGGGGTGGGGCTGTAGGTCCAGCTGAAGTCCTCGGTGCGCACGATCTCGTCCGACCCGGGCTCGCGGAAGATCCGGTCGTAGTCGACCGAGAAGCCGCTCGAGCCGCTCTGGGGCTCGCAGTCCGCGGTGTCGAGGGTGCGGGTGCTCGAGCTCGTGACGGCGTAGCGGCCCGAGACGTCGGACTCGATGTCCCACGTCTTCGTGGACCACATGCGCACCGTGATCGACCCGCGGTTGCCCGGCGAGCTGGGACTGAGGATCGCTTGCACGAGCACGCCGTGCTCGGTGTCGTTCTCGAACTTCAGGTCCACCGTCGGCCACGCCACCGTCGCCTCACGACCCTCGGGGTAGCGGTCGATGTAGAGCGAGTGGGGCTTGTGCTCGACGTCCTTGAGGCCGGCGAAGTAGGCCGCGTTGAACGTCGTCGTCGCCATCTGCGAGACGCCGCCGCCGGGCTCGGAGCGGAAGATGCCGTTCGAGATGATGAAGCCGTCGGTGAAGCCGTTCTCGTAGGTGCGCTCCCCCACGATGCCGTTGAGCGAGAAGACGTCGCCGGGCTTGAGCACGGTGCCGTCGATCAGCTCGGCCGCGCGACCGATGTTGGTGTTCCGGTACGGCGCGTGGGGGTAGTAGGTCGTGAACTCACTGACCTCCTCCACGATGCCGAGGGCCTCGGCGTCCGCGGTCGTGAACTCCGGCTCGACGGCCTCCGCCTCGACGGTGCCCTCCCGGCTGCCCTCGGGGGCGGTCACGACCTCCGTGAACACCGCCGCCAGCGTGTCGGGGAGGAAGTCGACGCCCGGCTCCGCGGGCACGACGACGGGCTCGCCGTTCTCGATCACGACCGTGGCGTCGACCGGGCGACCCGGGTCGCCCACGCGGTCGTCGACCAGGTCCTTCAGCACGGCGCCGTCGATCCGGCCCACGAGGGCCCCGTCCTCGGCGACCATGGAGACCGCCGGCGCGTACTCCACCGGGTCGAGCTCGACCGGCGTCTCGCCGAAGACGAGGGTCACGGGACCCGACATCGCCGGCTCCGCGAAGGTCGCCAGCGCGGTCTCGATCTCGTCGGCGTCGATGGTCGGCGCCACGTCGGCGAGGGCCAGCTCGACGGTGCCGTCCTCGGCGACGAAGGCGTCCTCGATCGCCGCGACCGCCGCGTCCCGCTCGAACCCGCGACCCGGCATCGGGTCGGTGACCACCGGCTGGCCGTCGGTGAAGGCGATCGCCCCCTCGACGGGCGGCTGGCCGGCCGCCTCCTCGAGACCGGCGAGGAACTCCTCTACGGCGGCGTCGTCCGCCTTCACCACGGCCGGCAGCTCGTCGCCGCCCGTGAAGTAGTCCCACAGCCGGCGCGGCGCCCAGCTGCGCTCGCCCCCGGCCGCGGCGACCGATGCCGCGTAGTCGACCTCGAGGCCCGCGGCCCCCGGGTCGAGCTCGTCGGAGAGGTCCGAGTCCGCCACCGTCACGGCGATGGGGCGCTGCACGCGGTCGGCCAGACCGTCCTCGAGCGCCTGCTCCGCGTCCTCCTGCGTGAGGCCGCCGATGTCGACGCCGGCCACGGACGTGCCCCGGGCGACCTTGTCGCCCGCGACCGCGTAGGCCGCGACGTACAGGCCCGCGGCCAGGAGCACGAGCGCGAGCGCGGAGAGGGCCACGACCCGACCCGTACGGCGCTGCTGGGCCACCGGCTCCTCCGTGGGCTCGTCGGGATCCATGAGGGAGAGGCGCTCCGTCTCGGGGGCCTGCTCCGGACTCGCCGCGGACGGCCGCACGGCGGGGCGCTCGGCAGTGTCCCCGCCCTCGAAGCCGGCGTCGGGCCGGTCGGTGGGCTCGTCAGCGTCAGTCACGGGCGCCATCCTAGGTATGCCGGGTCGGCGCGCCGACCCCGTGCACCCCGTTCACCCCTTCGGACGGCCGGGTCGCTCCCCCGCCGGGCGGCGGTCGAGGCCGCCGGCGAGCGCGACGACCCCGGCGAGCGCGACAAGGAAGCCGAGCACGAGGATCGCGTAGCCCTTCCCGTCGTCCGCCACGGCGAAGTCACCCTCGGGGCGGCCCTCCAGCACGACCAGCAGCATCGCCGCCCACCCGGCGGCGAAGGTGCACCAGGCGAGCCGGGTGCGCGGGAGCGCCACGAACACGGCGGCCGCGGTCACCGCAGCGAGGCCGACGCCCCACCAGCGTCCGCCGACGACGACGGAGGCCAGCCCGCTCGTCGCGCCGGCCAGCACGAGGCCGAGACCGAGCGCGATGCGCAGCGCGAGCGTCACAGCCCGGCGAAGAGGTCGGTCTCCCACCCGGCGGCGTCGACGGGGCCGACCTCGCCCTTGGCGATCCGGTAGTGCTCGATGCCCCAGATCGCGTTGCCGAGGTTGTTGGAGAGGGCGAAGAACGGGCCGTCCACGGTGATCTGGGTGGCGTGGGCGCGCATCGCGTCCATCTTCGTCTCGGCGTAGTCGCTCGCGTCGACCCGGCAGGCGATGTCGGCGTCGGGAGAGGTCATCGGCATCGGGCCCTCCGGGTCCATGCCCTCGAACGTCGTGGTGTCACCGGCGGCGCGGAGCTTCCGGAGGCCGTCGCGGAACTGGCTCTCCGACATCGCGCCCCAGTAGATCTTCGCGATGTCGTGCGCCTCGCCCAGGTCGCGGCGGTAGGACGGCACGGCGGCGAGCACCGCGGCGTACGTCGCCACCCGGTGGGCCTGGATGTGGTCGGGGTGCCCGTAGCCCCCGAACTGGTCGTACGTCACCAGCACCTGCGGCCGCACCTCGCGGATGACCGCGACGAGGTGGTCGGCCGCCTCGGTGAGGTCGGCGTTGGCGAACGCCCGCTCGTCGGTCTCGTCGGCGGCGACCGCGTGGCCGTCGGGGTGCCACTTCATGCCGGAGTCGCGGTAGCGCCCGAACCCGCCCAGGTAGCGGTGGTCGGTGACGCCGAGGATCGCCATCGCGTCGGCGAGCTCGCCCTTGCGGTGCTCCCCCAGCGTGTCGTCGCGGTCGGCGGCCAGGTGCTCGAGCTCGGGGACGAGCACCTCGCCCATCTCGCCGCCGGTGCAGGTCACGAGGGTGACGCCGCGACCCTCCGCGACGTACTTCGCCATCGTGGCGCCCTGGCCGATCGTCTCGTCGTCGGGGTGGGCGTGCACGAGCAGGAGGTGCTGAGAGGTCACGGGGCGAGGGTACGGCGCGGCACCGACATCACCGCACCGCTCCCTCACGCGGGCGGCCGCTTGACGCGCCGCGGGGCGGTGGGCAGGACGAGCGGCGGGGGCGGCGCCACCGGCTCGGCCTCCTCGGCGTCGAACCAGCCGTCGAGGTCGTCGCACACGACCTCGAGCACGAAGGGCGGCGCGTCGCTGACGACCGCCCAGGGGTGGTCCTCGTCGTCGTCCTCGCCGGCGAGCCGCTCGCGCTCGACCGCGGCCTCGTAGCCGTCCCGTCGGAGCCGCGCCACCGCGGCCTCGGCGTCGTCGGGGTCGAAGAAGATGGCGCGCACGGCTCCATTCTGGACCCCGGCGCACGGGCCCGCCCCGTAGCGTCGAGGGATGACCGCCGCGCTCCACGTCCGTCGCACGTCGTCCCGCGAGCCCCTCGTCGACGAGCTCGCCGCCCGCATCGGCACCCGCCCCGGGCTCGAGGCCCTGCTGGGCGACCTGGACCGCCGGGCGCACCGCAGCGTCGTGCCGCGCCTCCTCGGCCGCCGCGTCGCCGCTGCCTGGGGCTGGGACGCCGAGGACCGACGCAACGAGTGGTGGCCGCAGGGCGTGACGACGACCGAGGACGCGACCGGGCTCGGCACCGTCCCGGACGGCCTCGGGGGACGGCGGGTGGCGGTCGTGTCGTCGTACGCGAAGGCGGTGCCCGGTCCCGGCTCGGGGGGCCCGGTGAAGCAGGGCGCGCGCCTGACGTTCCTCGACCTCGGGACCGGGGCCTACCGGCACGTGCTGCTGGTGAAGCCGGTACGCCGCGACGACGGCACCGTCGACCACGAGCCCGTGCCGGTCCACGCCGGCGGGGTCGTCTGGTCGGGGTCGTGGCTGCACGTCGCCGCCACCGGGAAGGGCTGCGTGTCGGCGCACCTCGACGACCTCGTGCACCTCGGGGACGGCGAGCGGGGGACGGCCTTCGGGTACCGCTGGGTGCTGCCGACCCGCGTCGACCACCGCGGCGGCGCGGACGAGGGCACCGAGAGGCTGCGCTGGTCGTTCCTGTCGCTCGACGTGGGCACGCGGTCGCTGGTGGTGGGTGAGTACGGCCGCGGCGAGAAGTCGACGCGCATCGCCCGCTTCCCGCTCGCCGACGACGGCCTCCCGGCGGGCTCGGCCGAGGACCCGACGCTGACGCGGGCCAGCGAGGTCGTCGACACGGGCGTGAAGGGCATGCAGGGCGTCGCGTCGGTGGACGGCCGCCTCCACGTGACGACGTCGCACGGCGGGTGGCTGCCGGGCAGCCTCGTCACCGCCCGCTCGCACGACGCCCGGGGCTGGCGCCGCACCGTGGCCGCGGCCCCCATGGGCCCCGAGGACCTGGCGTGGTCGCCGGCCGAGCGCCTGCTGTGGACCCCCACCGAGCACCCCCGACGGCGGTGGCTCGTCGCGCTGCGCCCGCCGCGGTGACGGGCTGACACTTTCCCCGGTCGACCGGGGAAAGTGTCGCTTTGACCATCAATATTGATGGTCAAAGTGGCGTGTTCCCCGGTCGACCGGGGAAATTCGCGCTGCGGGCTAGCGCGGCACCCGCGCGAGCTGGCGGGCCTGGGCCACGAGGCGGCCGGCGGAGTCCCAGATCTCGCAGTCCTCCTCGAAGAACCCGCCCGCGAGGTTCGTCGTCGACTGGCGCATCGCGAGCCACCCCGGGGCCGGTACGGCGCGGACGTGCGTCGTCAGCTGCACCGTCGGGGCCCAGCCGGGGCGGCCCAGGTCGAACGTGACCGGCGGCATGGCGTCGCACGCGAGCAGCAGCATCAGCGGGTCGGGCTCGCGGTCGCGCAGCCGGAACCAGCCCTCGAGCACCCCCGTCCCCGACGGCTGCCCCAGGGCCCAGCCGATGCTCCGCGGCGTCAGCCGCATCTCGAACCGCTGGACGAGCGGCGCGATGCGCAGGAACTCCTCCGGCCCGTCCGAGGTGGCGACGCAGTCCTCCGGCGGCGGCAGCACCGGCGCGACGGCCGTGGTGCCGACCTCGTCGGTCAGCCCCGCCAGGTCGGAGAACGTCGCGAGCGCGGTGATGCGGGCCGCGCCGTCCTGCGCCAGCTCGGCGGCGACGGTGGTGAGGGTGCCCCGGCGGACGATCCGCGTCGTCACCTCGGCGGGGCCCTCCGTCGAGGCGCCGACGTACGTCGCGGCCACCGCCACCGGGTGCGGCCGGTCCGGCACGGTCTCACGCACGGCCGTGCCGAGCAGCGCGAGCAGGAAGCCCCCGTTGATGCCTCCGCCGACGGACCAGCCGCCCGGGAGGTGGCCGGAGAAGCGGCGTACCGGCTCGTCGGGACCGTCGAGGGGCGTCAACGCCACGTCGCGGTCGAACTCGGCGGTCGGCGAGGTCTCGGTCTGGATCACAGACGCAGGGTAGCGGCCAACGAATCGGCCCTGGCCGTGCGGGGCACTAAGATCGCCGGGGCCCTCCGGCGACCGGTGTGCCACCCAGATCCCTCGACGGAAGTGACGCCGCACCTCATGACCACGCTCCGCTCCGACCTCCGCAACGTCGCCATCGTGGCGCACGTCGACCACGGCAAGACCACGCTCGTCGACGCGATGCTCAAGCAGGCGGGGGCCTTCACGGAGCACCAGGCCGAGGGCGTGGCCGACCGCGTCATGGACTCCGGCGACCTCGAGCGCGAGAAGGGCATCACGATCCTCGCGAAGAACACCGCGGTCCGCTACACCGGTCCGTCGGCGCCCGACGGCATGACCATCAACATCATCGACACCCCGGGCCACGCCGACTTCGGTGGCGAGGTCGAGCGCGGCCTGTCGATGGTCGACGGCATCGTGCTGCTCGTCGACGCCTCCGAGGGCCCGCTCCCCCAGACGCGCTTCGTGCTCCGCAAGGCGCTCAACGCCGACATGCCGGTGATCCTGGTCGTCAACAAGACCGACCGCAGCGACGCGCGCATCTCCGAGGTCGTCGACGAGTCCTACGAGCTGTTCATGGACCTGCTCGACGACTCCCACAGCCAGGACGCGCTCGACTTCCCGGTCGTCTACGCCTCCGGCAAGGCCGGCATCGCCTCGCTCACGCAGCCCGAGAACGGCACCATGCCGGAGGGCAGCGACCTGGAGCCGCTGTTCCGCACGATCCTGGACACGATCCCGGCGCCGTCGTACGACGAGGACGGCCCCCTCCAGGCCCACGTCACCAACCTCGACGCGTCGCCCTTCCTCGGTCGTCTCGCCCTGCTGCGCATCCGCCAGGGCCACCTGAAGAAGGGCCAGACCGTCGCGTGGATGCAGCGCAACGGCGACGTCAAGAACGTGCGCATCACCGAGCTGCTCGTCACCGAGGGCCTCGAGCGCAAGCCGGGCGAGTCCGCGGGCCCCGGTGACATCGTCGCCGTCGCCGGCATCCCCGACATCATGATCGGCGAGACGCTGGCCGACCCGGAGAACCCGGTCGCCCTGCCGCTCATCCACGTCGACGAGCCCGCCATCTCGATGACGATCGGCACCAACACCTCGCCGCTCGTCGGCAAGGTCAAGGGCGCGAAGGTCACCGCCCGCCTCGTCAAGGACCGCCTCGACTCCGAGCTGATCGGCAACGTGTCGCTCCGCGTGCTGCCCACCGACCGCCCCGACGCGTGGGAGGTGCAGGGCCGCGGCGAGCTGGCGCTGGCGATCCTCGTCGAGCAGATGCGCCGCGAGGGCTTCGAGCTCACCGTCGGCAAGCCGCAGGTCGTCACGCGCGAGATCGACGGCAAGGTCCACGAGCCCACCGAGCGCCTCACGATCGACGCGCCGGAGGAGTACCTGGGCACCATCACCGAGCTGCTCGCCACCCGCAAGGGCCGCATGGAGGGCATGACCAACCACGGCACCGGCTGGGTCCGCATGGAGTTCGTCGTGCCCGCGCGCGGCCTCATCGGCTTCCGCACCGAGTTCCTCACGGAGACCCGCGGCACCGGCATCGCCCACTCGATCTCCGAGGGCTACCAGCCGTGGGCCGGCGAGATCCGCTCGCGCGCCTCGGGCTCGCTGGTGGCGGACCGCAAGGGCGCCGCGACGGCGTACGCCATGACGGCGCTGCAGGAGCGTGGCGTCATGTTCGTCGAGCCCACCACGGAGGTGTACGAGGGCATGATCGTCGGCGAGAACTCCCGCGCCGACGACATGGACGTCAACATCACCAAGGAGAAGCAGCAGACCAACATCCGGTCCGCGACCTCCGACAACTTCGAGAAGCTGATCCCGCCGCGCAAGCTGTCGCTCGAGCAGTGCCTGGAGTTCTGCCGCGAGGACGAGTGCGTCGAGGTGACGCCCGAGATGGTGCGCATCCGCAAGGTCGTCCTCGACCAGAACGAGCGCGCCAAGATCGCGTCGCGCGCCCGCAAGTCCAAGTAGGGCACGCACCGTGCACGGCCGGGTCCGCAGGCTCGGGGACGACGGGGGCACCGGCGAGCGGCTGGCGGCCTGGCTCGAGGAGATCGGCCTGGCCGACCAGCTCGGCCCGGCCGGCCTCCCGTCGTTCCGCCGCGGGGCCGACGGCGCGGCGTACTGGACGGAGCCGGGCACCGGCGAGCCCCTGACGCCGGAACGCCTGGAGGAGCTCGACGCCCTGCTCCACCAGCAGGGCGACGACCCGGCCCACGCCGTGCCGGTCGCGCTCGTGCAGCTGCGGCGCAAGGCGGCCGTGCGGGCGGGGCTGCTCACGAGCCCGTGGCACACCTACGCGAGCCTCGCCGAGCTGCGGGGCCGGTCGGAGAACGCAACGCGCTTCGCCGTGCACAAGGCCGCCGAGCGCGGCGGGCTCCTCGTCGTCGTGCACGACGACGGCCGCACCATGGTGCCGGCGTTCCAGCTCGACGACGCCGGCGACCTGCGGCCCGAGCTGGGGGCCGTGCTCGAGCCGCTGCTCGCCGCGCGCATGGATCCCTGGCAGGTGTGGGCCTGGCTCACGCAGCCGGCCGCGCTGCTCGGCGGCCAGGTGCCGCACGAGGCCGCGCGCGACCCCGAGGAGGTGCCGCTCGTGCAGCACGCGGCCGTGCGCCTCGCCGAGCGGGCCCGCGCGAGCTCCTGAGCGCCCGGCCCCAGCGCCTGCTCAGTCCTCGCCCAGCGCCTGGCGCACGAGGCCGAGCACGAGCAGGTCGAGCCCGGCCGCGAACTGCTCCAGGTCCTCGTGCCGACGGAACTCCTCGGCCATCGAGCGGATCCAGCGGAACTCGGTCGCGTCGAGGTCCTGCCACCGGCTGACGACGAGGTCGAGCTGCTCGTCGGCGTCGAGCGCGGGGTCGACGATCGCGTCCTGCGAGGACATCTGGGTGGCGACACCCACGACGTACCCCAGCAGCGCCGTGCTGCCGTGGAACTGCTGGCGGGGCGTCAGGCCCATCGCCGCGAGGGGCCGCCCCATGTGCTCCCACACCCGCAGCCCGTTGGGCTGACCACCGCTGAGCTCGACCTGCCCCGGCAGCCAGGGGTGCCGGTCCATCTGGGCGAACAGCGCCAGCGCGATGCGCCGCAGCTGGGTCGCGGCCGCGACCACCGTGGGGTCCGTCGTGCCGAGGTCGACCTCGAGCGGCGGTGACGGTACGTCGTCGCGCGCGTCCCCGGGGCCCTCCCCGGTCCCTGCGGATCCCGCCGACTCCGCCGCGGCCAGCGCCCGGCCGACGAGCTCGTCGCAGGCCAGCCCGACGAGCTCCTCCTTGCCGGCCACGTGCCAGTAGATGCTCCCCAACCCGCCGCCGAGCTCGGCGGCGAGGCCACGGAGCGTTAGCCCCTTGATGCCCTCGGCGTCGAGGATCGCGGTCGCCGTCTCCACGATCTGCTCGCGGGAGTGGGTGACGCGCCTCGTGGAACGGGTCGAGCGCGACGGAGCCATGCGTCACACCCTAGGCCGTGTTGACAGTCTCGAACAACGTTCTATTATCGAACCACGTTCGAGTCGAACGTCGTTCGATCACCCCGACCCCCCGAGAGGAGGCCGTCATGACCGCCGTACCGACGCCCACGACGACCCCGTCAGCACCCCCGTCACCCGCCCCGTCAGCCCCTTCGACCCAGTCCCGTCCCCGCCCCACGTCGCTCCGCGCGGCGGCTCCCGCCCTCCTCGCGCTCTGCCTCACGATGCTCGTCGAGATGGTCGACAACTCGATCCTCACCGTCGCGCTGCCGACGATCGGGCGCGACCTCGCCGTCGGTCCCACCGGCCTGCAGTGGATCGTGGGCGCCTACGCCCTCACCTTCGGCGGCCTGCTGCTCATCGGCGGCACCCTCGGCGACCTGCTGGGCCGCCGCCGCATGCTGCTCGTGGGGCTCACGGGCTTCGGGCTCTCGTCCCTGCTCGTGCTGGCCGCCACCGAGGCCTGGCAGCTCATCGCGGTGCGCGCCCTCTGCGGCGTGTTCGCGGCGCTCATCGCGCCCGGGACGATGTCGCTGATGTTCCGGCTCTTCGACGACGAGCAGCTGCGCCGTCGGGCCATCGGCCTCATCGTCAGCGTCGCCATGCTCGGCGTCGTCGTCGGGCCCGTGCTCGGCGGTCTCGCCGTCACCCACCTGCCCTGGCAGGTGCTGCTCGTGGTCAACGCCCCCGTCGCCGTCGTCGCCTGGTGGGGCGTGCGGCGCGGCATCCCCGCCGACGACCCGGCCGACCTGCGCGTCGGCGGCGCCGACGTTCCGGGCGCGCTGCTCTCGGTCGCCACGCTCGGGCTCGGCCTGCTGACGCTCACGCTGGCCGTCGACGAGGGCTGGTACGCCCCCGTCACGCTCGTCGTCGCCGCCGGTGCTGTCACCGCCGCCACCGGCTTCGTCCAGCGGGAGCGGCGCGCCGCCCACCCGATGCTCGACCTGCGGCTCTTCACCCTCCCCACCGTGCGCGGCAGCGCCCTGCTCCAGTCCGGCGTGATGGTGGCGATGGTCGGGGTGTCGTTCTCGGCGACGCAGCTGTTCCAGTACGCCTGGGGCTGGTCCCCCGTCGTCGCCGGGTTCGGCACGCTGCCGATGGTGGCCGGGATGTTCCTCGCGGGGCCGCTGACCGACCGGCTCGTCGACCGCGTGGGCCACCGTCTGACCGCCGTCGCCGGCAGCTCGCTGCTCGTCGTGGCCCTGCTCGTGCTGGTCGTCGCACTGGACGCCGGCTACCCGGTCTTCGCCGTCGGGCTCGGGCTCCTCGCCGTCGCCATGCGGCTCGTCGTGACGACCTCGGCCGTCGCGCTCGTCGAGGCCCTCCCCGAGAGCCACACCTCGCTCGGCTCCGCCCTCAACGACACCGCGCAGGAGGTCGGCAACTCCCTCGGCGTGGCGGTCGTCGGGACCGTCACCGCCGCCGTCATGGGCTCGACGCTCCCCCTCGGCGCGTGGTCCTCGGCCGTCACCGACGAGTTCCTCGACAGCCAGCGGATCGGCTTCGCGATCCTGGCCGGGCTCGTCGCCGTCATCACCGTGGTCGGCGCGCGCACCCTCACCGACTCGCGCTCGACCGAGGAGCACTGAGGGGCCGGACCTCCGGAGGTCGGGTCGCGCGCCTCAGCGGGTCAGGCGCGCGACCCAGTACTGCACGCCGTACGGCGCGTCGTCGTAGGTCACCTCGACCTGCCACGCGCCCCCGCCGTCACGCAGCAGCCCGCCCAGCGTCCGCAACGCGTCGACCTCGGCCCACAGGGCACGGCCCAGGTCCGCGTCGACCGCGGCGAGGGTCGCACCGTCGCCCGCGGCGAGGGCCGCACCGAGCGCGACGTCGAACGCCTCGGCCCGCTCGTCGAGGTGGCCGGGGGCCTTCTCCGTGCGTGTGGCCGAGCCGTTGCCCAGCACCAGCAGGCCGGCGAGGTCGGCGGGGGGTCGCTCCGCGTCGTACGGCGCGTGGGGAACCCCGTCGAGGAGGTGGTCCGCGACGTGGGCGGCGGCCGGGGAGCCCAGCACGCCGACGAGGCCTCCTGCGGCGCGGAGGCCCGCGGTGGCGGCCGCGACGGCGGCGCGGAGCTCGGCCACCGGGTCGACGAGGCTCGCGTGCTCCGGCAGGAGCGCCGGCACGGGCGGGACCACGACGATCTCGCGGAGCGTGCGGTCAGCCATGGTGCGGGGGCACCTGGGCGCGGAGCCAGGCATCGGAGGCCGAGTCGCCGCCGCGCGCGTCGCCCGGCTCGCCCCGGTCGGTGTCGTCGCCGGTCTGCTCGGGCAGCGCGTCGCCGAAGATCGCCGCGAGGCGGCGCTTGCGCTGCCACTCGGGCTCCGGACGAGGCTCCTGCTCGGACATTCAGCAGAGACCGTTGTCGGCGGCGAATTCCTCGGCGTTGAACTCCTCGTCGTCCGTCGGGTCGCTGTCGGTCGCGGTGTCCGTCGGGTCCGTGGTCGAGGGAGCCGTGGTGGTGCTGCCCGGGTCGGTCGGCGATGCCGTCGGCTCGCCGGTGTTGACGCTGCCGCCGCTCTCCTCGGCACCGATGGCGCCGGTGAGGAACTCCGACGTCAACGGCTTGTCCTCGCGGATGAGGGTCCACAGGTCGTCGGCCTCGTCGGTCCAGACGAGGCGGTTGCGGTCCTCGGAGTACTCTTCGTTGGGGACCGTGAGGAAGTTGATGTTGTCCAGGCCGATGCCGTTGAAGCCGACCGCGATGTCGGCGAGCTTCTGGATGCTGCCGTACTCCTCGGTGATGGTCATCGAGTCCCTGACCGCCGTGACGAAGTTCCGGACCCGGACCGGGTTGGTCAGCGTCTCCGCCGACACCACCTTGTTGGCCATCGACGCGAGGAACGCCTGCTGCCGCTTCATGCGGCCGACGTCGCCGTTGATGGAGAGCTGGTGGCGCTCGCGCACGTAGATGAGCGCCTCCTCGCCGTTCGCCGTGAAGGTGCCCTCCTTCGGCAGCGCCTTGTTGTAGCGGCTCGCCCGGATCGGCTCGGTCAGGCAGATCTCGACACCATTGATGGCGTCGACCATGTCCTCGAACCCGCCGAAGTCCATCTCGATGGTCGCGTCGATGCGGATGTCGGTGAGCGACTCGACCGTCTTCTGCGTGCAGAGGGCGCCGCCCTCGCTGTAGGCCGTGTTGAACATGACCATCTTCTCGCCGGGCACGTCCGTGCCGTCCGGCGCGAGGCACTCGGGACGGTCGACGAGCGCGTCGCGCGGGAGGCTCACGCCGTACGCGAAGTCCCGATCGCCCGAGAGGTGCATGATGATCGTGGTGTCGGAGCGCGCCCCGTTGTCGGGGTTGTTGGCGTCGGAGCCCACGAGGAGGATGTTGAGCGGCTCCTCCGGGGTGTCAGCGTCGACCTTGTCCGGACGGTCACCGAGGGCCTCCGCCTCGTTGCCGAACGTGTTGATGCCGTTGTCGAACTGACGCACCGTGAAGGCCACGCCGAGCGCCGTCACCATGCACAGGATCGCGGCGGTCGCCGTGATGACGGTCGCCACCGTGTGCCGACGCTTCGACCGCGCGCGGCGCTTGGGGGCGGCGCGACGGCCGGAGGGGCTCGGGGGTGTGACGGACACGTCTTCTCCTGAACGTGGACGAGGGCCAGACGCAATGTACGTGGGCCCCGCAACGCGTGCGACATCATCGGCGTCGTTCTGGCGAAGGTCACAGCGTCCCCTCAGGTACGCCGCGCGCTCGCCCGCACGGGTGAAAGGTGCCGCTCGGACCGGCGCGGCGGCAGGGGGCCGCGTCGCGACGTACGCGCCGCGTGTGACGATGGGGGACCCGACAGCGCTGATGAGCAGGTGGCCCCATGATCTCGTTGACCTACCTCAGCAGCGCCATCGAGCCGATGTCCCCCGACGAGCTCGAGGACCTGCTGACGCAGTCGCGCGCGGCCAACCACGACGCCGGCCTGACCGGGGCGCTGCTCTACGCCGACGGCAGCTTCGTGCAGACCCTCGAGGGGCCGGACGAGGCCGTCCACGCCACCTTCGGCCGCATCCTCGCCGACAACCGGCACCGCGGACTGTTCATCGTGCTCAACGAGCAGATCACGGAGCGGGCGTTCCCCGAGTGGACGATGGGGTTCCGGCGGATCGACGGTGTCGAGGCGCAGCGGCTGCCGGGCTTCTCCGACTACCTGCGCACGAACCGCGAGATGGGACTGGCGACGCCCGCCGGGCGCGGCGCCGAGGTGTTCCACCAGGTGTTCCGCGAGGGGCTGCGCTGACGCAGGCGCGGCACCTCTCGACCGCGGGTCCCCGAACCTCGACCGGCAACGTCGCCCGCGCGATGAGACCGCGGGGGTGCCGGGGCGAAGAGGGCATGGGCCCGGTCGGCCCCGAGACGAGCCGGGAGCTCGACCTCCTCGTGCTCAGCGCCGACCTGCGGACGGGCGACGGCGCCGTGCCGTGACCGGGGTGGTCTACTCCGTGCGCGCCCGTAGGACCATGAGGGCGATGTCGTCGTCCTGGTCGTGGGCGGCGAAGGTGGGCCAGGAGGTGGTCGCAGAGCGCCTCGGGATCGAGGTGCTGCAGGCCGCTGATCTCGGAGCGCAGGTACTCGATGCTGATGTCGAGGGGGATCCCGCGTCGTTCGATGAGGCCGTCGGTGTAGAACACCACGGTGGTCTCGGGGGCCAGCTCGACGGTGAGGTCGGTGCGGGCGACGTCGCGGTAGACCCCGAGGATCGTCTCCCCGCCCTCGTCCAGCAGCTCGGCGGTGCCGTCGGGCCGCAGCAGCACCGGAGGCAGGTGCCCGGCCCGTGACCACCGCAGACTGCGGAGCCCGGCTGCCTTCTGCTCGGGCGTCTGCTCGACGCGCGCGAAGACCGCGGTGGCCATCGTCTCGACCCGGAGGATCTCCATCGTCCGGTCGAGGTGCTCCAGGATCCGGGCGGGGCTCTGGTCGGTGGCGACCGCGATGCCGCGGGCCAGGTTGCGGAGCTGGGCCATCGCAGCCGCAGCCTCGAGGTCGTGGCCTGCGACATCGCCGATGCTGAGGACGAGCGCGCCGTCGGGCTGCTGGAACGCGTCGTGCCAGTCCCCGCCGATCTGCGCCACGTCGGTGGCAGGGGTGTAGCGCACCGCGATCTGCAGGTGGTCGGGCTCCATGGGCGGCGTGAGCAGGGCCTGCTGCAGGGCGACCGACATCTGCCGCTGGGCGGCGGCGACGTCGCGCTCGGCCTCGAGGAGGTCGATGCGGGTCAGGGCCTGCGTCAGCGAGGCGGCCACCAGCCGCAGGAAGGTGCGGTAGTCCTTGTCGAAGGGCAGCTGGTCGCTGATCCCGCACACCAGGGTCGGGAGCGGCCGGCCGGGCCGCGGGAAGCTCGTCAGCGGCTGCCACACCACGCGGCCCCCGGGGGTCTCCTCGACGAAGAGGGACGTCCCGGACATGGGCGTCCCGGGGGCGCTCGGCAGGGCGGGGGGTGTGGACCCCGAGTGCGCGATCGGGGCCTCCTCCGGCAGCTCGGGGATCCGGATGTCGACCGCGGGCAGGTCCCGCACGAGGTCGCGCAGCAGGTAGAGGGAGAGCCGACGGAGGTCCTGCTTGGTCTCGACGGTGGCGAGCACGTCGGAGAGCCGGCTCAGCGCCTCGGCGCGACGTTGACCGATGACCTTGGCCGTCGTCTCCGAGGCGATGTCGAGCACGCCCTCGATCTCGCGCTCCTCGTTGCGCACCGGCGAGTAGGAGAAGGTGAAGTAGCACTCCTCGAGGAAGCCGTGGCGGTCCAGCGGAACGAGCTCGTCCTCGTAGAAGCAGGCGCCCCCACCCGAGCGCACTCCCTCGAGCAGCGGACCGATGTGGTCCCACGCCTCGGCGAACACCTTGCTCGCCGCGGCACCCAGCGCGGCCGGGTGCTTCTCCCCGATGAGCTCGGCGTAGGCGTCGTTGTAGACCATGAGGAAGTCCGGACCCCACATCAGCACCGCCGGGAACTGGGTGTCCAGCACGGTCCGTGTGGCGGCGCGCAACGCGGGCGTCCAGCTCGCCGTGGCACCGAGAGACGTGGTCGCCCAGTCGATGGCCTCGTAGTGCGCGCGCAGCGCGGGGCTCGCGCCCTCCCAACCCTTCACTGGCGGGAACATAGCGCCCCGGACGTGCCAGCGCACGACGACCGTGGGACTCGCCCGTCGCGCCACTCCTACGGGTGGCTCCACGACCTCGCTCCACGGTTCACGACCTGCGGGCGCACCCCGCCAGGCAGGCCGTCACCTGGGTGGTCGCGGTGGCCGGGTCGCTCGCGACCGACCACTGCTCGCAGATCGCGTCCACCATGAACAGGCCGCGGCCCCGGATCGACGCGGGGTCGCCCCGCTCGCGCAGCCCCTGGCTGAACGCGGGGTCGTAGCCGGCGTCCGTCATCCGCAGGTAGACGCGACCCTCGTGCGACCTCCACGACAGGCGGACGGTGCCGAGCACCCCCGGACGACCGTGGTCCACGGCGTTGATGACGAGCTCCCCGGCCACGATCAGGACGTCCTGCAGCACGTCCTCCGCCCGCCCGACGTCCAGGGCGCACTCCTGGTCCGCCGCGCCCTCCGCGGCGGCGGCCATCCGGGCGGCGAACGCCTCCCGCAGCGCCTTCCGGGCCAGGGGCACGGCCTCCGCGCCGTGCGGGAGGTCGAGGTCGACCCAGTCCCCCGCGGCGCTCACGACGCTCCACCCGGCGGGCTCGACGCCGGACGACATCGGGCGCTCGACCATGGACGGGAATCTCTCGCGAGACCCACGGCCCCTCCTCCTGCCACTGCACCGACGTCCCCTGGGTTCGAGGAGCGTCGACGATGCTAGCCCGGCCGCCCAGGAGCCCCGCGGCGATCAGTCCGATGTCGTCCGGCTCGCGAGCCACACCCGCACCACCTGGGTCGTGGTGGCGGTGACGGCCTCGACGGCGCCCGCCCGGAGCTCGTCGAGCGACGCGGGGCCCCGGGCGATCGAGAACGCGGCGGTCAACCCGGCCGCGTCGATCTCCTCGGTCGTCGCGGTGACCGATCCCGCCACGGCGACGACGGGGACGGGCGCCGGGGTGAGCCGGCGGACCGTGTCGACGACCTTGCCGTGGAAGGACTGCTGGTCGAGCCGCCCCTCGCCGGTGAGGACGAGGTCGGCGTCGGCGAGCAGGTCCGGCAGGCCGACCGCCGCGGCCACGAGGTCCCCGCCGGGAGCGAGCTCCGCCCCGAGGAGGGCGTGCAGACCGGCGGGCAGGCCGCCGGCCGCGCCGGCGCCGGGGAGGTCGGCGACGTCGACCCCGGTCACCGCGAGGAGCACCGCGGCCAGGCGCCGCAGACCCCGGTCGAGGATGGCGACGTCGACGGGTGTCGCTCCCTTCTGCGGCGAGAACACGGCCGCCGCTCCGCGCTCCCCGACGAGGGGGTTCGTCACGTCGCACGCGATCCGCCAGCGCACCGCCGCGGCCCGGGGGTCGAGCCCCTCGGCGTCGACGCGGTGGAGCCGCTCCAGCGCACCCCCGCCGTCGGGGAGCTCCCGGCCGTCGACGTCGAGGAAGCGGACGCCGAGCTCGCGCAGGAGACCGGCACCGCCGTCGGTCGTGGCGGACCCACCGATGCAGAGCAGCAGCTCCGAGCAGCCGGCGTCGAGGGCGGCGCGGACGACCGTGCCGACGCCCCGGGTCGTCGCCGCGAGGGGCTGCAGCGGTACGTCGCTCACCTGGGGCAGTCCGTTGACCTCGGCCGCCTCCACGATCGCGGTCGCCCCGTCGGGCGCGAGGCCCCAGCGCGCCCGGGCCGGGCGGCCGAGCGCGTCCGTCGCGGCGACGAGGCGGGGCGTCGACCCCCAGGCATCGAGGAGCGCGTCCAGCGTGCCCTCGCCGCCGTCGGCGAACGGGACCGCGCGGACCTCCGGCTCGGGTCCGTCCGAGGCCCGGGCCGCGGCGCGGACACCTGCGGCCATCGCCTCGGCGACCTCGGCGGCGGTGGCGCTGCCCTTGAAGGAGTCGGGCACGACGACCACCCGGGGCCGGCGTCGGGACGAGGTCATGCGAGGACCCTAGGCGGCCGACCCGGCGGCCGCTACGGTCCTCCGCCCACCTTCGAGGCGAGCCGGCGCGCTGCGCTGTGTGCGCACGCCCACTAGCCGGCCGACAGCGACCGGAGCGCGTGCACCGCCGCGAGCAGCACCGCGGCCTCGTCGGGGCGACCGAGGTCGAGGCCCGTGAGCGCACGGATGCGGTCGACACGTTGGAGCAGGGTGTTGCGGTGCACGACGAGCTGCTCCGCCGCCGCGGCGGGCGAGGACGAACGCGCCACCACCGCCACGGTCTCCCGCTGCACCGGCGAGAGCCGCTCCACGGTGCGCGCCCACCGGCGCCGGCTCCGCTCGGGGAGGTGCGCCACCCCGATCGCGACCTCCGCCCTCCAGCCCGGCTCCTCTTCCGCCGTCGGCAGCAGCCGACCCCGCTGCCCGAGCGCGCGCAGGTCGGGGGCCCACCCGGCCAGCTCCTCGACGTCGGCGAGGTCGTCGACGACGACCCGACGCGTCGCCGTACCGCCGAGACCTCGGTCGAGCCGGCGGCCGTGGCCGGCGACCGCCCACAGGAGCCCGTCCAGGACCACGGCGCACGGGGCCGTGGCGTCCCGGCGGTCGTTGACCGCGGTGACGGCGTGCTCGGCACGGGCCGGGGGGACGGCCACCCCGTCCCCGGCGACCTCGCGGCTGGCCCAGACCCCGATCGCCCACGGTCCCCGACCGAGACCGAGGCGGTCCAGCCGGTCCTGCACCGCGACGGGCGACGCGGTGGGCGACACGAGCGTGGCGACCAGCTCGCGGGCTCGGGTGCGGGTCTCGGTGCCGCTGTCGTGCTCCCGCTCCCGGGCCAGCAGCAGGCCCACGGCCAGCGCGACCAGCCGCGCGACCGGTTCGACCGCCTCCGGGTCGCCGGTGACGCCGACGACCCCGGCGATGCGGCCGTCGAGCTCGAGCGGGACGTTGGCACCGGGCCGGTCCCCCACCCCGTCGGCCACGCGGGTCACCCGGACCGGGCGGCCCGTCGCCGCCACCTCGCGGGCCGCACGGTGCGGCTGCCCGATCCGGTCCGCGTCGGTGGACGCGACGACCGTGCCGTCGACGTCCATGAGGTTGAGGTCCTGCTGGAGGGTCGGCGCCACGGCGTCGACGACCCGCTGCGCCAGCGCGGGGTCGAGCCCGTCGCCCGTCCCCGGTGCTCCCGCCATGGCGGTCACCCTAGGCGGCCGGGTCAGCCGCGGAACGCCAGCCGGCTGGCCGCGACCTCCTCCACCAGCGAACGGGGCCGCCCGGCCACGGCGGCGAGGAACTCGTGGCGGCCGAGGCTCATGACGACCGTCGGCTCGAGGGCGACGACGCTGGCCGTGCGCGGGATGTCGCGGACCAGCGCGATCTCGCCGAAGAAGTCGCCCGGTCCCTGCTGGCGGAGCACCCGCCCCTCCTGGGTGACCTCCACGCGTCCCGAGGCGATGACGAAGAACGCGTCGGCCGGGTCGCCCTCCCGCACGAGCGTGGCGCCGGGACCCGCCTCCACGCGACGCAGCGAGCGGGCCAACGACTCCTGCACCGCGGGGGCGAGCAGCCGGAACCAGGGCACCTGCTGCACCAGCGGCAGCGCCGCAGGTGCCTCGAGGCGGGCGTCCAGCCGCCGCATCCTCGGCAGGCTCAGCGCGGCCACGGCCGCCACCGGGACCGCCACCACGACCAGCGACCAGCGCACCCCGACCAGCACGAGCAGGGGGGCCATCACGAGCGAGCCGAGGGCCTGGGTGGCGATGTAGCAGGTGTCGAGGGCCCCGAACACGCGTGCCATCGTGGCCTCGGGAGTCATGCGCTGCACGATCGTGTCGAGGTTGACGTCGACCACGGGGTTGGCGGCTCCCACGACCACGAGCGCGACCACCAGCGCGACCGGCGAGGGCCAGGCGGCCACCGCCAGCAGGGGCAGGGACCACAGCAGCACGCCGGCCGCCAGGTCACCACCGAGGCGCTGGCGCGACGCACGTGCCAGGGTCAGCAGTCCCCCGACGACCGCGCCGACCCCGAGCACCGCCTCGAGCAGACCGACGCCCCCGGCGTCCGTGCCCAGCACCTCGACGGCGAGGACGACCAGGAACACCTTCGACGCTCCCCCGACGAAGGTCTGCGCGCACACCTGGCCGGCGACGTTCCGGAGGTCCGGGTCCTGCCCGACGGTGACGAACCCGGCGCTGAGCTCCCGCAGGAAGCCGGATCCCGGCGAGGGCGCACCCCCCGGGCCGTCCGGGCCGTCCGGGTCGTCCGCACGCCGCCCACCGCGGCGTACCCGAGCGATGAGCAGCATCGACAGCGCGAAGGTGGCGACGTTCAGCGCGAGCACCACCGGCACGCTGGCGACGAGCAGGAGCAGTCCCCCCAGCGCCGGACCGACGAAGACCGCGAGGCTCTCCAGGGTGCCGCTGGCCGCGTTCGCGGCGGCCAGCTCGCGAGGGTCGTCCGCGAGCGCCGGCATCCAGGCGCGCTGCGCGGAACGGAACGGCGCCGCGAAGACCCCCGCGAGCGTGGCGAGCACGTAGACGGGCCACGGGTCGTCCGCCCCGGTGACGAGGTACGCCGCGGCCGCACCGATCAAGAGGGCCCGGAGGCCCGAGGTGACGAGGAGGGCGGTGCGACGGCTGACCCGGTCGCTGACGACGGCCGCCAGGGGTGCCGTGACGGCAGCGGCCGCGAGGCGGGCAGCAGTGAGCAGCGCGACGGCGCTCGCTCCGCCGACCGTGTAGGCCCAGACGGTCACGGCCGTGGCGCACGCGAAGTCACCGACGAGGGAGGTCACCAGGGCGAGCTGTACTCGCCGTAGGTCGGCGTTGCGGACGACGGTCACGAGCGCGCTGCGGGTCTCGGCCAGCACGGCACCGATCGACAGGCGTCGCGACCGCCGCGTCGGCCCTGCGGCGCGACGACCGGCGTCCTCCGGTGCGGCCACGGCCACCTCCTCCATCGATGGGGCGGCACACCCGACTCCCTCGGGGAGACTTTAGAGACCGCCGCGGGGCATCGAAGTGGAATCCCGCATATGCTCACGCCGCGGCGGCCCGCCCGGCCGCCCGAGGTGGCGAGGAGGCACCGTGGTCTGCGCGACGTGCGCACTGCCCCTGCTCGCGGGAGCCCGCTTCTGCGCCGGCTGCGGCACGGCCGCACCCGCGCCCTGCACCTCCTGCTCCGGCGTGCTGCCTCCGGGCGCGCGGTTCTGTCCCGCCTGCGGACGGGAGGTCGGTGCCCCGACCACGCCGGCGGTGGGAGCGGGGACGACCGCGCCCGTGGCGCAGCGCCGGGTGGTCTCGGTCCTCTTCTGCGACCTCGTGGGATTCACCGGCCTGGCAGCACGTCGAGACCCCGAGGAGGTGCGCGAGCTGCTGACGGCGTACTTCGACCGGGCGCGGCAGATCGTGGCGCGCTACGGGGGGACCATCGAGAAGTTCATCGGGGACGCCGTGATGGCGGTCTGGGGCGTCCCCACGGCTCACGAGGACGACGCCGAGCGGTCCGTCCGCGCCGGTCTCGACCTCGTCGACGCCGTGGCGCGGCTGGGCGAGGACCTCGACGCTCCCGCACTGGCGTCGCGGGTGGGCATCGTGACCGACGAGGTGGCCGTCACCGTCGGGGCCGTCGGGCAGGGCATGGTCGCCGGCGACCCGGTCAACGTCGCCGCCCGCGTGCAGGCCGCCGCGACCCCGGGGAGCGTCTGGTGCGACCACGCCACGGCGCGTCTCGTAGCGAGCATCTTCGACGTGCGCGACAGGGGCGAGCACGACCTCAAGGGGAAGACCGAGCCCGTGCGCCTGCACGTGGTCGCCGGCGCGAGCCCCACCACGACGACGGGGCTCGACCGCTCGGACGTCCCGCTCGTCGGCCGGGGGCGGGACCTGGCCCTGCTCCAGCAGCTGTTCCACGCCGCCGAGGAGGAGCGACGTCCACGGATGGCCGTCGTCGCGGGCACCGCGGGCATCGGCAAGTCACGGCTCGCCCGCGAGCTCGAGGCCTACGTCGAGGGCCTCCCCCACGCGGTCCTGTGGCACAGCGGCCGCTGTGTGTCGTACGGCGACGGCGTCGCCTTCTCCGCCCTGAGCGCTACCGTCCGGGTGCGCGCGGGGATCCCCGACGACGCCGAGCCCGCCGAGGCGCGCGAGCGGTTGCACGCGGTCCTCTGCGACGTGGTGCAGGACGTCGCCGAGCGGAGGTGGATGGAGGCCCACCTGCTGCGACTGCTGGGCCTGGCGCCCGAGGGCGAGGAGCTCGTCGACGTCGGTCGGGACGACCGGTTCGCCGCCTGGAGCCTGTGGTTCGAGCGGATCTCCGAGCGCCACCAGGCACCCGTCGTGTGGATCGTCGAGGACGCCCACCACGCCGATGCCGGGTTCCTCGACTTCGTCGGCCACCTCGTGTCCCGGGGCCGCTTCCCCGGGTTCGTGGTCGTGCTGGCCCGTCCGGAGCTGCTCGACGGACGCCCCCGCCTCGCGACCTCCGGGCGCACCGCGGTGCTCAACCTCGAACGGATGACCCCGGAGCAGCTGCGCTCGTTGCTCGACGAGCTGGTCGACGGCCTGCCCGACGCCGTGGCCGAGCTGCTGGTGCGCCGCTCGGAGGGCCTCCCGCTCTTCGCCGTGGAGACCGTGCGCGCGCTGCACGACCAGGACCTGCTCGAGCCGACGGGGCAGCCCCAGCGGCCACCGCTGCGCTGGCGTCCGACGGTCGACCCCGCAGCGGTGGAGTCGATGCGCGCTCCCACCAGTCTCCAGCTGCTCGTCGCCAGTCGCCTCGACCTCCTCACGGCCGCACCACGTCGGGTCGTCGACGCCGCCGCGGTGCTGGGCCAGACCTTCACCGTCGCCGGGTTGTGCGCGTTGACGGGGGCAGACCCGCACGAGGTGGAGGCCCAGGTGGCCGATCTCTGCACGCGCGAGCTCTTCGTGCGCGTGACCGACCGCCTCAGCGCCGACCACGGCCGGATCGCGTTCGTGCAGCCGACGGTGCGGACCGTGGCCTACGAGGGTCAGGCGCGTCGCGACCGGGCCCACCTGCACCTGGCGGCGGTGAACCACCTCGAGGGTCTTCCCGGTGCACGGGGCGAGCTGGGCGCCGTGATCGTGCAGCACCTCCACGATGCCTACACGCTGCTCCCCGCGGCGGACCCGCGGCGCGGTGCGCTCGGCGAGCGGCTGGTGGCGTGGCTGGCCACGGCGATGGCCCATGCCGCGGAGATGGGAGCCGCGCAGGAGGTCCTGCACCTCGGCGACCAGCTGCTGGCGCGCGCCGACGGCCTGACGACCGCTGCCGTCCGCGCGCGGATCGCGATGGCCGAGGCCGCCACCGATCTCGCGCACCTCGACGTCGTCGTGGACGTTCTCGAGCCGGTGCTCGCGGAACCCGCCCCGGTCACCGCCACCCCCGACGACCGCGCTCGTGCGGCGGCCCTCGCGAGCCGTGCCCACGGCCTGCGCGGCGACGTGGCGGCGCAGGGTGCGGCGCTCCGGTCCTTCACCGGGCCCGACGGACTCGAGGGCGTGGGTCCGGGAGCCGCCGCGATCCTCTGCATGCAGGCCATGCAGTGGCACGAGACGTGCGCCGACTGGTCCTCGGCGCTCGTCTGGCGCGACCTGATGTCGACCCACGCCGAGCGGAGCGGGCAGCCGCCCGTCGTGGCCGTGACGTTGAGCGCCGCAGCCCAGTCCGTCAGCCTCCGGGGCCAGCACCTCATGGCCCGTGAGCTGCGTCGGCTCGCCGTGGACTACGCACGCTCGCACCTCCTCACCGCGCAGCTGACGCACAGCCTGCTGGTGGCGTTGGCGTTCGGGATCGCCGACGACGTCCAGCAGGCCGTGGCCATCGGCGAGGAGGCCGTCGCCACGGCGACGCGTGCGGGCAACCGTCCGTTGCTCGAGCAGATCGTCTCCAACCAGGTGCTCGCCCTGCGGCTGGCCGGACGGTGGACCGAGCTCGACGCGCTCGCCGGGAGCCATCCCGACCTCGAGGACCACGTCGCCGACATGATGGCGCGGGTGCAGAGGGCGCTCGCCGCGGAGACGCGGGGGCGTCCGGCCGAGGCCCTCGCGCACCTCGACGCCCCGGTCCGGGAGGGTCTCGACGGTTACGACCGGCTGTGGCTCGACGCGATCCACGCCCTGCGCTGCCACCTCGAGGGCGACCACGCCGAGGCGCTCGACCGGGCGGAGCGCCTCTGCGGCCTCGCCCTGCACCACTGCGGTCTCGTCGACGACTACCCGCACCACCTCACGATGGTCGCCCCGTGGTTCCTCGCCGCGGGAGAGCACGACCGCCTCCGGGCCCTGCTCGCGCCGACGCTCCACGAGACCGGCCTCACCCCGCTGCTGCAGGCGCAGGCCCTGTGGCTCCGCGCTGCGTTGGAGGACGCCGATCCCTCGTCGGTGGTCGAGGACCAGGCGGTGGATGCCCTCTTCGAGCAGGCGGTCGAGGCACTGGAGGCCGTGGGCGCCGCCACCGACCTCGCGCGCGCGGAGGCCGCGCGGCGCGCCCGCGCCGCCCGCCGCCGACCCTCCGTGCCCTGAGCGCGACCGGCGGCCCCTAGGCCCGCAGGCGGGTCACCGTCGGGCCGGCGTCGACGAGGAACGCGTCGCCGCTGCTCGCCGCGATCCGGCCCTCGACGAGGTCCCACGCGGCCTGCGCGACCTCGTCCGTCGTCGTCAGGCGACCGCTCGGGGCGAAGCCGGCGGCGAACCCGGCCTTGTCGTCCGGCGCGCCACCCGTCAGCCGGTCGACCATCGGGGTGTCGATGACCCACGGGCAGAGCGTGTAGACCGCGATCCCCGCGTCCGCGAGGAGCGGCGCCGCGCTCCGACCGGCGGCGACCACGCCCGCCTTCGCCGCGGCGTACGGCACCGCGATGGGCACCGCCAGCGCCGTACCCACGAAGGAGGCGGTGTTGACCACCGCTCCCCCGCGGCGCAGGTGGTCCGCCGCGTGGCGCAGGCCGGAGAGCACCCCGAGGAGGTTGACGTCGAGCACCTGGCGCAGCGCGGTCTCGTCCCAGGTGGCCATGGGTCCGATCGGACCCTCCGTGCCCGCATTCGAGAACCAGAGGTCGAGCGGCCCGTCCGCGCTCGCCCGCTCGGCGAGCCGCCGGACGTCGGCGTCGACGGTCACGTCCGTGGCCACGAACTCGGCACGGCCACCCAGCGCCGTGACCTCCTCCACGACGGCGGCCCCCCGCCGCTCGTCGCGCCCGGCCACGACGACCCGCACACCCTCCTGCCCCAGCCTCACGGCGAGTGCGCGGCCGATGCCGCTCGTGCCTCCGGTGACCACGGCCGTCCGACCGTCCCGCTGCTCCTCCATGCTCGACCCCTGGTCTCGATCCGCACCGGGACGTCGACGACGGCCCGGGCGCCCCGCGGGGCGCGGACGCATCATATCGAATCCCCTGCTGAGGTAACCGATTTTGCGGGACTGCACACCGCTCCGCCGCTCGCGGTGCGCTGCGGGTGGCCTGCTGGGAGGAGGCGCGAGGCCGCCGTGACCATGTCGCGGACCTCCTGCGCTGGGCCGAGGACTACACGACGTTCAACGACTTCCTCTCCGAGCAGGTCCACGCGGCCACCGGGGCTCCCGTCGCGGCCCTGCCCATGCCCTGGGCGCACGGCATGGTGCTGCTCGTCGAGGCCGCCCTCGCCGGACGCCAGGTCAGGCGGCTCGCACCCGCCCCGTGAGCAGAGCGGCCCACGACCACACGACCCAGGCAGGGGGTGGCGCGCAGCGCCACCGCGGTCGAGCCGACCCCTAGAATCCCGGTGCGTGACCACCTCGCAGGTCGACCGTCGGACCGGCCCACGGCCCGGTCGTCGCCCGATGCCCTCCCCCGCGGAGCCGCGACCGTGACCAGCGCTCGGTCCGCTGCGACTCTCCGACGGGTCCTGGACGACCTCGGGCCGGCCCTCCTGGAGGTCGTGCACGGCCACGCCCTCGACGGCGTGGTGTCGGGGGTCGCCTTCCACGACCCGATCGACGACTCCTACGTCCCTCCCCGCGCCGTCGTGCTGGCCATCGGCATGGACGACCCGGACGAGATCGCTGCGACCGTCGAACGGCTCGGGCGCCGAGAGGCAGCTGCCCTGATCGTGCGGTCGCCCGTCGCCGCGACTCCGGCCCTGGAGAGCGCCGTGGCCACGTCCGGCGTCCCTGTCGTCGGACTGACACGTGGAGCCTCGTGGGCGCAGCTCGCTGCCATGATCCGCGCGTCGCTCTTCGAGGACGTGGTGGCCGACGACGGGTCCGAGACCCTGGGCGGTGTCGCGTCAGGTGACCTCTTCGCACTGGCCAACGCCATGACGGCCATGATCGACGCACCCGTCACGATCGAGGACCGCAGCTCCCGCGTGCTTGCCTACTCGGGCCGCCAGGACGAGGGCGACTCCGCACGGGTCGAGACCGTGCTCGGACGCCAGGTCCCCGACCGGTTCACGAAGGCGCTGCTCGCCAACGGCGTGCTGCACGACCTCTACCGCAGCAGCGAACCGGTCTGGGTCGACCCGGAGCCGCCGGAGCCCGACACCTTGCCGCGCGTGGCGATGGCGGTCCGGGTCGGGGACGAGATCCTCGGGTCCATCTGGGCCGTCGTGCGCGAGCCCCTGACGGACCACCGCAAGCAGGCGCTGGTCGACGCATCGAAGCTCGTGGCCCTCCACATGCTCCGTCTCCGCGCCGGCGCCCACGGGTCCCAACAGCTGAGGGCCGACCTCGTCACCACCGCCGTGGGCGGCGGACCCGCAGCGCACGACGCCCTGCGACGGTTGGGGTTGTCCGACCAACGCGTCCTGGTCCTCGCGCTGGGGCTGATCGACGACCCGGTCGAGTCCGTCGACCTCCACGCCCGCCGGGCGGCCGACCGGGAACGGATCAGCTCGGCACTCGCGATGCAGCTCACCGCCGTGCACCCGCGCTGTGCCAGCGCGCTCATCGGCGAGGTCTGCTACGGCCTGGTCCCGGCGGGCAGCCAGAGCGCCGAGGCGGCCGAGAGGGCGGCCGTCCGTGTCGCGACGGAGTTCCTGAGCAGGACGACCGGCGGCGAGCACGCGGTCATCGGCATCGGCCAGGTGTCGGCTCGTCCCGCCGACGTGGTCGAGGGACGGAGGAGTGCCGACCGCGTGCTGCGCGTGCTCACCGACCAACGGGGGCGCCATCGCCGCGTGGCACGGCTCGAGGACGTGCACGTGGAGTCCCTGCTGCTCGAGCTGCGCGACCTCGTGGTGTCCCGCGGTGACCGACCGACCGGTCCCGTGGCCCGGCTGGTCGAGCACGACTCCCGTCGTGGCTCACGGCTGACGGAGACGCTCCAGGCATGGCTCGACCACTTCGGGGACGTGGCTGCGGCCGCGACGTCGCTCTACCTGCACCCGAACACCTTCCGCTACCGCCTCCGGAAGGTCGTCGAGGTCAGTGGTCTCGACCTGGAGGATCCCGAGGCTCGCCTCGCCGCCATGCTGCAGCTGCGGGTCGTCCTCGGCGCAACGCCTCAGGAGGGCGGGGTCTCCGGCGACACCGGGCCCTGAGCCGCCTCGGCCGCGTACCGCGCGTGCAGGACGTGCTTCATGAGCTTCCCCGTGGCGCTGCGCGGGAGGGAGTCGCTGAAGTCGACGCTCCGCGGCACCTTGAACCCCGCGATGCGGCCCCGCGTGAACTCACGGAGCTCCTCGGCCAGCTCCGGGCCGGGCCGGTGCCCGTCGGCGAGCTGGACCACGGCCTTGACCCGCTCGCCCATGTCCTCGTCCGGGACACCGATGACCGCCACGTCGTGCACCTTGGGGTGCAGGGCCAGGCAGTCCTCGATCTCCTGGGGGTAGATGTTCACGCCGCCCGAGATGATGACGAACGCCTTGCGCCCGGTCAGGAAGAGGAACCCGTCGTCGTCGACGTAGCCCATGTCGCCCGTCGTCGACCAGGTCTCGTGCAGGGGGTGCTGCGCGTTGCGGGTCCCCTCGGGGTCGCGGTGGTAGGTGAAGGCGACGGTGTCCCTCTCGAAGTAGATGGTGCCGATCCGCCCGGGGGGCAGCTCCCGGCCCCCGTCGTCGCACACGTGGATCACGCCGAGCGCCGCTCGGCCCACCGACCCGGGCTTCCGAGCCCACGTCTCCGGGTCGATGAGCGTGATGCCGTTGCCCTCGGTCGACGTGTAGTACTCGTGCAGGACCGGACCCCACCAGGCCATCATCCGGTGCTTCACCTCGACCGGGCAGGGCGCCGCGGCGTGGATCGCCACCTGCAGGCTCGAGAGGTCGTGGCGCCGACGCACCTCGTCCGGGAGCTTGAGCATCCGCACGAACATCGTGGGCACCCACTGCGAGTGCGTCACGGCGTAGGTCTCGAGGTCGGCGAGGGCCGTGGCGGCGTCGAACCTCCGCGTCGTGACCAGCGTGCCGCCCAGGGCATGGACGATTCCCCCGAAACGCAGCGGCGCGGCGTGGTAGGTCGGCGCCGGGGAGTAGTACACCGTGTCCGGCCCGAACCCGTACATCGGACCGAAGACCGTGGTGAGCGGGTCCCCGGGTTCGTGGACCTCCCGATCGGGCAGCGCCGGCTTGATGCCCTTGGGGCGACCGGTCGTGCCGGACGAGTAGAGCATGTCCGCCCCTCGGGGCTGGTGCTCGAGCGGCTCCTGGGACTGCCCCGCCAGGGCGTCCTCGTAGACGTCGTGGCCCGGCACCGCCCCACCGAAAGCGAGGCGGACGCGCACCCCGGGCGTGGCGTCGAGCACCGCGACGGCGAGGTCCGCCTTGGCGGCCGACACGATGAGCACCTCCGCGCCGCAGTCGTCCACGACGTGCGCTACCTCAGCGGGGGTGAGGTGGTGGTTCACGCCGGTCACGTAGAGACCCGATCGCAGCGCTGCCCAGTAGATCTCGAAGACCTCGGCGGCGTTGTCGCTGAGGAAGGCGATGTGGTCACCGCGTCGGAGTCCGTGCGCGGCGAGCACGCGGGCCAGGCCGGCGGACCGACCGTCGAGCGCCCCGTAGGTCAGCCGCCGTCCGGTGTCGGCCTCGATCACGGCGGGCTTGTCCGGATGGGTCGCCGCGTGGGTTCCTGGATACATGGGACGACCTCTCAGACAGGCGTCGGGACAGAGGGGGAGCAGAGGTCGGAGCGAAGCCGCCCGGTCACCGCTGGTGCACCGTTCCCTCCGAGACGGACAGTGACGGACGGCCCGGCGCGAGCATCTCCGCGCGGAGCCCGCGCTCGGCGACGTCCGCCGGGACCGGCCCGCGCCGGAGCAGTGCCGCGCCGGTCCTGGCGAGCGCCGGACCGGCCTGGATCCCGTACCCGCCCTGTCCGGCGAACCAGAACACCCCGTCGGCCGCGGGGTCGTAGCCGACCACCGGGGTCCGGTCGGCCGTGAAGCTGCGGAGCCCGGCCCACGAGTGCCGGACATGACGTGCGTCGATGGTCGTCGCGTCGTTGATCGCGTCCAACGCCATGGCGATGTCCAGGGTGTCCGGCTTCGCGTCGCCGGGTGCCTGCGGGGTCTCGTCGGCGGGCGAGCACAGGAGCATGTCGGTCTCGGGCTTGAAGTAGAACCGGTCGTCGACGTCGATCGTCAGCGGCACCGGACGGTCGGGATCCACCGCGGGCGCAGGGACCATGAAGACGGTGCGTCGGAGGGGCTGGATGCCGATCGGCTCGACCCCGAGCACCGCCGCCACCGCATCGCACCACGCGCCGGCCGCGTTCACCACGACCGGAGCGCGGAACTGCCGACCGCTCCCGTCCGTCAGCGTCCACCGGCCCCGGGCACGGACCGCCTCGACCACACGTGCCGAGGTCGCCACGTGGCCACCTCGGCCTCGCAGCCCCTTGGCGTACCCCTGGTGGAGCGCGTGCACGTCCAGGTCGAGGGCACCGGGCTCCCACAGGGCGAGCTCCACGTGGCCGGGGCGCAGGAGGGGGTGCCGGCGCTCGGCCTCGGCGGCGTCGAGGACCTCGATGTCGGGCGTCAGCTCCCGGACCTGGTCCTGCAGCGACCTGATCGCCCCTGCCCGTCCTTCGCCGGCCACGTAGAGCAGGGGCAGGGGTCGACTGACGGCCGACTCGAAGATGTCGGGCGGATCGGTGAAGACCCCACGGCTCGCCACCGTGAGCGCCCGGATGGGCAGGTTGCCGTAGCTCTCGATGAACGCCGCAGCCGACCGGCCCGTGGAGTGGTACGCCAGGGTCGACTCTGTCTCGAGCAGGCAGACGGTCGTGTCCGCCGCCAGCTCGTAGGCGATCGACACGCCGGCGATACCGCCGCCGATGACGATCACGTCCCACTCTTGAACGGTCATGGCGCCTCACTTCGTCGGGGATCTCGGAGTCGTTGGACGGCGCGCTCGAGGCGCGCCGGGGCCGGCGCCCGTGCTGGCGGGCGCCCGGCGAGGGGGTGGGGTCGGTCAGGCCTGCGCTATCGCGCTCAGCTCGAACAGCAGACCGGGATAGAGCCCGCAGGCGATCGTGGTGCGGACCGGGAAGGGCGGGGAGAAGAAGCGGCGGTACGCCGCGTCGAAGGCCGCGAAGTCGTCCATCGACGCCAGGTACACCGACACCGAGGCGACATCGGTCATCCGCAGGCCGTGGTCGTCCAGGATCTGCGCGAGCTGGCCCATCACGGCCTCCACCTGGTCGTGGAAGTGGGCATGGGTCACGCCCCCGGGCCCGATGGCGGCGAGCCCGGAGGTGTGCAGCTGACCACCGATCCACCGGGCCGGGGACAGAGCGGGCCCGACCGGTGTGGAGGCGGTCACCGGGTCCCCCGGACGGGACGCCCCGGGAACGCGTCCAGGCGGAGCTCTCCGTCGGCCACGAGCTGCTCGCCGTTCACGATCACGTGCTCGATGCCCGTCGACGGGCTGACGGAGCGCTGGTAGGTGGCGGTGTCGGTGACCCGGTCCAGGTCGATCACGAGGATGTCCGCGTCACACCCGGCCTGGAGGCGACCCTTGCGCCGCATCTGCGGCGCCGCCGACTCGACGATGCGGGCGGGGTAGAGGCTGCACTTCGCGATGGCCTCGACCAACGGCATCGAGGCCGTCTCGCGCACCGCGATCCGGAGGCTGCGCGCGAACGTGCCCGCACTGCGGGGATGGGTCGCGACGAAGTCCGGGATCGGCCACTGCATCGGGTCGTAACGGGCACCGGCCGGGACCACGAAGGGCACCGCGTCGGACGCCACAGCGGCACCGGGCAACGCGAGCATGCGCGCGAGGCGGTCCGGGGAGGCGTTCTCGTCGAACGCCTTGATGAACGCCAGGCCCCCCGGGTCGGAGGCACGCAGCTCGAGCAGGCGCTCGACCGACGCGACCGTCTCGCCGGTCCGGGCGTAGATGACGTCCTGCGGCGTCCCCGTCGCCCCCAGGACGTGGAGGCGGTCCGGGTGGAAGTAGTCCGCGCCGATCGCACTCATCCCGGCGCCGTAGGGATAGACCTCGCTCGAGACGGTCGCGCCCTCCGCGCGCACCCCCTCCACCAGGGCCTGGACCCGGTCGAGGTGTCGTGTGGACGTCGAGTTGATGTGGCAGTAGTGCATGTGGGCCCCGGTCTCGCCAGCCACTCTCGTCAGCTCCTCGGCGCCGTCGACCACGACGCCCGGGTCCTGCTCGACCAGCGGACGCGCGTGGGTGAACGTCGGCACCCCCGCGGACGCCGCGAGTCGCGCGACGGCGACGTACTCGGCGGGGTCGACAGCGGGCGCGTAGCCCAGCGGGATGCCGATGCCCAGCGCGCCGGCCGCCAGCTCGGACCCGAGGAGGTCGAGCAGGGTGTCGGTCTGCGCGGGGGTCGCGACACCGCGCCAGGGGTCGGACCCCAACCTGGTGAGCAGGCCTTCCTGGCAGCCCGTCAGGGGCTCACCGCCCAGGACGTGCATGCGGATCGAGGCCCAGGACGCCGAGTAGCCGTAGTTGATCGGACGCCCCTCGGCCGCTGCGCGCAGGTACGCCTGCTCGACCGGCGCCAGGCCGGCCTCGAGCTCGAGCGCCGTCGTGACGCCGTCGAGCGCCTGGAGGCGGCACTCACCGATGGCCTGCCCGTGGCTGTGCAGGTCGATGAACCCCGGTGTCACCACGCGGCCCCGGGCATCGACCACGACACGGCCGCGGATCTCGTCCGTGGTGACGGCGGCGATCCTGTCCCCGAGGACGCCGATGTTGCGGACGTCGTCGAGCTGCGTCTCGGGATCGATGACCCGGCCGCCGAGGACGACCAGGTCGTAGGTCTCGGTGTGCTGGTTGCCCAGCCCGTCGGCGCCGCTCATCGAGCCACCTGCTGGTGCGCGCTCTCGCGGATGTGCTGGAGGACCGTGGTGCGCAGCTCGACGAAGGACGGGTGTGCCTTGGTGGTCACCTGGTCGCGCGGACGTGGCAGCGGCACGACCACCTCCTCCGTGACCGAGGCCGGGCGACCCGCGAGGAGGACCACGCGGTCCCCGAGGTAGACCGCCTCGTCGATGTCGTGGGTGACGAGCACGATGGTCATGCCGAAGTCGTCGCGGACCCGCAGCGTGAGGTCCTCGAGGTCGGCCCTGGTCTGGGCGTCGACCGAGGCGAACGGCTCGTCCATGAGCAGCACGGTCGGCCGGTAGGCGATGGCCCGGGCGATGGCGACACGCTGTTGCATGCCACCGGACATCTCCCAGGGGTAGAGGCGGCCCGTCCCGCCGAGGCCGACGGCCTCGAGCGCGGCCTCCGCGGCCGAGCGCCGCTCGGCCGCGGACCGCGTCGTGCGCCGCAGCGGCAGCGTGACGTTGTCGATGATGCGCATCCACGGCAGCAGCGAACGGCTGTAGTCCTGGAAGACCACAGCGAGGTCCTCGGGCGGCCCGGTGACGGGTGAGCCGTGGAGGGAGACCCCTCCGGTCGACACCGGCAGCAGACCGGCCATGCACCTGAGCAGCGTGGACTTGCCCGTGCCCGAGTGGCCCACGATGCACAGCAGCTCCCCGGCTCGGACGTCGAACGTCACTCCGTCCAGGACGGGACGCCCGGCCCCTGGGTAGGACTTGCCCACGTCGTCGACCGCGAGGACCACCCGATTGCTGATCATGCGCTTCTTCCTTCCGTCGGACGTGCTCCGTGGAGGCCGCGGTGCCACGCCAGGACTCTTCTCTCGACCAGGGCCGTGGCCAGGTTGATGGCGTAACCGAGCAGCCCGAGCAGCACCAGGCCCGCCCACATGTCGGTGATCGCGTAGGTCCGCTGCGCCTGGAGCACGAAGAACCCGACCCCCGACGTCGCCCCGAACAGCTCGCTACCGACCATGACGACGACGGCGATGGAGACGCTCGTGCGGGCGCCGACGATGATCTGCGGCGCCGCCGAGGGCAGGACCACCCGACGGACCAGGTCCCCTCGGCCGATGCGATACGTGCGCGCCATCTCCCGCACCTGGGGATCCACCGCGCGTACGCCGTCGATCGTGGTGACGAGGGTCGGCCAGAAGGCGCCGAAGGCGATCAACGCGATCTTCGAGGCCGATCCGATGCCGAGCATCGCGATCAGCAGTGGCAGCAGGGCCAACGCCGGGGTGGCTCGGGCCAGCTCGACCAGCGGACGCAGTGCTCCGTAGACCCGCGGGAGCAGACCGAGCAGGAGGCCGATCGACACGGCGGCCACCAGGCCGACGGCGAGGCCCCCCGCGAGGTTGGTCAGGCTCGGCACCAGGTGCTCACCGGCCTGGTCGAACAACCAGACCTCCCGGAAGCGGGCGAGGATCTCCCGTAGCGGCGGGAAGTACAGCGACGTGCTGTTCGCCGAGAGGAACCACCACGCCGACACCACGGCGACCGGCAGCCACGCCTCGAGGGCCACCGCCCGCAGCCGCCCGCTCACGACGTCGTCCTCTGCGACTGGTGCCAGTGGATCAGGCGCTTCTCCAGCTGCCCGAACACCAGCACGACCGCCAGTCCGAGCAACGCCGCCGTCAGCGTGTACGCGTACACGCCGTCGGTCGCGCCGCTGCCCTGGGCCCGCGCCAGTCCGTTGCCGACCCCCGGCACGCGGACGAGCAGCTCGATGCTGATGGCGACCAGCATGCCGATGACCGCCGCGATCCGCAGACCCGTCGCCACGAACGGCGTCGCGCTGGGGAGCACGACCCGCGTCAGGGTCCGCGCTCGACCGAGCCGGAAGGACCGGGCCGTCTCGAGGGCCACGGGGTCCACGTCGCGCACCCCGTAGATGGTCTGCAGCAGCAGCGGCCAGGTGCAGGCCGGGATCACCAGGAAGAGCTCCGCCGATCGCGACGAGCCGTACACCAGCGTCGCGAGCGGGATGATGCCGAGGACGGGGATCGTCCGCATGAAGTCGATGAGGAAGCGCGAGCTCCGGTAGGCGGAGTCGCTCGTCCCGAGGAGGATGCCCAGCGGTACGGCCACGAGCACGGCCACGCCCAGGCCGATCGACCACCCGGACAGGGTCTGGCCGACCTCGGTCCAGAAGCCGCCCGAGCGTGCGAGGTCGAGCAGCGCTCCGGCGGTGTCCGCCGGACCGGCGAAGGCCTGGTCGCCCACGAGGTCGGCAGCCCCGATGACCTGCCACAGCACGAGCGCACCCGCGAGCACGACCAGCTGACCGGTGAGCCTCGTCGCCCGGCGGCTGCTGCGGCCCCCTCGGGACGTCCGCGCGGGCACGACCCGCGGTCGCGGCTCGGAGAGGACGGAGGTCACGGGACCAGGTCACCTGACGGGATCGGGGACTCCAGGGCGCCGTACTCGACCAGCACGTCGACGATCCCGGCGAAGCTGTCGGCGTCGAGATCCGTGCTGAACTCGTTGAGGGCCTGCGCCTCGGCTTGCTCGGGCGTCGTCGAGAAGTACTCGACGTAGATGTCGTGCAGGAGGTCCGGCTGCTCCTCCGCGAGCTGGACCGACTCCTCGACCGCTGCCTGGAACTTCTCGACGGTCTCGGCGTTCTCGGCCGCGTAGGTGTCGAGGGTGGTGTAGACGAGTCGCGGCGAGTCGCCGAAGACCTGCTCGATCGGATCACCCAAGGGGGCCTCGAAGTCGCCCGTCGCCATGAGCTGGGACGCGAACGGCTCGGCCACCTGCGCGGCGTCGACGTCGCCGCGGAGCAGCGTGTCCCCCATGGAGGCGACCGGGACCTCGACGATCGTCGCGTCGGCACCGTCGCCACCGTCGGCGTCGATCAGGCTGCGCACGCCGAACTCGGACGCCGAGCCCAGGAAGTTGACGGCGATCGTCTTGCCGTCGAGGTCAGCCGCGCTCTCCACCGCGCTCCCCTTCTCCACCAGCAACAACGATCCCGAGCTGCCCTCCGCGCCCTTGTTGAACGTCGTCACCCCCTCGACGGCGACGACGGGGACGTCCTTGCCGGCGGCCAGCACGAAGCTCGGCCCGATGTTGGGACCGAAGTCGAGCTGCTTCGAGATCAGGGCACCCACCAGGTCGCTGGGGTTCGACTCCTGCAGCTCCACCTCGAGGCCGTGCCGTTCGAAGATGCCCTCCTGGACGCCGAGCAGGATCGGTACGGAGTCCGTGAGGGCGTAGCCGACCCGGATGGTGGTCATGCCGTTCGCGTCGGGAGTCGACTGCGAGGAGCCACCCCCGCATGCCGCGGTGAGCACGGCGGCGCCGACGGCAGCCGGCAGCAGGAGCAGCCTGGGCGAACGGCGGGGGCGATGACGCATGGAGGTCTCCTGAGGGGTGGTGCGGAACGCGGTGCGAGGCCGCTCGAGCAACCGCCCGCCGATCGGCGGGGCCTGCTCGGAGACGTTGCCGTCACCGCGTCGCGGGGGTGAGATGCACAGCACTCTAAGGACACGCCCTCCACTCAGGCCTGTCCTTCTCGACGAAGATCCGATCGAGAACTGTGCTATTGCACAGTCGGTCGTGGAGGGCGGGCAGACCCGTCCCGTCGGTCATGGCCTCGAGGTCATCCAGGTGAGGAGCCCCCCGCCCCCGTCCGCACAGCGCGCGGGGCCGACAGGCGTTGTCGCGACCCTCGGGTCGCTGCTTCCCCGCCCGGCCCGGACGCCGCCTGGCTGCGCTGCCGCCCAACCTCCGCCACGACATCGAGGACGAACTCGACGACAGCGCTTGCCCAGGTCAGAGACTCACGACGGGGTGTTGCTGGTGGTGCCCCAGGCAAGAGTCGAACTTGCGACCTTTCGCTTAGGAGGCGGCTGCTCTATCCACTGAGCTACTGGGGCGTGGGCCATATCTTGCCACCCGACCCCGGCCCGGCCGCACGGTGCCGCACCAGGCCGGGACGTACGCCGCGGCGGGGCGTCGAGTCGGGGGCCGGGGCGGCGCCGGGCATCATTGAGCAGGGCCTGCGCAACGTGCCCGCCGGGCTCGCCCTGCGCGGTCTCCGGGAGGTGTTCTGATGCGTGGACGGTCAGCGTGGCGGGGTGGCGTGCGGCGCGGGGCGGCGCTGGGGACGGTGGCGGTCGTGACGCTGGCGGGCTGCGCCGTCGGCGGCGGCGACGGGGACGACGACGCGGCACGATCGGCGCTCGAGCAGCTCGAGCAGCTCGAGACCGACGTCGACGCCCTGGTGCTCGACCTGCTCCCGGGCCTCGCCGACACCTGGGGCGCGGAGGCGTCGTCGGGCCGGGCGTCCTACGAGATCTGCGGCATGGAGCCGTCGCCGTCCGGCGCCCGCTACCGGAGCACCCCCCAGTTCCGGAACCTCCAGGTCGGTGGCGACCGGGCGGTCGCCGCAGCAGCCGACTTCCTCGAGACCGAGGGCTGGCAGCTGGAGCAGGTCGGAAACCCCGACATCGTGGTCGCGCACCGCGACGACGGCACGGAGGTCCGGGTGACGGCCATCCCGAACGGGGCGTCGGTGCAGGTGACGTCCCCGTGCGCGGACAGCGACGGCGACCTCGCCCGCGAGTTCTTCGAGCGCCCGTCGAAGGACGTGCCGCTGGGCTGAGGCACCGGCACGCTCCGGCACCCTCCGCTTCACCCGCCGCGAGTGACGTCCGCCGCGACGACCGTGGCGCGCGCGTCCGCGGCGTACCTCCGCGGGGTGCACCCGTAGACCTCCGCGAAGCTCGCGATGAAGGCGCTGGGCGAGGCGTAGCCGACGCTCGCGGCGACGTCCGTGACGGTGTGCCCGTCGGCGAGCAGACCGGCCGCGGCCTGCAGGCGGCGGCGGAGCCGCCACTGCCGGAAGGTGAGGCCGGTGCCGGCGACGAACGCGCGGGCGAGCGTCTTCTCGCTGACGTGGAGGGCGGCTGCCCAGTCGCCGAGGCTCCGGGCGTCGGCCGGGTCGTCGAGGAGTGCGACCGCCACGCGGCGCGCCCGAGGGTCGGCGGGCAGCGTCACCACGTCGTGCCGCAGGGGCGCGTCGGTGAGCACGTCGAGGAGGAGGCGGTAGGCGAGGCCACGCCGCTCGAGCGTCCGCGGTGCCTCCGCCGCGTGCCGCAGCAGCGTCGCGGCCATCGGTTCCACGACGAGCACCGCCGGGCGGTCCCAGCGGTCGCCGCCCGCCGGGCGCAGGACGGGGTCGGCGTAGACGTCCACGAGGGTCCCGGTCCGGGTGATCGTCATCTCGTGCAGGGCCTCGGCGGGGATCCACGCCACGTGGTCGGCGCCGAGCTCCCACGTGGTGCCGCCGACCGTGAGCCGCATGCTGCCGGCCACCATCCACGCGAGCTGGTCGGTGGCGTGGAGGTGGGAGTCGTAGCGTGTGCCCGCGGGGACGTCGAACCACTCGGTGGTGATCGCCGGGGTCCCGGGACGGCCGATCGTCCGCTCGCCGACAACGGCCTCGCGGCTCTGCGCAGCGCCGTACGCGGGATGCCGCTCGACGGACAGGGTCATGACTGCTCACCTCGACTGGTGTCCGTCCACGACGATCGCGACGGAGGTTAGGTGAGGCTACCCTCCACAGCGCCGTGCCGTCGTGTCCGATCCGACGGCCCCACCCCCGAGGACCACCGTGACCCTGCTCCCCCGCCCGCGCCACCGCCCCACCCGCGCCCTCGCTGCGTCCATCACCGCCGCGCTCGCGCTCACCACGCTCGTCGCCTGCGGCGAGAGCGCCGCCGACGACCGCGCCGACGAGAACCCGCACTACACGACCGAGCCGTCGGACACGTTCCCGGTGACGGTCGAGCACGAGTACGGCGAGACCACGATCGAGTCCGAGCCGCAGCGCATCGTCAGCGTCGGCCTGACCGAGCAGGACGTGCTCCTCGAGCTGGGGGTCACGCCGATCGCGACCACGGAGTGGTACGGCGAGCAGGACTTCGCCGTCTGGCCCTGGGCCACCGACCTCCTGAACGGCGCCGAGCCGGAGGTGCTGAGCGCCGCCGACGGCTTCCAGTACGAGCGGATCGCCGAGCTCGAGCCCGACCTCATCATCGGTACCAACGCGGGCATGACGGAGGACGCCTACGACCGGCTGTCCGAGATCGCGCCGACCGTCACCGCCACGGACGGGTCCGAGGGCTACGCGTCGCCGTGGCGCGACCAGACCCGCCAGATCGCCGCCGCCGTCGGCCGCTCCGCCGAGGGCGAGGAGCTCATCGCGGGGGTCGAGGAGGCGTACGCCGCGGTGGCCGCCGAGCACCCCGAGTTCGCCGGGAAGACGGCGACCTTCGCGCAGGGCGTCATCTGGGAGGGCGTCATCTACGTCTATCCGGACGGCGTCAACACCGACTTCCTCACCGACCTCGGGTTCACCATCACGCCGGGCCTCGAGGAGTACGCACCGGGTGCCGGCCAGCAGGCCCAGATCTCGGCCGAGAACGTCGGGATGCTCGACGCCGACGTCGTCCTGTTCGCCACGGAGTCGCCGGAGGGCGTCGACGAGGTGCTGTCGTTCGGCACGATGTCCACGTTGCCCGCCGTGCAGGAGGGCCGCGCGATCTACAGCGACGCCGTGCTCTCCGGCGCGATCTACTTCCTCACCCCGCTGAGCCAGAAGTACGTGCTCGAGCACCTCGAGCCCCGGCTCGTCGACGCCCTCGCGGGCGAGTCCCCGCAGGACGTCGAGGGCTGACGGGCCACCCGATCCCGGGCGGGGCGCGCACGGGGGCGCGCCCCGCCCCGCCGCCTGTCGCGGCCGGGGCCTCAGGAGCCCCTGGCCCGCACCACCGCGAGACGTGCGAGCAGCACGAGGTAGGCGAGGCCCACCACCACGAACGGCACGCCGATGGCGAGCATCCCCAGGCTGCCGTCGGCACCGGACGACTGGCAGACCGTCTGGGTGTCGGTGCCGTCGAAGACCGTCTCGCACGACTGCGCCCCGCCCGTGAACGCGTTCAGCGCGATGGACACGACGATGCCCGGTGCCGGCACCAGGAGGGTCCCGAAGAGCTGCTCGCCGGTCCGCCACAAGGGCGACGCCCAGATCCCGACCCACCCGAGGACGATGATCGCGATCGCGACAGGCACTCCGTCATCGCTCACGAGCCCCACCAGGAGCGATCCCAGCACGACCAGCCCCAGGGCGACCACCGCCGGCCAGGCCCTCCGACGTCGCACCGGTGCCGCGGCCACGGGCGCCGGCACGTACGGCGCGGGTCGCGGCGGCCCGGCGTCCCGCTCCGCCTCCGCGGCGATCGCCTGCGGGTCGCCCAGGCTGGCGAGCACCGCCTCGAGGCCCTCGCCCTCGCCGAGCGCGGCCTCGACGTGCTCGCGCAGGTCGGCGACGATCTCGGCCCGGTCCGCGACGCCACGCGCCGCCAGCGCGGCATCGACCTCGGCCAGGTAGCGGCCCACCCGCTCGTCCGGGGACATGCGCACCGTCTTCTCCTCACCGCTCATCGCGGCCCCTCCCCTCGCCTCTCGACCTCGCTCCGTGTCCCGCCGCCCCCTGCCAGCGCTCCGTCCACCGCATCACGGAAGGGGGACCACGCTGCCTCGAAGGCCTGCAGCGCCGCGTCGCCGTCGCCGGTGAGGCGGTAGTAGCGGCGCGGTGGTCCCTCGCTCGACTCCTGCCACGAGGTGGTCACGAGCCCGGCCTTGCGGAGCCGGGACAACAGCGGGTAGAGCGTGCCCGTCCCGGCCAGCAGGGTGCCCTCGAGCTCCCGGGCGATGTCGAGCCCGTAGCGCTCCCCCGACCGCAGGGCAGCCAGGACGCAGTGGTCGACCACCCCCCGACGGAGGTTGGCGAGGACCTGCGCTTCGCTAGGTACCATGCGACGCATGCTACCTGTCCACGCCGAGGCGTGTCAGCGAACCCAGGGTTCAGCCGTGGACGAGTCGCGGGTCGAGGCATGGGAACGACGCGTCGAGGTGCCGCTGCTCGGCCTCGCGCTCGCGTTCCTGGTCGCCTGGGCCTGGCCGGTGCTGGACCCCCGGCTCGACCCGGACGTGCGCACGCTGCTCCGCACCGTCTCCTGGACCGTGTGGGGCGCCTTCGCGGTGGACTTCGCGATCCGGATGACGCTCGCGCGCGACCGCCGCCGCTACGCCCTCCGGCACTGGTACGACGTCGCGCTCATCCTGCTCCCGCTGCTGCGGCCCCTCCGGGTGCTGCGCGTCCTGGCGTTCATGCGGGTGCTCCAGCGCACGGCCGCAGGCGGGCTCGCGGGCCGCGCCACGACGTACGTGCTGGGCACCGCGCTCATCTCGCTCTTCCTCGGCGCCATCGCCGTGCTCGACGCCGAGCAGGACGCCCCCGACGCGAACATCCGGACCTTCGGCGACGCCCTCTGGTGGGCGACGACCACCGTGACCACCGTGGGCTACGGGGACCGCTACCCCGTGACGTTCGAGGGGCGTCTGCTCGCGGTCGTGCTCATGCTCGTCGGCATCGGCGCCGTCGGCACCGTCACCGCCGCGCTGGCGACGTGGCTCCTCTCGCACGTGCGGGAGGAGCAACGCGGCGCCGGCAGCTGAGCCGGCGCCGCGCGATCACACCTCCCGCCACCCCGACCCCGCCTGGTCGTGGCCGTGCGCGGCCATGAGCCCGAGCCCGCCGTCGACGGTGAGGGTCGAGCCCGTGACGTACGACGAGCGCGGCGACGCCAGGAACCCCACGAGCGACGCCACCTCGTTGACGTGACCGGGGCGCCCGAGGGGGTTGCCGGGCCGCTCCTCGGCGTACGCGTCCTGGGTGTCCTGCCCCGTCATCTCGGTGGAGATCTCGCCGGGCGCGACGGAGTTGACGGTGATCCCGTGCTCGCCGAGCTCGAGCGCCAGCACCTTGGTGAGCGCCCCGAGGCCGGCCTTGGCCGCGCAGTAGGCGGCGGCGCCGAGGCGGGGCAGGTACTCGTGGACGCTCGTGACGTTGACGATCCGACCGCCGACGCCCCCGGTCACGAGGTGCCGGGCCGCCGCCTGCGACGTCAGGAACGGTCCGTCGAGGTCGGTGGCGAGCACCTCCCGCCACTTCTCCAGCGTCAGGTCGAGCACCCGCGAGGAGTGACCGGTGCCGGCCACGTTGACGAGCACGCCGAGGCCGCCGAGACGGTCGACGAGGTCGTCGACGACCGTTCCCGCGGCGTCGGAGGTCGCGTCGAAGTCGGCCACGAACGCCCGCTGGCCACGGCGCTCGACCTCGGCGGCGGCCGCGGCCGCCCCCTCGCTGTCGTGGTGGCGGGTGAGGCCGACGTCGAAGCCCTCGGTCGCGAGCAGCTGGGCCACGGCGCGGCCGATGCCGGAGTCGGATCCGGTGACGACGGCGAGACGGGGGTAGGACACGGGGACCTCCGGCGGGTGGGGTGGGGGCGGGTGGTCACCACCGGGTACCCACCCCGCGCACCCCCTGCCCGTCAGCGGGGGGCCGCATCCCAGCGCGGCTCGCCGAGGTCGACGACGGCGTCCCACGCCGACCCCGCGGGGAGCCGCACGACGCGTCCCGCCGACTCCGGCACCGGGGTGCACTGCTCGGCGCCCGCGGCGCACGTCGCCAGCACGCCCGCACCGCCGGAGCCGGACGCGTCGGCGACGACCGCCACGACCGTGCCGTCGGCCAGCCGTTGCAGCGGCAGCCAGCGGGCGGGGTCGACGCCGTTCGGGGCCGGTGCGACGGTCTCCTGCCACGGTGCGTCCTCGGGCTCGTCCCCCGGGTCCACGGCGGCGACCCGACCGTCGGCCGGGTCGACGGTGCGCGTCCCCTCGGCCGTGTCGATCCAGAAGACACCGTCGGCGAACCCGCGCACCTCGAGCTCGACGTCGGGGTAGAGCGCGGCGAAGTCGTCGGTCGCCGGGTCGCCCATGCCGTCCGTCGAGCGGACGACCTCCTCGCCGGTGCGCGTGTCCACGACCACGGTGGCCGCCTGGGGGGTGCCGTAGCGGTCCGCCTCGCCCGAGGTCAGGTCGATGAGCGCGACGTACCGACCGTCGGGCGAGGCGGCGAGCGACGCGACCTCGACGTCCGTGTCGTCGACGTCGCCGGACGCATCGACGAGGTGCAGGGCGTCGCGCGGGCCGAGATCGTCCGCGCCGCTGTCCGGGAGATCCGCCGGCAGCACCCAGCCGCGCACCCACACCCGGTCACCCCCCACGACGAGGTCCCCCGGCTCCCGGTCCGGGCCGCCGACGGGGACGGTCGACCCGTCCCCCAGGTGCAGCTCGCCGTCCGCCCACCAGACGAGGCCGGACTCGGCCAGTGGCGCATCGGTTGCCGGCCACGACGGCTCGACAACGGGAGCCGGCGCATCCGCCGGACCGTCCTCGGTGCACCCGGCGAGGGCGAAGGGGACGACCAGGGCGGCGGCTGCGGCGTACCGGCGCCGCCTCACGGCTGCATGCCCGTCAGGTGCGAGGCGACGCCCTCGTCGGTGCCGGTGAGGTCGCTCGACACGGCCTCCAGCCCTGCGGCGACCTCGTCGGTCGCCCGTGCACCCGCCTGCAGCAGGGAGACACACCGCTCGAGCACCTCGTTGATCCGCGTGCTCCCCGTGGCGGCCGACGGCACGTCGCCCAGCTGGGCCGCGGCGGTTCGGACGCCGGAGACGGTGGACGCGACGGAGCGCAGCGTGTCGGCCACACCGCCGAGCCGCGCCGCGGCCGTCACGAGGCTCTGCGGCTCCACCGCCACCTCGTCCACGGACAGCCCGAGCTCGGAGAGCGGCGTGCGGGTCATGTGGGGGCTGGCCCACAGGCCGTCGTCGTCCGGCACCCCCCAGAGCCACCCGAACACGCCCGTGCCGGCGCTGTCGAACTCCTCCGCGCCCGACTCGTAGGTCGTCACGATCTGGCCGTCGACCTCGACGACGCCCTGGGACATGTTCGGCAGGGGGTACGGCTCGCTGCGCTCACCGGTCTCCCGGTCCTGGACCACGAGGGCACTCTCGTTCTGCCGACCGTAGGAGGTGCTGAACACGAGCTCGCCGTCGCGCACGACGACGCCCTGGACCTCCGGCGGCGTGGCGATGGTGACCGGGTCGCCGGCGCCGTCGAGCTGGGGAGTCCAGCCCCCGTCCGCGTCGGGGCGGTAGACGTGCAGGACGTTCTTGCTGTGGGAGCCCACGTAGAGCAGGCCGTCGGCGAACGCCGTGTACGACGCTGCAGCCACCGGGCTGGAACGGACGGCGTCCACCCGTGTGCCGGGCGGTGCGTCGCGCAGGGCCTGCAACGAGTAGCTGTGGACACGGCCGTCCGAGCTGACGTGCACCAGCCCGTTCTCGTCGTCGACGGTGACCCCGCCGACGTGGCCCGGCGCCTCGCCGTCCTCGTCACCGAGCCGCAGCTCGTTGACCTCCGTTCCTCCTGCCTCGTCCACCAGCGCCAGGTAGGAGCCGCCGTCCTTCGTGTAGTAGCTCTGCAGCAGCAGCCCGGTGGCCCCGCTGTAGCCGAGCCCCTGGGGGATCCACCCGCGGTCGTCGCCCGTGGCCGCCGTGTTCGGGATGAGGGGCCCGAGCTCGCTGCCGTTGCCTGACAGCCACGCGTCGGTGCGGTCCAGCCCCCGCTCGACCCACTCCCGGGTGTCGGCGTCCAGAGCGTCGAGGTCGACCTCGTCGCCGTCCCCACCGAGCACCGCCGCGACCGCGGCCAGCCGGGCATCGTGGTCGGAGGTGATGCCCACGAGTCGGCCGGAGACGGCGAAGGCCAACAGCTGCTCGAGCCCGCCCGGGTCGGCTCCTCGCTCCCGCCACGGCACGATGGCGGCGTCGGCGGCCTCGATCGCGGTCTCGACCGAGCCCGCCGCGGCCTCCACCCCGCCCGCGGCGAGACCGAGCACGTTGCGCACGGTGCTGATGCCGTCGACGAGTCCCTGGGCGCGAGCCGCGTAGTGAGCCGCGGCCATGCCGGTCCACCCGGGTATCGCCGCCACCGCGGCGCTCTCCTCGCGGGCGCCCTCGAGGCGGGTGTGCTCCGCGCGGATCACCTCGACGTAGCCCCTCAGGGCAGCGGGATCACCGGTCGTCGCGCGGCGGTGGAGCAGGTCGGGATCGAGCATGGGAGTTCCTCCGGGTCCGAGATGACCCGGACGGATCCCCCGACCGGCGGTGGCGGAAACGTCGGCGGACCTCCACCTCGACGTACGGCAGCAGCCGCACCGGCCCGAGCAGCCCGTGATCCTGGCGAGGCGCGACGCCGTGCACCTCCGGCGTCACCGTGCGGAGCCGGTCGAGCAGCGGGGCACGGGGCGCGAGCGCCTCAGGGAGGCAGTCGTGACGTCGGCGTCCACGGTGTCTCCCGGGACGAGCGGCGCGTGGGCCGTGAGGTCAGCCGACGGTCGTCGGCCGCCCAGGTCGGACGCGCCGTTCGGCGGCGTCCCAGTCGAGCGCGTCCGCGCCGGTGCGCGGCTCGTGGCGGCGCAGCTCGTGCGTCGCGCGGAGCAGGGCACGCATCGCCGTCAGGTCGGGCAGGTCCGCTCCGAGCGCGCGGGCCTGGACCAGCACGTTGCCGAGGGCGGCGGCCTCGCCGGGACCGGCGAGGACGGGGACCCCGAGGGCGTCAGCCGTCAGCTGGCACAGCAACGTGTTGTGGGTGCCCCCGCCGACCACGTGGACGACGTCGAACGGCCGTTCCGCGGTGGCGGCCGCGGCGCGGAGGTGCCGGCGGTAGGCCACGGCGAGCGAGTCGACGATGGTGCGGGCGACCTCGGCGGGCGTGCGCGGCTCGGGCTCGCCCGCCGCCGCCGCGAGCGCGCGGATCCGGGCCGGCATGTCGCCCGGCGGCAGGAGGCTCGCGTCGTCGATGTCGACGACGGTGCGCAGCGCCGGCAGGGCGGCGGCCTCGGCGAGGAGCGCGGGGAGGTCGATCCGGGTCCCGTCACGCTCCCAGGTCTGCACCGACTGGGAGAGCACCCAGAGGCCCATGACGTTCTTCAGGTAGCGGACCGTGCCGTCGACGCCCGCCTCGTTGGTGAAGTCCGCGGCGCGTGCGGCCTCGGTCAGCACGGGGGCGTCGAGCTCGAGGCCGACCAGCGACCAGGTGCCCGACGAGATGTAGGCGAAGCGCTCGCCGTCCTCCCCCGGGCCTGCGGCCGGTACGCCGACCACCGCGGAGGCGGTGTCGTGCGACCCGACGGCGACGACCGGGACGGGGGCGTCGTCCGGCCCGCGGCCGAGTGCGGCGGCGATGTCGGGCAGGAGGGTGCCGACCCGGTCGCCCGCGTCGCGGAGCGGCGGGAGGATGCTCCACGGCAGCCCGAGCCGCGCGGCCAGGTCGATGGCCCACGTGCCGGTGGTCGCGTCGTACAGGCCCGTCGTGGAGGCGTTCGTGCGTTCCGCGCCGATCTCGCCGGTGAGCCAGTAGCCGAGCAGGTCGGGCAGCAGCAGGAGGGTCTGCGCCGACTCCAGCGCCGCGGTGCCGCGGGCGGCGGCGAGCTGGTAGACGGTGGTGAAGGGCAGGTGCTGCAGGCCCGTGCGGGCGTAGAGCTCCTCGGCGGGGACGGTCTGCCAGACCTGCTCCGGTACTCCGTCGGTGCGGGAGTCCCGGTGGCTGTAGGGGTTGCCGAGCAGCACGCCGTCGCGGTCGAGCAGCCCGTGGTCGACGGCCCAGGAGTCGATGCCGATGCCGTCGAGGGGGCCGGTCGCGGCGATGGTGCGGAGCCCGGCGAGCACCTCCCGGTGGATCCCGAGGACGTCCCAGAAGAGCGAGCCGCCCGCGGTCACGCCGCCGTTGGGGAAGCGGTGCACCTCGGCGAGGTCGAGGCGCCCGGGACCGACGACGGCCACCATGACCCGGCCGCTCGTGGCGCCGAGGTCGACGGCCGCGACCCGCAGGTCACCCGGGCGCGGCTGGGGCAGGTCCGTCATCGTTCCTTCTCTCTCGGGGGTGGGGCGTTGAGCGCGTCGAGTTGGGTTGTACGGCTGTGGCAGATCCGCCGAGTTGGGTCGTACGGCTGCGGCGACCGCGGCGTACGACCCAACTCGACGCACGAGCCGCGCCGTACGACCCAACTCGACGCACGAGCCGCGCCGTACGACCCAACTCGACGCGGGAGGGTCAGCGCAGGAAGGCCGCCGCGACGCCGGCGTCGACGGGGACGTGGAGGCCGGTGGTGTGGGTCATCTCGGGGCCGCAGAGCACGAAGACCGCGTTGGCGATGTGCTCCGGCAGCACCTCCTTCTTCAGGATGGTGCGCTGCGCGTAGAACTTGCCGAGGTCCTTCTCCTCCACGCCGTAGACCGCGGCGCGGTTGGCGCCCCAGCCGGAGGCGAAGATCCCGGAGCCCTGCACGACGCCGTCGGGGTTGACGCCGTTGACCTTGATCCCGTGGGCGCCCAGCTCCGCGGCGAGCAGCCGCACCTGGTGCGCCTGGTTGGCCTTCGTGGCCGAGTACGCGATGTTGTTCGGCCCGGCGAACACGGAGTTCTTCGACGAGATGTAGATGATGTCGCCGCCGAGCTCCTGGTCGATCATCACCTTCGCGGTCGCCTTGGCGACGAGGAACGAGCCCTTCGCCATCACGCGGTGCTGGAGGTCGAAGTCCTCGCCCGTGGTGTCGAGCAGCGCCTTCGACAGCGACAGCCCGGCGTTGTTGACGACGAGGTCGACGCCGCCGAAGGCCAGCACGGTCGCGTCGACGGCGGCCTGCACGGCCGCCTCGTCGGACACGTCCGCCGCGACGCCGATCGCCACGTCGGAGCCGCCGATCTCGGCGGCGGCCGCCTCCGCCTTCTCCAGGCTGAGGTCGGCCACGACGACGACCGCGCCCTCGCCGGCCAGCTTCTTCGCGGTCGCCTTGCCGATGCCGCCGGCGGCACCGGTGACGAGCGCGATCCGGCCCGCGAGCGGCTTCGGCTTCGGCATGCGCTGGAGCTTGGCCTCCTCGAGCGCCCAGTACTCGATGCGGAACTTCTCCGCCTCGTCGATCGGGGCGTAGGTCGAGAGGCCCTCGGCGCCGCGCATCACGTTGATGGCGTTGACGTAGAACTCGCCCGCGACGCGCGCGGTCTGCTTGTCCTTGCCGTAGGAGAACATCCCGACGCCGGGCACGAGCACGATCAGCGGGTCGGCGCCGCGGATGGCCGGGCTGTCGGCCGTCGCGTTGCGGTCGTAGTAGCCCTGGTAGTCGGCCCGGTACTCCTCGTGCAGCTCCTTCAGCCGCGCGATCGAGTCCTCCACCGAGGCCGACGCCGGCAGGTCGAGCACGAGCGGCTTGACCTTGGTGCGCAGGAAGTGGTCGGGGCACGAGGTGCCGAGGGCCGCGAGCCGCGGGTGCTCGGCGGCCGCCAGGAAGTCGAGCACGACGTCGCTGTCGGTGAAGTGGCCGACCATGGAGCGCCCGGCCGCGGCCGCGTCCTTCGAGGCGATGCCGCGGATGGTGCCGGCGAGCGCGGCGGCCTTCGCCCGGCGCTCGGCCTCCGGCAGCGCGCCGTACCCCTCCAGCGCCGGACCGAACGGCTCCGCCGAGGAGTGCTCCGCGATGTACGCCGCGGCGGTGTCGATGATCCAGAGGCTGTTGGTCTCCGCCTCCTCCGAGGTGTCGCCCCAGGCCGTGATGCCGTGGCCGCCGAGGATGCAGCCGACCGCCTGCGGGTTCTTCTCCTTGATCTCGGCGATGTCGAGGCCGAGCTGGAAGCCGGGCCGGCGCCACGGCACCCACACGACCTTGTCGCCGAAGACCTGCTGGGTCAGCGACGGGCCGTCGGCCGCGGTCGCGATCGCGATGCCGGAGTCGGGGTGCAGGTGGTCGACGTGCGCCGCATCGACGAGCCCGTGCATGGCCGTGTCGATCGACGGCGCCGCCCCGCCCTTGCCGTGCAGGCAGTAGTCGAAAGCCGCGACCATCTCGTCCTCGCGGTCGATGCCCGGGTAGACGTCGACCAGCGCGCGCATCCGGTCGAGGCGCAGCACCGCGAGACCGGACTCCTCCAGGGTGCCGAGGTCGCCGCCCGAGCCCTTGACCCACACGAGCTCGACGGGCTGCCCCGTCACCGGGTCCGTCTCGGTGCCCTTCGCGGACGTGTTGCCGCCGGCGTAGTTGGTGTTCTTCGGGTCGGAGCCCAGCCGGTTGGACCGGGCGATCAGCTGCTGCGGGACGGTGAGATCAGTCATCTCGGGTGGTTCCTCTGGGTGTGAGGGCGGGCGGGATCGGTACGACGGGGGGGCGGGTCGCGCGGCCGGGCTCAGCTCCAGCCGACCTGCGTGCCACCGACCCGGGCGGCCTCGAGGCCCTCCTGGTGACCGCTCGCGGCGTACGCCTTCGCGGGGTGGGCGGGCAGGCCGCGGGACTCGCGCCAGGCGGCGAGGTCGGCGCGGACGTCGGTGGAGAAGGCGTCCATGAAGATCTCGTGGGCGTCGAGCACCTCGCCGGCCTCCTGGGCGGCGGTGAGCGCCTCGCGGTCGAGCAGGAGCGCGCGGGCGGTCATCTCCTGCACGTTGAGCACGGAGCGGATCTGGCCCGGGATCTTCTTCTCGATGTTGTGGCACTGGTCGAGCATCAGCGCGACGTCGGAGTCCTCGTCGAGGCCGCCGCCGCGGATCACCTCGACCATGATCCGGAAGAGCTGGAACGGGTCGGCCGCGCCCACGATGAGGTCGTCGTCGGCGTAGAACCGCGAGTTGAAGTCGAACGAGCCGAGCTTCCCGAGGCGCAGCAGCTGCGCCACGATGAACTCGATGTTGGTGCCCGGCGCGTGGTGGCCGGTGTCGAGGCAGACCTTGGCGCGGTCGCCGAGGGCGCTCACCTGCACGTACGACGTGCCCCAGTCCGGCACGTCCGTGTGGTAGAAGGCCGGCTCGAAGAACTTGTACTCGAGCACGAGGCGCTGCGTCTCGCCGAGCCGCTCGTAGATCGCGGCGAGCGACTCCGCGAGGCGGTCCTGCCGGCCGCGCATGTCGGCCTGGCCCGGGTAGTTCGAGCCCTCGGCCAGCCAGATCTTGAGGTCGCGCGAGCCGGTCGCGTCCATGACGTCGATGCACTCGAAGTGGTGGTCGATCGCCTTCTGGCGGATCTTCGGGTCGGTGTGCGTGAGGGCGCCGAGCTTGTAGTCGTCGTCCTGGAACGTGTTGGAGTTGATGGTGCCGAGCGCGATGCCCTGGTCCTCGGCGTAGCGGCGCAGCGCCGCCCAGTCGTCCACGAGGTCCCACGGGATGTGGAGCGCGACGGCCGGGGCGAGCCCGGTGAAGCGGTGGACGGTCGCGGCGTCGGCGATCTTCTCCTCCACCGAGCGCGGCGTGCCGGGCGTGCCGAACACCTTGAACCGGGTGCCCGAGTTGCCGTAGGCCCAGGACGGGACCTCGATCGCCAGACGCTCCAGCGTGGGCGTGATGTCGGCGAAGCTGGTCATGCGGGCTCTCCCTCGGTACGGCGGGTGGTGGGGTCGGTCGGTGCGGCGGGGGTGCCGGCGGGGGTGTCGGCGGGGGTGCTGACGGGCAGGTCGGCGGCGGCGAGCTGGTCCTCGAGGTGGAAGACCTCGTCCAGCCGCACGAAGCCGGTGTCGGGGGCGGCGCCCTCGAGGTCGACGAAGAAGGCGCCCATCTCGGCCTGCCAGCGGGCGTTCACCTCGGTGGCCGCGATCGCGGCCTGCGCCTCGGCGAGGGTGCCGTCGACCTCGACGTACCCGATGAGGAGACCGTCGGGGCGGAGGAACAGCGAGTAGTTGCGCCACCCGGCGTCGCGGAGCGCCTCGAGCATCGCGGGCCAGACGGCGGCGTGCCGCTCGGCGTACTCCTCCAGGCGGTCCGGCCGGACCTGCAGCTGGAAGCAGACGCGCTCCATGGATCCCTCCTCGGGACAGGCTGATTGAATCGATTTAATCGTACGGCGGGCCGGGCCCCGCGGGACCAGCACCCCGGGGGTGGTGCTGGTCCCGCGGGTCGGCGGATCAGAAGTCGAAGTCGCCGACGTTGTCGACCGTGAAGACGGTCGGCTCGCCGAGGACGACCTCGCCGTTCGCGCCCACGGTGTACTCACCGAGGTCGCCCGCCTCGAAGGTGTCGCCCTCCTCGCCGGTGATGTCGCCCTCGATCAGCGCGTGGGCGGCGTAGGCGGCGAGGTAGCCGAGCTCCTCCGGGTTCCACAGCGCGAACGCGGTGACGGTGCCGTCCTCCAGGTACTCGCGCATCTGGTTGGGCGTGCCGAGACCGGTCAGCGCGACCTGGCCCTTGTACTGCGACGTCGAGAGGTAGCGCGCCGCGGCGGCGATGCCGACCGTGGTCGGGCTGATGATGCCCTTGAGGTCGGGGTGCGACTGCAGCAGCGCCGCGGTCTTGTCGAACGAGGTCTGGTCGTCGTCGTCGCCGTAGACGGTCTCGACGATGTCGATGTCGGGGTACTCCGAGGCGGCGTACTCCTCCATGAGGTCGATCCAGGCGTTCTGGTTGGTGGCGTTGGCCGCGGCCGAGAGGATCGCGACCTCGCCCTCGCCGCCGATCTGCTCGGCGACCAGGTCGACCTGCGCCTCGGCGATGCCCTCGGGGGTGGCCTGGTTGACGAAGAGGTCGCGGTACTCGGCGTCGACGTCGGAGTCGAACGTGACGACCTTGACGCCGGCGTCGCGGGCCTCCTCGAGCGCGTCGCCCAGGGCGGTCGGGTCGTTGGCCGAGATCACGAGGGCGCCGACGCCCTGCTGCGCGGCCGTGTTGATGAAGGGGACCTGCGCGTCGGGCGTCGCGTTGGTCGGGCCGACCTCCTCGAACGTGCCGCCGAAGGCGTCGACCGCGTTCTCGCCACCCGTGCTGGAGGCGTCGAAGTAGGGGTTGCCGAGGTTCTTCGGGAGGAAGGTGATCGTCTCGGCCGAGTCGCCGCTGCCGCCGTCGCCGTCGCCGCCACCGCAGGCGGTGAGGGCCGTGCTCGCAGCGAGCGTCAGGGCGACGAGCGCAGTGGTGCGCCGGGAGTTGAACTTCATCGTTCTGCCTTTCGGTCGGGGCGGTGCCCTGGATCGAGTGGTGCTGCTGGGTGCTGCTGGAGGAACAGGTGGAACGGAGGTGCGTCAGGTCCGACGCGAGCGCGCGGACGCGCCCTTCACTCCTGCGGGCAGGCGCCCCGAGACCCACGAGAGCAAGCTGGGGGTCACCACGGAGGCGATCAGCAGCAGGCCGATCACGATGGTGGTGACGTTCTCGGTCTCACCCTGCAGACGCATCGCGCTGGAGATGACACCGATGAGGAGCACGCCGGCGACGACGCCGTGGAGGGCGCCGCGGCCGCCGAAGATCGACACGCCGCCGAGGAGCACGGCCGCGATGACCTGCAGCTCGAGGCCGTTGGCCGCGTCACCGCGCGCCAGGTCGTAGCGGAGCGTGTAGTAGACCCCCGCGAGACCGGAGACGGCGCCGGCGAGCACGAAGAGGAGCAGCTTGGTGCGGGCGACGTCGACGCCGGAGAACCGGGCGGCCTCGTCGTTCAGGCCGATCTCGTAGACGCCGCGGCCGAAGCCGGAGAAGTGGAGCAGGAGGACGAAGACGACCGCGAGCACGCCGAAGACGACGAGCACCTGCGGGTAGCTGGTCTCCCCGATCCGCTCCTTGACCCGGTCGGTCCACTCCTCGGGGAAGCCGGTCTTGGCCTCGGTGCCGAGCAGGCCCACCGCGATGCCGCGGTAGAGCGCGAGCGTGCCGATGGTGACGGCGAGCGACGGCAGCCCCACGTAGCCGACGAGGAACCCGTTGAACAGGCCGCACAGCGCGCCGACCGCGATGGCGACGAGCGCCGCCTGGCCGAAGCCCCAGCCGGCGTCGACCGTCAGCAGGCCGGTGACGGCACTGGTGAGCACGACCGTGCTGGCGACCGACAGGTCGATCTCGCCGGTGATGATGACGAGCGTCATCGGCAGCGCGATCAGCAGGATCGGCATCAGGTCGAGGAACAGGTAGTAGAGCGTCAGGGGGCCGTCGAAGTTCGGCACCGACGAGGTCGCCCAGACGAACACGACGGCGAGGAGCAGGATGACGGCCGTCTCGCGGGTGAGCAGCCAGCGCTGCCACGCGGGGCGGGCGTACGACGCGTAGGTGCGCGCCTCGCCCTTGCTGAGGCCCACGGGAGCGGTGCCGCGGGTCGGGGTGGAGGCGGACATCAGTCCTCCCTCTCTTCGTCGAGGCGGCGGGCGCGTCGGGCCGCGAGCAGCCGGTCGAGCACGACGGCGCCGAGGATGAGCGCGCCGACGACGGCGCGCTGCCAGAACTCCGGGATGCCGAGGATGGGCAGGGCCCGGTTGATGGTCACGAGGAGCACGGCGCCGATGGCGGCGCCCCACACGGTGCCGCTGCCGCCGAAGATCGCGACGCCGCCGATGACCGCGGCGCCGACCGCCTGCAGCTCGATGCCGTTGCCGACCGAGGAGGAGACGGAGCCGTAGCGCGCGGCGTGGAGCACGCCGGCGAGGCCGGCCAGCGCGCCGCAGAGCACGAACGCGGTGAGCACGCGCGTCGGGACCTTGAGGCCGTAGAGCCGCGCGGCGTCCGGGTCGGAGCCGATCGCGTAGAGCTCCCGGCCCGAGCGGGCGGTGTGCAGGTAGTAGCCCACCGCCGCGACGACGAGCAGGGCGAGGATGGTCAGCACGGGGATGCCGACGAGCGAGCTCGTGCCGAGCGACAGGAAGTCCTTCGGCATCTGGTCGGCCGTGATGCGGTCGCTGCCGGCCCAGCTGAGCATGGCGCCGCGGTAGACGTACATCGTGCCGAGCGTGATGACGAGGGCCGGCACGCCGGCGTAGGCCACCAGCACGCCGTTGACGACGCCGAGCAGCGCGCCCATCGCCACGCCGGCGAGCACGACGACGGGGATCGGCAGGCCCGGCTGGTCGATGAAGAGCCGGCCGGTCAGGTAGGCCGTCAGCGCCATCGTCGAGCCCACCGACAGGTCGACGCTGCGGGTGACGATGACGAGCATCTGGCCGGCGGCGAGCAGCAGGAGGATCGACGGGGTCAGCAGCAGGTCGCGCCAGCCGTCGCCCGAGAGGAGGAAGCTGTCGTTGCGCGCCGTGGCGGCCGCGACGACGAGCACGAGCACGACCGCGACGGCGATCTCGCGGGAGCGGAGCGCGTGACCGAGCGCGGCGCGCACGCGGCCTCCGGCACCGGGGGCTCCGGACCCGCTCGGGGCGCCGCCCGTGGACGGCGGGGCGAGGGTGGCGCTCACGCGCTGACCTCCTTCATGAGGGCATCGGGCAGGACGGGGGCCAGCTCGCCGGTGGACTCGTGGCCCGCGGTGGCGGCCTTCATGACCGCCTCCGGCGTCGCCTCGGCCCGGCTGAGCTCGGCGGTGATCTCGCCCTCGCGCACGACCAGCACGCGGTCGGCCATGCCCAGCACCTCGGGCAGCTCGGAGGAGATCATGAGGATGGCGAGGCCCTGGCCGGCCAGGTCGGAGAGCAGCCGGTGCACCTCCGACTTCGTGCCCACGTCGATGCCGCGGGTCGGCTCGTCGATGATGAGCAGCGTCGGCTCGGTCGCCAGCCACTTGGCGATGACGACCTTCTGCTGGTTGCCGCCGCTCATCGTCGTCGCGGGCATGTCGAGGGCGTTGGTCTTGACCTCGAGGCGGCCCGCCCACGGTGCGCTCGCGCGGTTCTCGGCGCGGTTGGTGAGGAGGCCGAGGCGGTCGAGCCGGGTGCGGATGACGGCCGCGACGTTGTGGGCCACGGAGTTCTCGACCACGAGGCCCTGCTTGCGACGGTCCTCCGGCACGAAGGCCATGCCCGCGGCGATGGCCGCGCGGGGGCGCCGCGCCGGGACGGGCTTGCCGTGCATGGTGACGCGGCCCGCGTCGTACCGGTCCACGCCGAAGACCGCCCGGGCGATCTCGCTGCGGCCGGCGCCCACGAGACCGGCCAGGCCGACGATCTCGCCGGCGCGCACCTCGAGGTCGATGCCGCGGAACGTGCCCGCGGAGGTGAGGCCCTCGACCTTCAGCACGGTCTCGCCGATCGTGGCGGGCTGCTTGGGGAAGAGCTCGCCGACCTCGCGGCCCACCATCATCTCGACGATCGCGTCGGGCGTGGTGGCGGCGATGGCGGTGGTCGCGACGTACTCGCCGTCGCGCATCACCGTCACCTCGTCGCAGAGGGCGAAGACCTCCTCGAAGCGGTGGGAGATGAAGACGAGGCCGCGGCCCTCGTCGCGGAGGCTGCGGGCGACCGCGAAGAGCCGCTCGACCTCGACGCCCGAGAGCGCGGCGGTCGGCTCGTCCATGATGAGGAGGCGGGCGTCGAGCGAGATGGCCTTGGCGATCTCGATGATCTGCTGGTCGGCGATGGACAGGCCGAGCGCCGGGCGCCGCGGGTCGATGTCGACACCGAGCCGCGCGAAGATCGCGCGGGTCTCGGCGAGCATCGCGGCCCGGTCGATGCGGCGACCGCGGCCGAGGGGCTGGCGACCCATGAAGATGTTCTCGGTGACCGAGAGGTCGGGGAAGAGCGTGGGCTCCTGGTAGATGACCGCGATGCCCGCGGCCTTCGAGTCGGCCGTCGAGGCGAAGTCGACGTCGTCGCCCTCGAAGCGCAGCGTGCCGCCGTCGCGGCGGTGCACGCCGGCCACGATCTTCACCAGCGTCGACTTGCCGGCGCCGTTCTCGCCGACGAGCGCGTGGATCGACCCGGGACGCACGGTGAGCGTGCCGGAGCGCAGCGCGGCGACGGGGCCGAACGACTTGCGCACGTCGGCCATCTCGAGCACGGGGCGCGCGTCGCCGCCCGGGTTCTCCGGGGCCGTGGTCGGGCTCGGGGTCATCGGACCTGCTTCCTCCTCAGGTGGTGCCACACGGGCGCTGAACCGATTAAATCGTTTCAATGTGAGTGGCGTCACGGACCGTACGCCCGTTCCAGATCGCTTGTCAACGGCCGAATTGAATCGTGTCAACCCGCCCGTGACGCGTGCTAGCGTCCCCGGCATGCAGGCGCAGGTGCGGGACGTGGCGCGGCTCGCCGGCGTCTCCTCGGGGACCGTGTCCAACGCGCTCAACCACCCCGAGAAGGTCTCACCCGCGACGCGCGAGCGGGTGCAGCAGGCCATCGCCGAGCTCGGTTTCGTGCCCAACATCGCCGCCCGCCAGCTCCGTCGGGGCACCAACGACTCCATCGGGATGGTCGTGCTCGACATCGCCAACCCGTTCTTCACCGCCGTCGCCCGCGGCGTCGAGGAACGGCTCGCCGGCGTCGGTCGGCCGCTCGTCATGGCCCACAGCGGCCAGGACCACGAGCGCGAGAAGGCCTATCTCGACCTCTTCGCCGAGCAGCGCCTCTCCGGCGTGCTCGTGACCCCGGCCGGCCAGGTGCTGGACCGGCTGCGTCGCCTCCGCGACCGCGGTACGGCGATCGTCGTCGTCGACCGCAAGACCGGCGCCCGCGAGTTCTCGTCGGTGTCCGTCGACGACACGCTCGGCGGCACCCTCGCCACCCAGCACCTGCTCGACGTGGGACGACGCCGCATCGCCTTCCTCGGCGGGCCCGAGCGGCTCACGCAGATCAAGCACCGTCTCGGGGCGGCACGCCGGGTCGTCGAGCAGCACGGCAGCGGCGCGGTCTGGCACGTCGACTCCCCCACCCTCGACGTGGAGGCGGGCCGCGTCGGCGCGGCGGCGCTGCTCGACCTGCCCGCGGCCCGGCGGCCCGACGCGATCTTCGCGGCCAACGACCTCATCGCGCTCGGCGTGCTGCAGACGTTGACGCTGGCCGGCGTGCGGGTGCCGGACGACATCGCCATCGTCGGCTACGACGACAACGAGTTCGCCGCCGCGGCCGCCATCCCGCTCACCTCGGTGCGGCAGCCCGCCGTCGAGATGGGCGCCGCCGCCACCGGGCGCCTGCTCGAGGTCATCGAGGACCCGCACGCCAAGGTCGAGCACATCGTGCTGTCGCCGGAGCTCGTCGTACGGCGCTCGACGGTCGCCTGAGCCTCTCCCGCTCCCCCGCCCGGACGTCATGCACCCCGGCGGTCGGGGGCACCGCGCCGCATGACGTCCGCGAGGGGTCCGGCCCCCGGGCTCCAGGACGTCATGCGCAACGGTCGCCCGGGGCACCGCACCGCATGACGTCCCGGATCGGGGAGGGGCTCAGTCCGCCTCGCGCACGGCCTCCTCGGCGCGCTCGCCGGTGACGTCGTGGGCGGTGTGGTCCTCGAGGTGCTCGCCGCCGACGGGGTCCTCCGACCAGCGCACGAGCTCCCAGCGGTCGCCGTCGCCCTCGAGCCAGGCGCCGCCGGTGTTCTGGATGCCGGCGACGAGGGGGTGGTCGTCGTCGATGCCGCCCAGGAGCGTCGCGATCCAGGCGCGGAGCGCGGCGCCGTGGGAGATCGCGAGCACGGTGTCGTCCGGCCGGTGGCGCGCCACGATCGCGCGGACCGCGCCGTCGAAGCGGGCGTGGAACGCCGCGCCGTCCTCCCCGCCGGGCATGCCGCCGGACAGGTCGCCGCGCATCCAGCCGCCGACGCAGGTGAGGTATGCCTTGATCGCCTCACGCCCGCTGCCCATCTCGTGGTCGCCCGCGGCGACCTCGCCGAGCCCGGGGAGCACCACGACCTCGAGACCGCGGTCCGCGGCGAGCGGCGCCGCGGTCTCCTGGGCCCGCGTGCGGTCCGAGGCGTAGACCCCCACGATGGGCTCGTCCGCCAGCGCCGGCACGAGCGCCGCCGCCTGGCGTCGACCGAGATCGGTCAGCGGCAGGCCGGGCGCCGCGGTGTCGAGCTGGCCGGCGACGTTGGCGGGCGTCTGGCCGTGGCGGAGCAGGAGGAGGCGCACCCGTGCAGCCTACGAGGGTGCCACCGGCCGCACCGTCAGCACCTGCGCGCTCGTGCCCAGCGGGCCCGCGGCGTCGTGCAGCACGCTGCTGGTCAGGCCGAGGCCGTCGGGGCCGTAGGTCTGCGTCGTGTCGAACCCGACCCAGCCGTCCTCGAGCACCGGCTCCCGCACCAGGTGCGCCGTGAGATCCACGTTGGGGAACACCACCGCGCCCGGCTCGGCCCGCGCGACCATGCCGTTGCTGATGTCCCAGAGCCCGGCCGCGCGGGCCACCGGCGAGACGGTCCCGTCGTCGACGAGGTCGAGGGGCGTCCGCACCCAGAAGGCCCCCCGACCGGGGGCCACCGCCGCGCGCCGCACCTCCACCGACGCGATGAACCCGCCCGCCCACACGGTGGTCGGGTCCCACGGCTCCATCGCCGCCGGCGGCGGCAGCGGGGTCAGCCCCGTGCCGGCGACGTCCGCGGTCGGGCGCGGGTCGAGCAGCCAGGCCCGCAGCACCACCGCTGCGCGGCCCTCGTGGGCCAGCGTCGCCTCGACCAGCTCGATGGTGCGCCCGGGCCGCAGCACCCGCACCGTCACCTCGACCTCGGCGAGCGGCATCGTGCCGAGGATGTCGAACGACGCGCGCCCGATCCGCAGGCCGTCGGACCGCCGGGCGTCCCGGTCCTGCTCGACGGCGTGCACGAGCAACCCGAGCGCGGGCGCGACGTGCTGCGTGGCCTGGTCCCAGGCACCGCCGGTGTGCTCGGTGGCGCGGTAGGTCCGCTCGCCCGTCCGTCGGAAGTAGGCCGCGCTCACGACGCGCTCGCCTCCACCTCGGCGAGCAGGGCACCCAGCGCGACCGGATCGCCGACGGCGACCGCGAGCGACGTGACGGTGCCGTCGAACGGCGCCCGCAGCGCGAGCTCCATCTTCATCGCCTCCATCGTGACGACCACCGTCCCCTCGGTGACCGTGTCGCCCACCTGCACGGCGACGCCGGTGACCGTGCCCGGCATGGGCGCGACGAGCGCGCCGTCCCCGGCCGCAGCCGCCGACGCCGTGAACGGGTCGGGCTCCGCGAAGCGCCACTGCTGCCCGTCGACGACGGCCTCGACCGCGTGGGCGGTGCGCCGCAGCGCGGCCACGCGCGTCCCCGATGTCCCCGGGGCGTCCGCTCCGGAGGGCGCCTCCAGCCACGGCACCACGTACGGCGCGGGCTCGGCCGCCGACCGCCACCCGTCGAGCGCGAACGGGCCGCGCGTGCGGGCACGGTCCTCCGCGGCCAGGCGGTCGAGCACGACCGCGCGGGCCGCCGCCTCGTCCGGGGCGGGCAGGTCGGCGCCGCCGATGTCGGCGCGGTCGAGCCACGAGGTGTCGAGCCCCCCGGGTAGCCCCACGTCGCGGAACGCGTCGCTCGCCACGAGCGCCCGCAGGAACCCGGTGTTGGTGGTGACGCCCAGCACGACCGTCTCGTCGAGCGCCCGCACGAGCGCCGCGCGGGCGGCCTCGCGGGTGGGGGCGTGCACGATCACCTTGCCGAGCATCGGGTCGTAGGACGTCGAGACGACCTGGCCCGACTCCAGCGCGTGGTCGGTGCGCACGACGACGCCGCCCGCCGGGCCGCCGCCGTCGCGCGGGGCCGGCCACGCGACGTACGACGCCGTGCCCGCCTGCGGCAGGAAGCCGCCCCAGGCGTCCTCGGCGTAGACGCGCGCCTCGATGGCGTGGCCGCGCGCCACCAGGTCCTCCTGGCGGAGCGGCTCGCCCGTGCGGCCGGCGACCTGCAGCTGGAGCCGCACGAGGTCGGTGCCCATGACGAGCTCGCTCACCGGGTGCTCGACCTGGAGGCGGGTGTTCATCTCGAGGAAGTAGTGCTGGCCGGAGTCGACGTCGAGCAGGAACTCGACCGTCCCGGCCCCGGCGTAGCCGACCGCCGCGGCCAGGCGCACGGCGTCGTCGCAGCGCTGCGCGGCACGCGCGGCCTCGTCGGCGGAGCGCGCCGGCGCGGGGGCCTCCTCGAGCACCTTCTGGTGGCGCCGCTGCGCGGAGCAGTCACGGTCGCCGAGGTGCACCACCGCGCCGTGGTGGTCGCCGAGCACCTGCACCTCGACGTGGCGGCCGCGCTCGACGTACTTCTCCACCAGCAGCGTGTCGTCCCCGAACGCGGCGACCGCCTCGCGCCGCGCCGCGCCGAGGGCGTCGGGCAGCTCCGCGGCCGCGCGCACCACGCGCATGCCCTTGCCGCCGCCGCCCGCGGCGGCCTTGACGAGCACGGGGTAGTCGAGGGTCGCGGGGTCGGCGTCGAGGGGGTACGACGGCACGACCGGCACCCCCGCCTCCACCGCCGCCGTGCGGGCCCGGTCCTTGCGGCCCATGAGGTCGATGACCGCGGGCGAGGGACCGATCCAGGTGATGCCGGCGTCCTCGACGGCGCGGGCGAAGCCGGCGTTCTCCGACAGGAAGCCGTAGCCGGGGTGGATCGCGTCCGCCCCGGCCGCACGGGCGGCGGCGACGATCGCGTCGCCGTCGAGGTAGCCCGGCACGGGCACGACGACGTCCGCGGCCCGGGCGTGGGGGGCGCTGACATCGGCCGGCGCGACCACGGCGACGGTCCGGAGGCCGAGGTCGCGGCAGGTGCGGAAGACGCGCAGCGCGATCTCGCCGCGGTTGGCGACGAGCACTGATCTGATCTTCATGGGTTCTCCAGGTGAGCGCGTCGGGGTGAGTTCACATGCGGAAGACGCCGTAGGAGGGCTGGGGGATCGGCTCGACGGCGGCACCCTGCGCGGCGAGCGCGAGGGCCATCCCGACGACGCGGCGGGTGTCGGCCGGGTCGATGACGCCGTCGTCCCAGAGCCGCGCGGTGGAGTAGTAGGCCGAGCCCTGCGACTCGTACTGCTCCCGCACCGGCGCCTTGAACGCCTCCTCGTCCTCGGCGCTCCACGCGCCGCCGCGCGCCTCGATGCCGTCGCGACGGACCGTCGCGAGCACGCTGGCGGCCTGCTCGCCCCCCATCACGGAGATGCGCGCGTTGGGCCACATCCACAGGAACCGCGGGTCGTAGGCCCGGCCGCACATGCCGTAGTTGCCCGCGCCGTGGGAGCCGCCGATGACGACCGTCAGCTTCGGCACGACGCTGCTGGCCACGGCGGTCACCAGCTTGGCGCCGTCGCGGGCGATGCCCCCGTTCTCGTACTCCCGCCCGACCATGAACCCGGTGATGTTCTGGAGGAACAGCAACGGGATCTTCCGGGCGTTGCAGAGCTCGACGAAGTGGGCGCCCTTGAGCGCCGACGAGCTGAAGAGGATGCCGTTGTTGGCGACGATCCCGACCTCGTGCCCCTCGACCCGCGCGAAGCCGCAGACGAGCGTCTCGCCGTACAGCTGCTTGAACTCGTGGAACCGCGACCCGTCGACGACGCGGCGGATGACCTCGCGCACGTCGTAGGGCTGCCGGGTGTCGGAGGGGACGACGTCGTAGACGGAGTCGAGAGGGGGTACGCCGGGGGCTCGGGCTCCTCCGCGGCCGGGGGCAGCGCGGGCGGTGCCGGGAGCGTGGCGACGATGGAGCGCAGGATGGCGAGCGCGTGGTCGTCGTCGTCGGCGAGGTGGTCGACGACGCCCGAGGTGCGGGCGTGGACGTCGCCGCCGCCGAGCTCCTCCGCGGTGACGACCTCACCGGTCGCGGCCTTCACGAGGGGCGGCCCGCCGAGGAAGATCGTGCCCTGCTCGCGCACGATGACGGTCTCGTCGCTCATCGCCGGCACGTAGGCACCGCCCGCGGTGCAGGAGCCCATGACGGCGGCGAGCTGCGGGATGCCGCGCGCGGACATCTGCGCCTGGTTGAAGAAGATCCGCCCGAAGTGCTCGCGGTCGGGGAAGACCTCGTCCTGCATCGGCAGGAACGCGCCGCCCGAGTCGACGAGGTAGATGCACGGCAGGTGGTGCTCGGCGGCGACGGTCTGTGCCCGCAGGTGCTTCTTGACCGTCATCGGGTAGTAGGTGCCGCCCTTCACCGTCGCGTCGTTCGCGACGACCATGACGGGGCGACCGTGCACGAGGCCGACGCCGGCGACGACACCGGCCGAGGGCACCGCGTCCGGGGCGTCGGGGGCGGCGTCGGGCGCGCCGTACATGCCCGTCGCGGCCAGCGGCGCCAGCTCCAGGAAGGGGCTGCCGGGGTCGAGGAGCCGGTCGACGCGGTCACGCACCAGCAGCTTCCCGCGGTCGGTGTGCTTGCGGCGCGCGGCCTCGCCGCCGCCCGCCCGGCCGGCGGTCAGGGCCGCCATCCGCGACCGCAGGTCCGCGGTCACCTCCCGGAGGCTCATGCGTGGTCACCTCTCTGCTGGTCCCTCGGCTGGGTGGTCGCTGCCGCCCGACGCAGCACGGTGCGCGCCTGGGCGAAGATCGGGCCGTCGACCATCCGGCCCTCGTGGGTGCCGACGCCGCCGGCGCCGGACAGGCCGTCGGGGTACGCCGCGAGCAGTCCCTCCCGCCCACGCGAGCCGCTCGGGGCTCGGCGCGTACGCCGCCCGGATGACGGCCACCTGGCTGGGGTGGATCGCGACGGTGGCGTCGAAGCCCACGGCGGCGGCGTCCTCGGCCGCGGCAGCGAGACCGTCGGTGTCGGCGATGTCCATGTGCACGGCGTCGAGCGCGAGGCGACCGTGCGCCTTGGCCGCGACCAGCGTGCGCTCCCGGGCGTAGCGGGCCACGTCGCGGTAGCTGCCGTCGGCGCGCCTGCTGCCCGTCCCGCCCATCGCCGCGACGAGGTCGTCGGCGCCCCACATGACGGCCACGACGCCGTCCGTGGCCGCGATCGGACCGGCGTTCTCGATGCCGCGCGGCGTCTCCAGCAGGGGCAGCACCTCGTGCGCTCCCCCGGCCGCCAGTGCCGCGACCGCGGCCGGCTCCTCGGCCTTGGCGAGCATCACGCGGCGTACGCCGGCGGCGGCGAGCAGGGCCACGTCGTGGGCGTGCTCCGCGGCGTCGTCGGCCGCGTTGACCCGCACGACGGTGCGGTCGAGGTCGAGGCCGCCGGTCTCGGAGAGCCGCCGGACCGCGTCGCGGGCCGCGGCCTTGGCGGGCCGGGCGACGGCGTCCTCGAGGTCGAGGATGACGACGTCGGCGCGGTCGAGGGCCTTCACGTAGCGCTCCGGCCGGTCGGCCGGGCAGAACAGCCAGCCGGGGCCGGGGAGCCAGGCGCTCATGCCGGGTCCTGCCGGGGCTCGTCGGGCCGGACCCGCACGAGGGTCTTCCGCGTCGCCGTGGCGACGACCTCGCCCCGCTGGTTGCGCGCGGTGTGGGCGAGCGTGACGACACCCTCCCCCGGTCGGCTCGAGGAGAGCCGCTTGTCGACGACGAGCGTCTCGGCGTAGATCGTGTCCCCGTGCCGCACCGGCGCCGGGAAGGCGATGTCGGTGAACCCGAGGTTCGCGACGATCGTGCCCTGCGTCAGCTGGGCGACGGAGAGCCCGACGAGCGTCGACAGCGTGAACATAGAGTTCACGAGGCGCTCGTGGAACGGCGCGGTCTGCTCGCTCTCGGCGGCGTCGAGGTGGAGCGGCTGGGTGTTCATCGTCAGCGTCGTGAAGAGGACGTTGTCGGCCTCCGTGACGGTGCGGCCGGGGCGGTGCTCGTAGGTCGTGCCGACCTCGAACTCCTCGAACCACAGGCCCCGCTGGGTGATGCGCTTGGTGCTGCCGGTGTCGCTGGTCATGGCGCCGCCGCTCACTCGACCGGGAGACCGAGGCCGCGGGCGATGAGCATGCGCTGCACCTCGGAGGTGCCCTCGCCGATCTCGAGCACCTTGGCGTCGCGGTAGAACCGCGCCACCGGGTACTCCTCCATGAACCCGTAGCCGCCGAACACCTGCGTCGCGATCCGCGTCGCCGTCACCGCGGCCTCCGTGGTCTGCAGCTTGGCGATGGAGGCGGCGTGCTTGAACTGCTGGTACGGCGCGCCCGCGTCCTTCATCGCGGCCGCCCGGTAGGTGAGCATCCGGCCCGCCTGCAGCATCACCTCGAGGTCGGCGATCTGGAAGGCGACGCCCTGCTTGCGCCCGATGGGACCGCCGAAAGTCTGGCGCTCGCCGGCGTAGGCGACGCAGAGGTCGAGGCAGGCCTGCATGCAGCCGACGCTGAGGGCCGAGATCGCGACCCGGCCGTCGTCGAGGGTGGCGAGGAACTGCGCGTAGCCCCGACCGCGCTCACCGAGGAGGTTCTCCGCCGGGACGCGGCAGTCCTCGAAGCTCAGCGGGTGGGTGTCGGAGGCGTGCCAGCCGAGCTTGTCGTAGGCCTTCTCCGCGGTGAAGCCGGGCGTGCCCGCCGGGACCATGAGGGTGCTGATCTCCGGACGACCGTTCTCTCGCGTGCCGGTGCGGGCGGTGATGTTGACGAGGCTCGTGATGGCGGAGCCGGAGTTGGTGATGAACTGCTTGGCGCCGTCGATCACCCACTCGTCGCCGTCGAGGCGGGCCTTCGTGGCGGTCGCCCCGGCATCGGACCCGGCGCCCGGCTCCGTGAGGCCGAACCCCGCGAGGGTGCGCCCGGCGACGAGGTCGGGCAGCCACTGCTCCTTCTGCGCGGCGGTGCCGTAGGTGAGGACCGGGTTGATGCCGAGGCCCACCCCGGCCTGCAGCGTGATGCCCATCGACTGGTCGACGCGGCCGAGCTCCTCGATCGCGAGGCACAGGGAGGTGAACCCGCCGTCGGAGCCCTCGAGCCCGGCGCCGCCGTACTCCTCCGGCGCCGTCAGCCCGAACAGCCCCAGGTCGCCCATCTTGTGGACGACGTCGGTCGGGAAGTGGTGCTCGCGGTCCCACCGCGCGGCGTGCGGGGCGATCTCCGCCTCCGCGAACTCGCGCACGGAGCGGCGGAACTCCTCGTGCTCCCGTGACAGCTCGAACATCGGCGGCGCCTCCTGCGGTGGTTAGCGGTTGCTAACCAGCGAGGTTAGCGTTCGTTAACCACGGGGGCAAGGTGGCGGCCGGCCCCGGCCCGGCCCGGTTCCGGCCCCGTCCGGCCCGGAAATGGGACGTTGGTGCGCCTCCGGTGCGGTCGGACCTGTCCCAGCCGCACATTTCGCGAGGGCCTGGGGCGCGCACCCGGCCGCCCCGCCCGGGCCCGACCCCTCAGGCCGCTTCGCGCGCGACGCGCAGTCGCGGGACGCCCGCGAGCCCCTTCCGGTACCGCACGTGGGGCGCGAAGGGCGTCAGCGCGTCGTACAGCTCCGCGTGCGCCGCCCACGGCAGCGGGTCCACGCCGCGCCGCCAGGTGTCGCCGAACGCGATCCAGACCGGGACCCACCGCGCGGCGTCGTCCCAGGCCCCGCGCCGGGCCTCGACCATCCGCCGCCGGATCACCCGCGCCGCCTGCGCCCCGTCGCGGTAGACCCCCGCCGTGCGCACCGGCCACAGCCAGAGGTCGCGCCCGACCAGCTCCAGCTCGAGGTCGTGCAGGACGGCAGGGTCGACGAGCACCGTCAGCACGTTCTCGTGGGGGCGCCGCCTCATGCGCAGCACCCTAGGCCGGTGCGCTGACAACCGGGAGGGGTCAGGTCAGGCGCCGTACCAGGCCAGGTGCTGCCGCGCGGCGCTCTCCCACGTGTACGACGCGGCCAACGCCCGCCCGACCTCTGCGTCCACCGGCGTCCGCAGCGCCCGGTCGAGCGCCTCGACGAGCTCCGGCACGGACGCCCCGAACAGGACGGCGGACCCGAACACCTCGCGCAGCACCGGCAGGTCGCGGCAGACGACGGGGACGCCCGCGGCCAGCGCCTCCATCGCGGCGAGCCCGAAGCCCTCCTTCGTCGACGGGAAGCCGAGCACGGCGGCCTCGGCGACGAGCGACGGCAGGTCGGGGTCGGGGACCGGGCCCAGCACGACCGGCGTGACGCCCAGCTCGGCCGCCCGGGCATCGAAGGCGGCCCGGTAGTCCCGGTAGTCGAACAGCGTCTCGCCCCCGCCGACCACCAGCTCGAGGTCGGCGTGGTCGGGCGACGACGCCCGCAGCGCGGCGAACGCCTCGAGCAGGTCGAGCGTGCCCTTGCGGGGCTCGATGCCCCCGAGGGCCAGCACGTAGCGCCCGAGGTGGGCGGCCCACGTCGCCCGGCCGACCGCGTCCCCCGCTCCGCCCGCGAACCGGGCCGCGTCGACCCCGTTCGGCACGACCACGGGCGTGCGTCCCCACCCCTCCTCGACCTCGGCGGCGACCGAGGCGGACACGCAGAGCAGGTGGGTGGGCAGCGCGACGGCACGATCGTGGCAGGCCACGAGCTTGGGAGTCGTGAAGGTGTCGAGGTGGTGCACGGTGCGTCGGCACGGCAGGCCGGCGCCCAGCGCCGCGTTGGCCGAGATGCAGTCCTGGGCGTGCACGACGTCGTACGCCTGCCCGGCGTCCCGGAGGGCGGCGCCCAGCACCTCGATCGAGCGCAGGATCCGCTCGCCGACGCTCTCGTCGTCCCGGGCCTCGAAGGGCACGGCGTGCACCCCGACCCCGGGCGCGACGGGACGGAAGAAGGCGGTGTCCCCGCCACGCCCCAGCGTCCAGACGTCGACCTCCGCCCCCAGCCCGACGAGCGCCTCGGCGAGCGCGAGCGTGTGGACGACGCCGCCGCGCGGCTTCGTCGAGTAGGTCAGGAGCGCGATCCTCACGCGCCCAGGGTCCCGTACGCCGCGGGCGACCGCTCGGCGAGGTGGTGGAGCAGCCGGCGGGCCCGCGCGACCTCGACGTCGACGTCGACCTCCGCCAGCGCGAGCCCGCCCTTGGACGAGGTGCGCGCCAGCACGTCGCCGCCCGGTCCGACCACCTTGGCCTGGCCGAGGAAGCGCAGCCCGCCCATCACGCCGGTCTGGTTCGACGACACCCAGACGACCTGGTTCTCGGCGGCGCGGGCCGCGTCGTACAGGTCGAAGAGGCGCGACTGCCGGTCCTGGGGCAGGCGGGAGGCGCGGTCGGTGACGCTCGCGGGCCACGCCGAGAGGCACGCCAGCAGCCGCGCCCCGTCGAGGGCGAGGGTGCGGGCGGCCTCGGGGAACGTCTTGTCGTAGTCGATGAGCATGCCGAGCCGCCCGACGGGCGTGTCGAAGGCCTCGAAGGCCGTGCCCGCGGCGTAGACGAGCGACTCCCCCGCCGGCTGGTGCACCTTGCGGTGCCGGCCGAGCACGCCGTCGCCCGTCACGGCGAGCGCCGTGTTGTAGAGCCGCAGCTCCGGCCCCGCGGGGTCGCCGGGGCGGTCGACGACGACCTCCTCGGCGTAGCCGAAGCAGACCACCATCTCGCGCGCCAGCGCGACGATGCGCTGCACCTCCCACGAGTCCTCGGCCAGCGCCGGCGGCAGCGTGGCCGGGTCGGGGTGGCGGAGGTCGGAGAGGTAGCCGCCCAACGTCGCGTCCGGCAGCACGAGCAGGCCCGCGCCCGCCGCCCGGGCGTCGCCGATGATGCCCTCGACCTTCGCGACGGCACGCTGGACGTCCCGCCCGAAGTGGGCGGCGACGGCGGCGATGCGGAGGGCGGGCACGGCCGGTGACCCTAGCGCGCGGCGGCTGCGGCGGTCTCGACCCGCACGTCGCGACCCCAGGGCCCCGGGGACACCTCGCGGGCGAGCGCGGACGCGGCGGGCGTGGTGCGCGTCGGGCGTCCCGTGATGCAGCCGGCGACGTGCTCGGCGTCGGCCGCGATCCCGAGGAAGCGGCCCGAGCCCCACGTGTGCAGCCAGGGCAGACCGAGGAAGTAGAGCCCCGGCACCGCGGTCACCCCGCGCGTGTGGGTCGGTCGCCCCGTGCCGTCGAAGACCCCGACGCGCACCCAGCGGTAGTCCGGGCGGTAGCCGATCGCCCACACCACGCTCGTGACGCCCGCCGCGGCGAGGTCCAGCGACCCCGGCTCGGTCTCGGGCTCCCAGACGGGCTCGTACGGCGCGGCCGGCGCCGCGTCGATCCCGGCACCCTCGGCGTTGCGCGCCTCGATCCAGCGGTCGACGTCGCGGCAGATGGACCGGTAGGTGTCGTCCGCGGCGTCGAGCGCGGCCCGCAGGGTGGGGCGGAACGTCACCGTCGTGCCGCTGCCGGCCTCGAGGCCGTCGAGCAGCCCGTAGAGCCGCATCCCCTCGGCCGCGAACGCCCGCAGGTCGATGTCGCGCCCGCCGTCGCGGCCCGTCACGTAGTGGTTGGTCTTCTCGCGCGCGGCGAGACCGCCGGGGTACTGCGCCACCGACGTGTCGTAGAGCCCCATCTCGGCCAACCACGTCATCACGTCGCGGCCGCGGTGGCGGCGCGCCACCCGCGGCGCGTCGCCGACGGCGAGGTGGACCCGCCGCCCGGCGAGGTGGAGGTCCTCGGCGATCTGGGCGCCGGACTGGCCGGTGCCGACGACGAGCACCTCGCCGTCGGGGAGCGCGTCGGGGTTGCGGTAGTCCGCCGACTGCAGCTGCGTCACGGACGGCGAGAGCGCCGGGGCCCAGGCGGGCACGATCGGCACGTGGTAGCCACCGGTCGCCACGACGACCTGGTCGGCCTCCCACACCTCGGGCCCGGCGGGACCGACCGCGTCGACGACGAAGCCACCGCCCTCGCGCTCGGTGAGCGCGGTGACGCGGGTGTGCTCGCGGAGCGGGGCGCCGAAGCTCGCGGGGTAGCCCGCCAGCCACGCGACGACCTCGTCGCGGCTCATGAAGCCGTCGGGATCGGGTCCGTCGTAGGACCAGCCCGGCAGCCGGCAGTGCCAGTTGGGCGTGACGAGGGTGAAGGCGTCCCAGCGGGTGTCGGCCCACTCGTGGGTGGCCGTCCCGGCCTCGAGCACGACGTGGTCGACCCCGTCGCGGGTGAGGTACCAGCTGGTCGACAGTCCGGCCTGGCCGCCGCCGACCACGACGACGCCGGTGCGGTGCAGGGTGGGTGCGGTGCTCATCGGGGAGCCTCCTCGGGCAGGGACGCAGGCAGGGGCGGGAACAGGCGCAGCACCTCGACGGGGGCGTCGGGCGCGTGGGTGGCCGCGCGGACCTCGATCAGGTCGAGCGACGCGGCCGAGGCGGTGCACGCGAAGCCGTAGCGCGCCCTGACCCGCTCGCTCCCCTCCGCCAGTGCCGCGGCGGAGCGGCGCGTGAACTCCTCGACGGTGTAGGTGGCCCCCTCGTCGAGGTGGTCGTGGACGACGAGGGAGGGCGACCAGCAGTCGGTGACGGCGCCGTCGGGCCAGCGCACGGTGAAGGTGGCCTCAGGCACGGACCGGCTCCCGCGTCGGGGCGCCCTGCGCGAGGGTCGCCGGGTAGGTGTCCGGACGACGGTCGCCGAGGTGGAACATCGCCCGCCGGGCGGTCTCGAGCGCGGCCGGCACGTCGACGTGGGCGACCGCGAGACCGGCGGCGGTGCCGGTGCTGGCAAGCACGTCGCCGCCCGGGCCCACGACCTTCGCGTTGGCGACGAAGCGCAGCGACCCGAAGGTGCCGTGCTGGTTGGAGGCGACCCACACGACCTGGTTCTCCAGCGCCCGTGCGGCGTCGAACAGGTTGAAGCGCGTCGTCCAGCGGTCCTGGGCGATGTCCGCGGCGCCGGCGGTGCGCGAGGCCGGCCACGCCGAGATGCAGGTGACGACCTCGGCCCCGTCGAGCGCGAGCGCGCGGGCCGCCTCCGGGAACGCCTTGTCGTAGCAGATCAGCGCGCCGACGCGCCCGGCCGGCGTGTCGAACGCGGCGTAGGTGTCGCCCGCGGCGTAGAAGAGGCTCTCCCCCAGCGGCTGGTGCACCTTGCGGTGCGCCCCGACGACGCCGTCGCCGGTGACGATGGCGGCCGTGTTGTAGCGCTCGGCGCCGTCCGACTCGCACAGACCGACGACGAGCGTCATCTCGCGGGCGATGGCGGCGACGCGGCGCAGCTCGGGACCGTCGAGGTCCATGACGGGCGGCAGGTCGGCCGGCAGCTCGTCGCCGCTGCCGTCGCGGCCGCGGCCGAGCACGGACAGGTAGCCGCCCAGGCAGGCCTCGGGCAGGGCGAGGAGGCGCACGCCCTGGGCGCGGGCGGCCTCGACGTGGGCGGCGACCTGGGCGAGGTTCTCCTCGACGTCGCGGCCGAAGCCGGCGCAGACGGCGGCGACAGCGCCAGCCGACGGAGTGGTGGCGGGAGTGCTCATGCTGGTCCCATTCCTGTGACGGTGTGACGGACGGCTTCGGTGACGACGCCGTCCGGCCAGCGCAGCCCGACCCCGGTCCCCGGGGTGAGCGCGCCGCAGCGGGCGGTGTCGACGTGGTGGGGCAGGGCGGCCGCGTGACCGGGGAGCGCGGTGGGGCGCTCGGCGGTGACGACGGCGAAGCCCGGGAAGCAGGTGAGCCAGTCGCCGACGCGCGCGTCGGCGGGCGTGGGGATCGCTGCCACGTCGAGCACGGCGCGGCAGCCGCTCGCCTCGGCGAGCATCCCCGTGGTGCCGACCAGGCCGCTCATCGAGACGTCCTTGGCGGCGGTGGGCGCCAGGGTCGGTACGACGCGGGCCTGCGCCCGCAGGTCGTCGGGCCGACGGTGGGAGGTGGAGTCCCACTGCTGGCCGGTGTAGCCGGGTCGCCAGCCGCCGCCGAGGTCGGCGGTGACGCGGAGGACGTCGCCGGCACGGCCACCACCCCCGGGCACGGGACGCGGCAGGGCGTCGTCGGTCCGGCCGAGCGCGGTCACCGACAGCGCCGCGGGCACGCCGAGCTGCGTGTGACCACCCAGCACCGGCACGCCCCACGCGGCGGCGGCGTCGCCGAGACCGCGGAGCACGCGGCGCGCGAAGGAGGCGTCGCGGGCCCCGACCGCGTCGAGCAGCCCGACGGGGTGGGCGCCCATGGCCGCGAGGTCGTTGACGTTGACGAGCACCGCGCACCAGCCGGCCCACTCGGGGTCGCGCTCGACCATCGACGGCAGGATCGCGTCGCACGCGGCGACGAGCCCGTCGGCGCTCGGGACGGGGGCGGCGTCGTCCCCGACGTACCCCGCCGGGACCCCCGCGCGCAACGGGTCCAGCAGCCGGCCGAGCGCCGCCTTCGTGGCGTCCGCGAGCCGCTGGACGCGGTCGATCGGCCAGTCCATGACGACGTGCGGCGTGCCGTGCGCGGTCACCGAGGCGCGGGTGCGCCAGCCGAGCCGCGAGAAGAGCCGCTCGTTGGCGACCTGCACGACGGCGTCGAACCGCAGCGCGCCCTCCGCCTCGGCCCGGGCACAGGCGGCCCGCACGAGGGCAGGCCCGAGGTGGCCGACGCTGCGCGCGCCGGGGGCGACGACGAGACGGCTCCCCCGCCACCAACCGATGTCGCGGACCCGGACGGAGCCGTCGGCCTCCGGCGCCGGGTGGAGGCGCACACCGCCCAGCACCGTGCCGTCCGCCGCGCGCGCGAGCAGCACGACCGTGCGCGGGTCGTCGTCGACCGCGTCGAGGTCGTCGCGGGCGAAGACGCCCTGCTCGGCGACGAACACGTCGCGCCGCAGGCGCCGGTACGCCGCGTGCTCGGCCGCCGACGCGGCCTCGGCCACCGACCAGCCGGGGGCCGGGGTGCGCGCGGGGGCGGTGTCGCGTCGTACCCCGGCGAGGACGTGCAGGTCGAGCGTCACCTCAGGCCCCCTCGCACGAGAGCGCGGAGCAGGCGCCGCAGGCCGCGCAGCCGGCAGACTGGTCGGCGCCGGCCATCCCGGCGGCGCGCAGGAGGGCGGCGACGCGGGTGGTCACGTCGGCGACGACCCGCGGGTCGGGGGCCGGCACGTGGTCGACGTCGGTCGCGAGGGTGCCGGCGAGAGGGCGGAAGGGGACGACGAAGGGGTAGACGCCCATCGCGATGAGCTCGGCCGCCGCGGCGACGAGCTCGTCGGGGTCCTCGCCGAGGCCGACGAGGACGTAGGTCGAGACCTCGTTCCAGCCGAAGACGCGGACGGCCTCGGCCCAGGCGGCGCGGTACTCCGCCATCGGCACGCTGCCCTTGCCCGGCATCCAGCGGCGCCGCACCTCGTCGTCGAGCGACTCCACGTGGATGCCGATCGAGCTGGCGCCCGCCTCCTTCAGCTCGGTGATGGTCGCGAGGTCGCCGGGCGGCTCGCACTGCACCTGGATGGGGAGGTCGGGGAGCACGGCGCGCACGGCCCGCACGCAGCGGGCCAGGTGGGTCGCACCGCGGTCACGGCCGGTCGAGGTGCCCGTCGTCATCACGACCTGCGTGATCCCGTCGAGCTCGTGGGCGGCGAGCGCCACCTCGGCGATCTGGGCCGGGGTCTTCACCGCCACCGTCGCGCCCGCCCGCAGCGACTCCTCGATGGCACAGAAGCGGCAGCGCTCGGCCTCGGCGTACCGGGCGCAGGTCTGCACCACCGTCGTGGCCAGCACGTGGGAGGAGTGCAGGCGGGCGATCTTCTCGTAGGGGACGCCGTCGGCGGTCGTGAGGTCGTAGAACCGCGGGCGGCGGATCGCCTCGAGACCGAGGCCGGTGTCGGCGCCGTCGAGGAGCAGCTTGCCGCCCCGGACGGTGTAGGGGCTGCGGGGATTGAGGGGGATGGCCGCGCCGACCCCGCCCAGCAGCACGTGCCCGTCGTCGCTGGGTCCCGCGCCGGCACGGCGCGCGACGGGGGCGTCGAGGAGACGAATGCCCTGGATGGCGACGTCCACCCGGGTGGAGGGGGCCGGTGCGGTCATCGTCCGGCCCTCAGAGGTTGTAGACGGAGTTGATGATGGCGCCCTTGTTGGCGTAGTGGATGACCGCGTCCTGCACGTCGAGCGGGTGCGCGGGGATGACGCCCTCGATCAGGTCCTCCTCGCGGCTGCCGTGGAGCGCGAGCCCGAAGCGGCAGCAGAAGACCGTGCCGCCCTCCTTCACGAACGTCTTGATGGAGTCGTTCATGTTCTGGTTGCCGGGGAAGGCGACGTCGCCCGTCGTCGGGAAGCCACGGGTGTCGACGCAGGCCAGGGCGCCCGGGCCGTAGAAGTAGAGCGCCGACTCGAAGCCCTTGCGCAGTGCGCGCGTCGCCTGGAGGACGGCGACGAAGCTGACCGAGCTCTCGTGCGGGATGCCGTGCACGAGGGTGAGGTAGCTCTGCCCCTCGCTCGCCTGGTAGTCCGGGAAGATCTTCGTCGAGCCGTAGAGGTTGGTGCCCTTGGGCTGCGAGGGGTGCGGGATCTCGGCCACGGACTTCTCGATGTTGGCCATGATCTCGTCGTCGAACGTGGGCATGCGGGTCTCCTGTGGTCGGTGTGCGGGGGGGGTGGTGCGGTCTCAGCCGTAGAGGGCCTCGAAGTTGCCCCGGAAGAGCGCGGCGGTGAGCTCGGGGTCGTCGGTCGCGGCGGCCAGGCGGGCGTGCTCGCCCGCGTGGTCGCCCCAGGGGGTGTCGGTGGCGAAGAGGACGCGGTCGGCGCCGATGCCGCGCCGCTGGATCTCCTGGCAGAGCCACACGGGAGCGAACCCGATGGCCCAGGAGGTGTCGGTGTAGACCTGCTTGCCCGCCTCGATCCAGTCGAAGAAGCGGCCGCCGATGAGCTTCATGTGGCCGCTCATCCCGCCGCCCAGGTGGACGAGGTGGATCTTGGTGGCGTCGCCGTGGCGCTCGACCAGCTCGCCGATGCGGTCCACGTCGGACGCCGCGCCGGGCGAGGTGTGCACGTGGACGACGAGGTCGAGCTCCGCGGCCGTCGTGAAGATCCGGTCGAGCTCGACCCGGCAGTCGGGGTCGTCGACCGCGCCACCGAGCAGGAAGCTGGTCTTGAGGGCGGCCACGCCGTCCTCCGCGGCGAGGGCCAGGGCGGCGGTGTTGCGCTCGGCGTCGGAGGCCTTCGGCGACACCCACAGCCCGCACCGGATCCGGTCGTCAGCGTGCGCCGCGTCGAGCGCGAGGTGGTTGAGGCGGAACGAGACGTCGGGGTCGGGCACGCCGTAGTTGGGCAGCACCAGCGCCCGCTCCGTGCCCTCCGCGTCGAGGTCGGCCACCAGCTCGGCGACGCTCTCGCGGGCGGTCACGTCGGGCTGGATCGGCGGCCCCCCGTAGAAGGGGTACGCCGGGAGCCGACCGATGTGCCGGTGCGCGTCGTGGGCGGTGAACCTCATGGGAGAAGTCCACGGTCCGAGTGTTTCCGAATGGTCACACCTGGAAGACGTTGCGGTCCTCGGTGCGTAAGTTCCGTGTTACCGGGGCGCCGGCCGGCCCCGGGACGTCATGCGGTGCGGCGCCCCCGACCGGCGGTTCGCATGACGTCCCCGAGGGGTCCCGCGCCGCACTCCGGGACGTCATGCAACCCGACGGCCCGCACCACCACTTCGCATGACGTCCGCGAGGCGACGATCCACGAGGCGGCGGTCCGGGGAGGCCCTCAGCGCCGCAGCCGCCACCGGTCGTGCGCCAGCGCGGCGCGGGCGGCGTTGCTGCCCGGCGCCCCGTGCACCCCGCCGCCGGGGTGGGCCGAGGCCGAGCCGAGGTAGAGCCCCTTCACGGGCGTCTCCGCCCGCCCCCAGCCCGTGACGGGCCGGAAGACGAGCTGTTGGTGGAGCTGCGCCGTACCACCGTTGATGGAGCCGCCCACCAGGTTGGCGTCCCGGGCCTGCATCTCGTGCGGGCCCAGCACGCGGCGGGCGCGCACGAGGCTCCCGAACCCGGGCGCGAGCCGCTCCATGCGGGCCTGCACGCGGTCGGCGAACCGCTCGCACTCGTCGCGGTCCCAGGCGCCGGTGAGGCCGTCGCCGCCGGCGTCGGTGCGCACCTCCTGGGGCACGTGGGTGTAGGCCCACATCGACTCGGTGCCGGCCGGCGAGCGCGAGGGATCGGTCGCCGTCATCTGCCCGGTGAGCAGGAACGGCTCGGCCGGGACGGACCCGTTGCTCACCTGGTGGAGCGCGTCGGCCATCTGGTCGACGGAGTCGGCGACGTGCACCGTGCCGGGGGCGACGACGGGCGGCGCGGCCCACGGGACCGGGCCGTCGAGCGCCCAGTCGACCTTGACCGTGCCGGGGTCGAGCGAGAACCCGCGCAGCCGCCGGCGGAACCGGGGCGGCAGGTGCTCCTCGGCGACGAGGCCCCCGTAGAGGTGCGGGACGACGACGTCGGCCACCACCGCGCGCCGCGCCGCGATGCGCTCGCCGAGCGCGACGACGCCGGTGGCTCGTCCGTCCGCGACCTCGATCGCCGTGACCTCGGCGCCGCAGCGCACCTCGCCGCCCCGGGCCACGAACCGGCGCTCGAGCGCCGCGGCGAGCTCCCCCGCCCCGCCGGTGGGCACGGGGAAGCCGACGGTCTGGCCGAGCATCGACATGAGGATGCCCATGAGGCCCGAGCCGGGGGCGTCGAGGGGGATGTCGGCGTGGCCGGCGTTGCCGGCCAGCAGGAGCCGCGGCCCCTCGCCGCGGAACAGCTCACGGCCCACGTCGGCGACCGGGCTGAGCAGCAGCCGCACGAGGTCGAGGCCGCCGGCGCGCGGCAGGCTCGCCACCGCCCGTGCGCCCGCCCGCACCGGCGGGAAGGGCGCGAGCAGGGCGTGCACGACGTGCTCGCCGATGCGGTCCCAGGTGGCGCACAGCTCGAGCCAGGCATCCCCGTCGCCGGGGCACAGCTCGTCGAGCCCGGCGGCGGTCCGGTCACGGTCCCGGTGCAGGATCGCCCAGCGCCCGTCGGCCGTCGGGTGGCCGAGCACGGCGGGCGCGTGGCGCCACACCAGCCCGTACCGCTCCAGCTCGAACCCCCGCAGCGTCGGCGACGCGGCCGCGAGGGGGTAGAACGCGCTGAACGTGTCGTGCACGAACTCCGGGTCCACCCCCCGATCGCTGCGCACCGCACCGCCCACCTCCGCCTGGGCCTCCAGGAGGAGCACCGACCACCCGGCGTCGACGAGGAGGTTGGCCGCGACGAGGCCGTTGGGCCCGCCGCCGACGACGACGGCGTCGTACGCCGCGGCAGCGCCGCTCACGCGACCCCGCCGCCCGCACCGCCCGACGGGCCGGAGGGCGCCGGAGGCGGACGACGTACGCCGAGGGTCCGCCCCACCTGGCGCGCGACGGCCCGCAGACCGCTGCCGTGGCCGCCGCTGAGCGCGTGCTCCGCGACGGGCTCGAAGGCGTTGCCGGGTCCGGCCGGCGCCGGCTCGCGCTCGGCCGCGATGGCGCGGAACGCGGGGGTGACCAGCGCGTCGTACACCCACGGCACCGCCGTGAACCCGAACCGCAGCAGGTGGTTGACCGGGGTGAGCTGCGCGGCGCGGCGGCGGCCGTCGAGCATGGCGACGATCTGCTCCGCGGCGCGGTCGGCCGACGAGACGGGGAGCGGCGGGCGTCCGCGGACCCCCGTCGTCGCCGCGCTCGTGTAGATGGGGGTGTCGACGCCGCCGGGCGCCACGTAGTCGACGTGGAGGTCGGGCAGGTCGCGGTTCTCGACCTGGAGCTGGCGGGCGAGGCCGCGCAGGCCCCACTTGCTGACGACGTAGGGCGTCATCGTCGGCGCGACGACGTGGCCCAGCACCGAGCCGACGAGCAGGAGCCGCCCCCGCCCCTGGGCGCGCAGCACCGGCAGCGCGTGGTGGGCGAGCGACAGCCCGCCCAGCAGGTTGGTGCGGAGCACGGCGCGGGCCACGTCGGCGGGCTGCTCCTCCAGGCGTCCGTACGACGCGACCCCGGCCGCGCTGACGACCGCGTCGATGCGGCCCTCGCGCCCGGCGGCGGTCGCGACGAGCCGGGCGACGGCCTCGTCGTCGCCCACGTCCGTGGGGACGACCATCGCGGAGGCCGCCCCGGCCCGGACGCAGTCGGCCGCCGCCTGGTCGAGCGCGGCACGGTCGCGGGCCGCCAGCACGAGGTGCATGCCGCGGGCCGCCAGCCGGCGGCTGACCCCGAGGCCGATGCCGCTGGAGGCGCCCGTGACCAGCACGACGGCGCCGTCGGGGAGCGGTCCCGTCACGACCGGCCCTCGGCGAGCAGCGCCAGCCGTCGCAGGGTCTCGACGTTGCGCCAGGCGATGCTCACGCCCCGCACGGGCGGCGGCGCGAGCCGCCCGGGCCCGGCGATCGCGTCCTCCTCGATGACGAGGCGGGTCCCCTGCCCCTCGGGCTCCAGCGTCAGCACGACCCGAGCCTCCCCCATCGGCCAACCCCGGGCCTTCAGCTGCAGCCGCCGCGAGGGCTCCGCCTCCTCGACGATCGTGGCGTCGTCGATGAGGAGCGGCCACACGCCGACGGAGTGGTGCAGGCGGGAGCCCGCCGCGGGCCAGGTGTCGTCGACCGCCCGCATCCGGGAGGCCCCGACGACCCACGAGGGGTAGAGCCAGCCGTCGGCGAGGACGTCCCAGACCTGGGCGGGGGTGGCGTCGGTCAGTCGCTCGTTGCGTGCCATGCGGGGCCGGTACCCGACACCCCGCGCGACACCCCGCGCGACGCCCGGGAGCCGGTCACGGACCGACTTCACCCCTTCGGTCTTGTTCGAACACATGTTCTAATCGGAGGCGTGAAGGTCCCGTCCACGCAGCGCGAGCCCGCCCGGTCGGCGCGGGTGCAGCACGTGTGGGTGGACATCACGGCGCAGTGGGTGCACCCGAAGCCCGGGATCCTGCTCATGTGGCGCCGCCGGCTCGGCCAGCGTGGCGGGTGGGAGGCCTGGGTGATCGCCGTCGACCAGGCCGCCGAGGCCCACGGCGGGTCCCCGCGGGTGGTGCAGGGGTGGGTCGACGCGACCCACGTGCGCCCGGCCGGCAACGAGCGCCCGCCCATCCCGACCTCGAGCCCGACCTCGAGCCCCACCTCGAGCCCGGCCGCGCTCCCCCCGCGGAACCGCAGCGCCGGCTGACCTCAGCCGCGGCCGAGGAGGCTCGGAGGCAGGTCGATGTCGGGCACCAGCTCCACCAGCAGGTCGCGCACGCGGGCGTCGATGTCGGCGACGATGCGGCGCACCGTCGCCTCGTCCTGGCCCTTCGGGTCGTCGAGCGGCCAGTCGCGGTAGCGGGCGCCCGGCACGTAGGGGCACGTCTCGCCGCAGCCCTGGGTGACCGCCAGGTCGCTCGCGGCGATCATCTCGGCGGTCAGCAGCCGCGGCGACTCGCGCGAGGTGTCGAGGCCGAGGTCCTCGAGCACGCGGGCGACCTCGGGGTGCACGCGGTCGCCGGGGGTCGTGCCGGCGGAGAGCGCGACGACCCGACCGCCGGCGTAGTGCTCGGCCAGCAACCGCGAGGCGACCGACCGGCCGCCGTTGGCGCGGCAGGCGAAGACGACGACGGGGGCGTGGCCGGCGGGGACCTGGTCGCTCATGAGGAGCCTCCTCGGGCGGGGGTGGGGCCGACGGGGTCGTCGCCCCGCAGGCGCAGCGCGACGTGGACGAGCGCGACGAGCACCGGGACCTCGATGAGCGGGCCCACCACGCCGGCGAGGGCCTGGCCGGAGGTGACGCCGAAGGTGCCGATCGCGACGGCGATGGCGAGCTCGAAGTTGTTGCCGGCCGCGGTGAACGCCAGCGTCGCGGTGCGGGGGTAGCCGAGCCCCAGCCGCACGCCGAGCACCCAGGACAGCGCGAACATGAGCACGAAGTAGGCCAGCAGCGGCAGCGCGATGCGGGCGACGTCCCACGGCCGCGAGGTGATCGCGTCCCCCTGCAGGGCGAACAGCACGACGATCGTGAAGAGGAGGCCGTAGAGCGCCAGCGGACCGATGCGGGGCAGGAAGCGCTCCTCGTACCAGTCACGACCCCGCGCGCGCTCGCCCCCGACCCGCGTGAGCCAGCCCGCGACGAGCGGGACCCCGAGGAAGACCAGGACGCTGAGGGCGATCGCCCCGACGGACAACTCGGCCGAGGTCGTCGAGAGCCCCAGCCAGCCCGGCAGCACCTGCAGGTAGAACCACCCGAGCCCCGCGAACGCCACGACCTGGAACACGGAGTTGAGCGCCACGAGCACGACCGCGGCCTCGCGGTCGCCGCACGCCAGGTCGTTCCAGACGAGCACCATCGCGATGCAGCGCGCGAGGCCGACGATCACCAGGCCCGTGCGGTACTCCGGCAGGTCCGGCAGCAGCAGCCACGCGAGGGCGAACATGAGGGCGGGCCCGAGGATCCAGTTCAGCACCAGCGACGCGACGAGCAGCCGCCGGTCGGAGGTCACGCGCCCCGTCTCGTCGTACCGCACCTTGGCGAGCACCGGATACATCATCAGGAGCAGGCCCAGGGCGATCGGCAGTGACACCGACCCGACCTCGACCGCGCCCAGCGCCTCGTCGAGGCCCGGCACGAGGCGGCCCAGCAGCAGGCCCGCCGCCATCGCGGCGGCGATCCACACGGGGAGCAGCCGGTCGAGGAGCGGGAGCCGCACGCCCGGGACCGACCTTGTTTCGACGTTCATCGATGCAGACTGTGGCGGCCTGCTTCGACATCTGTCAATATCCGCAGGTGACCACGGCCCCCGCCCCCGCGTGCTGCACCCCGAGCGCCGAGTCCCTCCCCGGGCTCGACGAGGACGCCGCGACGGCGGCGGCGGCCGTGCTCAAGGCCCTCGCCGACCCGGTCCGGCTCCGGCTCTACTCGCGGATCGCCGGCGCCCCGGAGCCCGTCTGCGTGTGCGACATCGACGACGTGGGCGTCTCGCAGCCCACCGTCTCCCACCACCTGCGCAAGCTGCGCGAGGCGGGACTCATCGACTGCGAGCGCCGCGGCACGTGGGTCTACTACTGGCCCGTGCCCGACGCCACCGCAGCCGCTCGCGGGATCCTCTGACCTCCACCACGGGCCTGCGTCGCGATTCGCCTGACTGCAGCACGGACCGTTCGCCAATCTTTCTGATGGGTCCAGGTGCTGGACGCGGGGGGTTTCCCCTGGTGTTCGTGGCAGCGAGCTACAAGCTGGGCCGGGCCTGATGAGCGAACTGACCGGGGACCTTGCCCACCGCCCCCGTGTTCAATGCAATGTCGCGGGCTGCCGCTTCCCCGTCACTGCGGGTTGGTGAGGTGCTTCTTGAGTGCTGCTCGGAGTCTGCGGGGCTTGATGGGACCGGCGATCAGGATCGCGTTGCTGTCGTGGTGGTGGGCCTCCTGGACGTCTTCGAGTGCAGCGAGCATCTCGGTGGCCGTTTGCGGCGACGGTTGGAAAGTCGTAGAGGGTCTCATCTGTGAACCAGACCTCGAAGGAGTAGGTGGGGTCGTCGGGGTCGCGCCATCTGGAGACCTTTGCGTTCGGTACGGGCGGCTTGCGGCGCTTGAGTTCCTTCTTGCTCTTCTTCAGCGCCTCTTCGTAGGCGTCGAAGGTCCTCATCAACCAGTTGTGGAGTCGGAACTCGTCGTCCGGGTCCCGGTCGAAAACCCGCCCCATGCGCACGGCAAGTGATGCTGTCTCGACGGCGGCCCCCCACTTCACCCGCGGCGCCCAGTCCAAGCCGGACGCGTACTGATCCATCACCTTGATCTGCCCGGGGCCGGGCGTCTTGGCAATCGCGGGGACCAAGGCTGGGTGACGACGCCACAGCACTTGCTCGAGGTATCCGACGACCGCCTCGACCGCGGCGGATCGGCGCTCGGCCGCTGACCCGCTGAGCGGTCCGACCCAGAAGACCGGGTCGGGTGTGGCGACGTCTTGGGGTCCGCGTATCCACTCTCTGAGCCAGTCCCACACTGCCTGCAGCGATGCGGGTTCGTAGTTGAGGTCGACCGCACAGTGCTCGCGCAACCACGCTTCGCGATCGCCGGCGGCAGCGTCCCAGCGGGCCCGGAACTCAAAGGCCTCAGCTGGCGTGATCGCGTCCCAGTCAACGACGCGGGGTTCGGCGTCAATCAATCAATCCCTGTCCGGGAGGGGTGTGAGCAGATCCGGCGGAAGTGATTCTCACCCCTGGCCGGCGACCCTCAACGCGGAACGGTCGACAAAGTGTCGCGTGCCGGGTTCAGTGGAGGCTCTGAAGTGACGCGCTGACGGTAGTCGGCGCAGGGTTGTGCCGGTAGTAGTCGTCCTCGAACTCGACCGGTGGGACGAGCCCGATCTCGCCGTGCAGACGTCGATGGTTGAACCAGTCGATGTACTCGGCGACCGCGATCTCGAGGTCGTCGATGTTCTTCCACGGCCCCTTGTTGCGGACGAGTTCGGCCTTGAATAGCGAGTTGAACGCCTCGGCCAGGGCGTTGTCGTAGCTGTCGCCCGTCGACCCCACCGACGCGACAGCACCGGCCTCGGCCAGTCGCTGGGTGTAGCGCACTGCGAGGTACTGGACGCCCTTGTCGCTGTGTGCGATGACGCCGGTGGTGTCCTGGCCGGCGTGCTGACGGGTCCACAGCCCCATCTCGAGGGCGTCCAGGGCGAGGTCGGTGCGCAGGCTCTTCGAGAGCTGCCAGCCCACGACGCGGCGCGAGTAGACGTCGATGACGAACGCGGCGTAGACCCAGCCGGCGAAGGTGCGGCAGTAGGTGATGTCCGCGACCCAGACCCGGTTCGGTTCCGGCGCCTTGAAGTCACGATCCAGCAGATCCGGGCGGGTGTCCGGGCCGCTTCCAGGAACCGTGGTGCGGGGTCCCTTGGCTCTGCTGATCCCGCGTAGGCCCTCGGCGCGCATCAGCCGGTGCACCGTGCACCGCGCGATCCGGTGGCCGCGCCGGTTGAGCTCGGCGTGCATCTTGCGGACCCCGTAGACGCCGTAGTTCTCCTCGTGAACCCGACGCATCACCACCAGCCGCTGCTCGTCAGCGATCGCTCGTGCCGATGGCGGCCTGCTCTTGGCGGCGTAGTAGGTGCTCGGGGCGATCTGTATCCCAGCTGCTCGTAGGACGGTGCAGATCGGCTCGACCCCGAACTTCTCGCGATGCTGGTCGATGTAGTCGACCAGCACCGCAGTCGGCACCCGGTTGGATGCCTGGGCTACTTCAGCTTGCGGTCGAGCTCCGCCGCGGCGAAAAACGCCGACGCCGTCCGCAAGATCTCGTTGGCTCGCCGCAGCTCACGAACCTCGCGTTCGAGCTCGTTGATCCGCTGCGCCTCGGCCGTCGTGACGCCGGGCCGGTGGCCCTCGTCGACCTCGGCCTGCTGGACCCAGTTGCGCAGCGTCTCGGGATTGATCCCCAGCTGCTCGCCCACCCGGCGCAGAGCGCCGCTCCTGGTGGCCGGGTCACGCCGCAGATCGACCGCCATTCTGATCGCCCGCTCCCGAAGCTCCTCGAGGTACTTCCTCGGTGCTGCCATGACTCTCATCCTTCCGTGGAATGAGAGCCTCCATCAGACCCGGCACGCGACAAAAGTGAGTTGATCCTCGAACGGTCTGCCTATTCACGCGGGCCGCCCGGGCCGACCGGGACGGCTGGCTAGCTCGGCGTACGGGCCATTGCGGTGGCCCGGGGAATGAGAGGGCCGCTCGGGTTCACCGGCAGATCGTTGGGGTATCTGACGTGAATGAGACTCGTGCTGGCTGCCGCTACGGGCCTGTTTTTCGGGATCGCATGGTTCCCGTTCATGCTGTCGCACGACGAGACCGTGCTCTCCGCAACGGTGGTCTCGGTTGTCGCCGGTTTGTTCTTCGCCTTCTCCTGGTACGCGTTCTATCCGGTGCTCGATCGCTCGCTGAATCGCGGCGCCCGCTCTTCTGCTTCGCGTCGACGCCGTCGTCGTCGCTAGTCCCGCCGGTCGATGATCATGGGTCCGAAGTCGTGTCGGGCTTGGGCGAGGACGTGGGGGTCGGGTTCGTCGTGGGCGAACCAGGCGGCGGGGTCGGGGTGTTCGACGAGGTGCATGCCGCCCGTGAGGGGGGTGATGATCCAGCCGGTGAGGTCGTGGGCTGCGGCGAGGTGGGCGTCGCTGAGGAGCTGGATGCCGTAGGCGTCGAAGGTTTTGGTGGCGTCGTGGTGGCGCCACCGTGAGTAGATGGTTCGGGTTCGCGGTAGGTGTTCGGGCAGAGGCGCGTAGGACGACAGCGCCCAGCCGGGTTTCCCGGTCTGATTGGGGGCGAGTCGGACGACACCGAGCTCGAGGTCGCGGTGCAGGTCGATGAGCAGGGACCGCACGGCCGCGAGGGTCATGGTCCAGGGTTGGTGGGCTTCGTAGGCCTGGGCCAGGATCCGGCCGATGGAGTCGAAGCGGACGTTGCGGCTGCGGGTGTCCTGCTCGAACCACATCAGTTTCGCGTTGGTCAGGTTGCGTCGTAAATGCCACGCGGCTTCGGTGGGAGGCATGAACATGCCGACGCCGTCGACGACGATGTCGACGGTGGCGGTGTCGGGAGTGGGGCTGTCCCGCACGACCCACTTCAGCGTGGAGTGGAGCAGCCGGTCGGCCAGCTCGTGGTCGAACACCCAGCCCGGGTTCGGATACCTGCCCCACCGGCGTGTGTCGTCCATGATGCGCCACCCTTTGAGGCACAGCGCGGCGCTCGGGATCATCTGCCCGTTCGGTTCGGGGCGGCTGCGGCCGGCCCAGCGTGAGGGGCTGAGGGTGCAGCGCACTCCCTTGGCGTTGAGAACGGTGGCGAAAGTCCGGATCCAGGCGAGGGCGTGCTCGATGCTGGGCGCATCAGTCAGCCACACCTCGACGTCGTCGATGCGTGGCGTCGGCGCGGGGCCGCAAGCGAGGGTGTAGTCGGGGTCGGGTGGATCGGTGATGACGGCGTGGCGGTCGTTCGCCGCGATCAGGGCGGTGCTGCAGGTGCTTGCGAGGTCTGCCAGGGCTTCGCGTCGCTGCTCCAACGGCAGGGCGTCGATTCCGTCTGGGCGCACGCTGATGTGAATCGACTCCTGGTCGTCGTGCCACCGCGCTCGGAACGACGACTCGTCACCTCTGACGCCACCTGTCGACACCACCACGCCAGTCTCTCAGTCCCGCGTGGGCGGCCGGTCGTCAAACGGTCGTTTTTGAGCCTGGGTGTCCCAAGTCCCGTGGGTGCACCAAAGCGTGCATCAGAACCCGTGTCCAGAATCTACGGATCACAAGTCGCGCCGTCATCGTTTCTGAGCCATTCCACCGTAGAGTCGGGCGCCCGAAGCCAACCGGGCGACGAGGAGGGGTGATGCTCGAGGAGCAGGCGGCTACAGCAGCGGCTGCGGCGGTGCCCGAACGCGTTCGGACCCTGGTGGGCTACGCCCGGGTCTCGACCGCAGATCAATCGGCCGACCTGCAGATCGACGCGCTCGCAGCGGCCGGCGCCACACGGGTCTTCGTGGAGACCGCGAGCGGCAAGACCGACTCCCGCCCTGAGCTCACGAGAGTGCTGGACTACCTCCGCGAGGGCGACGTGTTGGTGGTGTGGCGCCTGGACCGCCTGGGACGCTCGCTGCGACACCTCATCGATGAGGTGAACGCTCTCGAGGCCCGCGGCATCGGGTTCCGCTCGTTGACCGAGGCCATTGACACCACGACCGCCGGCGGGCGCCTCGTGTTCCACGTTTTCGGCGCGCTCGGCGAGTTCGAGCGCGAGCTGATCGTGGAACGCACCCGCGCCGGACTCGCGGCTGCCCGCGCCCGCGGACGCCGCGGCGGTCGACCGCGGGTCATGACTCCCGAACGAGTCACTACGGCCCGCCGGCTCCGAGACGAAGACGGTCTCACCCTTGACCAGATCGCAGCGATCATCGGCGTCTCTAGGGCGAGCGTGGTGCGCGCTCTGAGCAACCGGAAGCCCCCCGCGCCGTAGAACTCAAGGCCCCCGGACGCACCACTATTTGGTGGAAGAAGCCACTTTGTCTCTCCGGACTTCGAGGAGTCCCGCGATCGCGCCTGTCAAGAGCAGGGCGGACGCAGCAAGCCACGCCGCGAAAACCAACCGGAGAACTTGTGTCCCATCTACAAGCGACAAGATCAATGCCCCCGCCGACATGGCCGTACTGAGGGCGTAGACCACCGTCAGGAATATCAGAACTCCCCGATGCTTCGGCATTCGAAGAAAGCTGGTCGTCACAATCCCCTCCGTTTTCGCTGAATCCTCTTCAGGCAATGTTAGTGGGCTGACGAAAGCGAGGTGCTCGTCCGCGTGCAGCTCCGGGGCCCGTCCATCTGCATATAGCGGACAGACGAGCCCCGGGAGACTCCCTGGAATTCTGGTGGTTCTAGCGGCTAGGAGCGTTCCACACCCCTTCGCTCAGCTATTGGCCCAGAGCTGACCGATCGCAAGCGCGTTCCCGTAGATGAAGCCGGCAGCGGTGCCAATCCCAGCTCCAGTCTGTGCGCCGGCAGCGCAGCCAGGCGGGCCTGCCCAGGCCCCAGCGATGCAGCCGGCGCTCGTACCGGCAAAAGCAAAGAACGTGGTCGTCGCAATGACGGTGACGGTGTAGTCCACCCATCCGTCAGCAAAGCTGCTGATCGCGCCCTTGGCGTCGCCCTTGAACTCATCCCAGCTGTAGCGGCCGGTGGGGTCGGTGTTGTTGATGGGGTCGCCACCGGCGTAGGCGTAGCGGTTGGCGTTGTTGGGGTCGAGTGGTGCGTCGAGGGTGTCTTGCTGGGTGAAGGTGCCGGTGCGGGTCGAGTAGTAGCGCTCGCCGTAGTGGACCCAGTTGGTGGTGCGGTCGCGGACGCCGTTGCCGGAGAAGGTGTAGGGGTTCTCGGCGGCGACGTTGGGGTTGGCGCCGGCGGCGGTGGTGGCGGCGCCGTAGGGGTCGTAGGTGTAGGCGGCGGTCCGGGCGGCCTGTCCGGCCTGGTCGGAGATCAGGGCGATGGGTGCGCCGGGGGTGCCGTCGTAGACGTAGATCGAGGCGATGCCGTCATCGCTCTTGAGCATGACGGGGGTGCCGGTGACGGGGTCGCTGATGACCGCGGCGGCGTTGGTCACCACGGATCCGTTCGAGTTGAAGGTGCGGTGGACCTGCTCGACGACGGGGACTCCGGTGCCGGCGTTGCGGCCGTAGGTGTATCGGTAGGTGCCATCGGGGCTGGACTGCTCCAGGAGCTCGTTGTTGTCGTCGCCGGCGTGGGAGTAGTAGTACGTGGTGCCGTTCTTGTTGACGCTGTTGAGCTGGTCGGCGGGCGTGTAGGTGATGTTGGTCGAGCCGGAGGCGGGGTCGGCGGTGAGGTTGCCGGCGCCGTCGTAGGTGTAGCCGCTGGTGGAGATCTGGTGGGCGGCGTTGAACGTCAGCGTCTGCGTGGTCGACCCAGCTGTCGCGGACGTGCGGGCGCCGGCCTGGTTGTAGTCGTAGGAGTAGGTGGTACCCCCGGCGGTGGGCTGGGCGTTCGTGAGGCGCCCGGTCTCGTCGTAGGTGTAGCGGACGCCGTCGCCGGTGAGGTTGTCCTTCTTCCAGGCGAGCTTGGCGCGGTCGTTGTCGGTGTCGTTCTCCGGGCAGGCGCTCGCGGGGGTGGTGCCGGCGACGTAGCAGTAGCTGACGTCGATGATGTCCGGGGTGCCGTTGCCGCGGTCGGCGCGGACGCGGGAGACGCGACCGGACTTGTCGTAGGTGTTGGTGGTCCGCGCGGTCCAGGTGGTGAAGTCGGCGTTGGGGGCGACGTAGGTGCCGGTGCGTCGTCCCTTGTCGTCGGTGGTGAACCGGACGGTGATGCGGGTGGAGCTGCCCGGGGTGACGGGGTAGTTGTAGCCCGTCGGGGTGCCGGCGTTGTCGTAGGCGTAGTTGGTGGTGCCGCCCTCGGTCGAGGTCGAAGACGCCAGGCGCGAGGCCTTGTCGTAGGTGTAGGTGATGGTGCCGCCGCCGGCGGTGTTGACGCGGGTCAGCAGCCGACCGAGCTGGTCGTAGGTGGTGGTCGTGGTGCCGTGGGTGTCGACGCGGGAGTTCTGCCGACCGGCGGCGTCGTAGCCGTAGGTGACGGTCTGGGTGCCGCTGCCGCCGGTGCCGCCGCCGTCGTGGGTGACGGAGACGACCTGGTCGTTCTCGTTGTAGCTGTAGGTGGTGGTGATCCCGCGACCGTTCGTGGAGGTGGCCAGGCGACCGACGGTGTCGTAGGTGTAGGCCCGCGCGGTGAGCGAGGACCCGGTGACCGGGGTCATCGAGGTGACCTGGCGGTTGGTGTAGCCGTAGTTGGTGTCGTTGGAGCCGTTGCCGGGGCTGGTTGCGGTGTCGATCGTGCCGTCGGAGTTGCGGGTGACCTCAGCGGTCGCCTGGGAGGCGTCGGAGGAGGTCATCTGGTTGCCGGCACCGTTGTAGGTGTAGAGACTCTGGTTGCCGGCGTCGTCCTCGCTGGAGGTCGGGCTGTAGACCGCACCGGCGGTGCCGTTGTACTCCCAGGAGCTGCTGGCGCCGGTGGGCATCGTGGACCCCGTCATCGAGTCGCCGCCGTTGCCCTCCCACGTGTTCGTGATCGTCGACCCGGCCGCGGCACCACCGCCGCCACCGCCGCCGGAGGAGGCGCCGAGGGTGCTGGTCGCGGTGTCGGAGTTGGGGGTGTAGGTGCGCGAGCGCTCGCGGCCCTCGGGGTCGATGGTCTTCTTGACGCGGTTGTAGTCGTCGATCTCGTAGACCGTGTTCGGGGCCTCATCGACCGACTGGCTCTGGTTGGTGTCCGGTGCGGCGACCCGGGTGAGGTGGCGGTTGGGGTAGGAGAACCGGGTGATGGAGTTCCCGGGTCCGCCGGAGGCGTTCTCGACCTGGGTGACCGCGGTGACGCGGCGGCGGTCGTCGTAGGTGAACTGGGTAGTCACGTTGCCGGGTGCGGCGATCTCCGAGAGCAGTCCGTTGCTGTTGTAGCTGAACGTGGTGGTGCGGCCCCGTGCGTCGGTGAACGAGGTGGTCTGGTTGTTGGACCGGGCGAACGAGATGGTGCGCAGGGCGCTCGAGGTGCCCTGGGTGATCGTGGTGGTGCCGTTCGAGGTGGTGGTGATGTTGCCGGTGCGGGCGGCGACCGAGCCGGCCGGGGTCTCGATGGTCAGGTTCTTGTACGCCGAGCCGGACGGGGTGGCGCCCTCGGAGACACCGGTGGTGTTGCCGTTGCGGTCCTCCATGCGCAGCAGGCCACCGTCGGGCGAGAAGACGTACTTCATCTGCGACTCACGCATCTTCAGCGTGTAGCCGTTGCTGGAGCGGAAGAGGTCGGCCTTCACGCCGTCGGGGCTGTCGTAGCTGGTGACACCGGACCCGCTGGTGGTCGTGGTGGTGAACTCCTCGGTGCGTCCGCCGGGGCCGGTGAACACGACGTCGGCGCTGGACTGGCTGCCGGCACGTGGGGTCATGCGGATGTCGGTGGTGTTCTCCAGGATCCAGCCGCGGCCGAGGCGACGGTCGGTGCTGCCGCCGACGGCGTTGTAGGTGGCGCTCAGCGGCAGCTGGCCGTCCATGGTGGGCAGGTTGAGGCCGTTGACGGTGACCATGAGGTTGCCGGTGCCGACGTCGACGGTGGTGTTGATGCGGTCGCTGGCGGTGAAGCTGAGGTGGCTCGCGCCGGGACGCTGACCGGCGATCGCCAGGGAGTACGACACCCGCAGGTAGGGCTTGTGGTCGCAGCCCGGGAATGCGGCGCTGTAGTCCATGGAGCAGTACGACCGGGCGGAGGTGGTGTCGCTGCCGTTCGGGGCGGCGAGGATGACGCCGCGGTTGGGGCGGGCGCCGTGGGCCCAGTCCCGCACGATCGGGGTGATCTTCATGTCGACGTAGCCCGCGCCGGAGGAGCAGCTCGGGGCGCGGTTCTGCGTGGCGGTCTCGAAGTTGGTGTTGTAGAACGACGGCTGGTTGGCCCAGGTGGTCTGCGACTGCGCCCACTGGTCACGGATCGAGTAGATGTTCATCGTGCGGTCCGCGCAGGTGCCCGCGCCGTACTGGTAGAGCCCGAGGTAGGCCTGGTCGATCTGGCGGCCGTCGAAGACGGTCGACTGGAACTGCAGGAGCGAGGCGGCCAGGTTCGCAGCCGCGCCGCTGGTGCCGTGCTTGCCGACCAGCAGCTTGGAGTCCGAGCCGTTCAACGCGGTCGTGCCGTTGCGGATCCAGGTGTCCTGGCTCTGGGTGAGGTTCTCGAACTGCGGGTCGATGATGACCGGGTACTCCACCCCGGCGCCCGCGCCGTCGGTGCCGCCGAGGAGCTCGGCTGGCGGGGTCACCGTCAGCTCGTGCTCCGACGAGTCCCCAGAGCCACTGGCGTCGCCGGCGTCGCCGGGGTCTCCAGTGCCCTCGAGCTCGGTGAGGTCGCTGCCGAGGAGGGTGTACTCGGTCGGCATGCCGACCTCGTCGAGGGCGGAGGAGTCCCAGGCCACCAGCGGCGGCGTGGCGCCCACCGCCTCACCGTCGTCGTCGGTGAGCACCAGCGCACCGGGCGAGACGTCGGTCGCGAGGGCCGGGTCGGCCGCGATCGCCTCATCGCTGGTCTGCAGGTCCACCCCGCCGGAGGTCCGCACACCGAAGGTCACGCCCTCGGACTCGATCGCCGCGGTCTCCTCGGGCGTGAGGGCCTCGTTGATCCGCAGCCACGTCGAGGCACCGGTCGTGGTCATCGCGACCACCAGGTCCACCGAGCCGGAGAACCCCTCGAGCGGGTACGTCGCGAGCCCGCCCTCGATGACCGGCTCGCCGAGCTCGCCGGGGTTGTCCTCGGGCCACGTCACCGCGACCGAGGAACCGTCCTCGTAGGTCACCCGGGCGGCCTCGACGACACCGTCGACGGTGCCGTTGACGACCACGTCGGCCCGAGAGGCCTTCGGCGCCCAGACACCGTCGCCGGTCTCCTCGAGGTCGTAGTCCACGTCGACCCAGCCGTCGTCGGCGCCGTCGGGGTCGGTCTGGATGCGGATCGGGGAACCGAAGTCCTCCACGCTCAGCAGGCCCTCGGCATCAGCCACGACCGTCTGCGACTCGCTGCGCAGCGAGAGCACCTCGACCTCGACACCCAGCCGGGTCGCGACCTCGATCGCCGTCTCCTCGGAGGGCTGGTCGGGACGACCGTCCCCGTCGGAGTCGTAGTCCGCCGGATCGCTGGACAGCGCCTCAGGCGTCGCCGCGATCCCCAAGGGGCTCGTCGGGGCGCTGGCTGCAGCCGCTCCCGAGAGCGTGAGAGCCGGAGCTCCCGCCAAGCACACCGCCAACGCGGCCAGGCGGACGACAGGTGGACGAAGACGCATGGTGACTCCCCAGATCACGCCGACTCTGCCGAGACGGCTCCCCGACACAGGCCCCCTGACCTGCGCATATGCGGGACACCGGACCATCCTCAACATCCGCGTGCAAGATCTGTGTAGAAATCTTGATAGCGGTCTAGCCCACCCGAAAGTTGGTTACCAGCCGGTTGTGGTACGCGCGCGCGTGCTCTGTCGCGATGGCAGGGCGCAGTGCCCGCGGGCGCAAATCATCTGCTTTCGGGTGAGATGAGCCAAGCAGGCCTCGACAGGCCTGCTTGATTGAGTGCGTGGCGGGATCGACGTTTGCCGTACGCGTGGCGGGGGATGTGGGGGTCTCCACGAGCCGACGGGACGCCTGGCCATGCAGAACGAGACCACGCCCGAGATCCTCCGAAATCGGACTGCACTCGGCGTTTTCATGGCCCTGCTTGGTGGCGGCGTGGTCTTGCAGCTGGGGGTTGCTTTACTCCAAGTCCTTGACGGGTCCGTCTCAGACGCAATCCCCTACCTCGTGTTCGCGATTGTCCCGGCCGGTTGCTTCATCTTCTTCCTCCGGTATTGGCTGAGGGCGTCTCGCGAAGGCCGCTGAGCACGGCGAGGTGACGGCGGCGCCGCCGTGGCCGGACGCGCCGAGCAACCCGCGTAGAAGAGCGCACGCCCTTATCCGTCGCAGTCCCGAGTACCCACCACCGGCACGGGCGAGGCCGGTAGGCCGTGGCCAACGTAGGTGCGACGCTCGGGCGCTGCCGACCGTGAGGAGCACCTGGCGCTACGCGGTGAGGTCCGACGACTGGCGCCCGCCCGCTTACCCGACGAACTTCTCGGCAGGTTATCCCGCATGAAGGACCCGATCCGCGAGTTGTTACGGACGGGCCTCTCGGAACGGTGGCTCGCCAGCGGTGAGCGATGCTGCAGCTGGATCCGCGGTGGTCCGGTCAGGGATCCGCTACCGGGACACCTTGCCTCGCGCGCAGCCCGGTGCTCCATCGGTCTGCCAAGGTGGGCCCCATGGGCGACATCAACTTGGACAACGCCGACGAAATTGGCGGAGCTATCGGAGACTTCGAGGCGAACGGTGGCCGCGTATTCGACACCGTCCGCATCTACACGTACGAGATGACCCGGACCAGCGTGGCCCGTGGGCCCCACGAGTTGCGCGTCGAAGTTCTCGACGCGGGCCCTAGCAGCAGTTCGCGGTACGCCGCCCGCGTGACCGATCTGTCCACCGGCACTCAGCTGCTGGGGAATGACGAGCAGAGTGTGAAGGACGCCCTCCGTGTCATCCACTGGGACCGCCTGGACACGCTCCCGCGTGCCGACGCCTAGCCTGGGCTGGTGGCCCAGAGGGCCCCGGGGGTTGGCGCCCTAGCCGGGTTGGTCGTGATGCTGACTCAGGCTTGGCCCAACTCCATGCTGTGTTACATTATGGGCAGAGCGCCCCGGGATTAACGGTTTCTGGACTCCGGTCACAGGAACCCCCCGGGGCCTAGTCCATTTCAGGGCAAGATGCTGGTCGTGACGATCTACCGCCCGGTCTCCACCGAAGTGACGCGCTTGCTCTCCACACCGCGTATGGGTCCCTATCTGGCTGCTTGTGGCAACAAGAGGACTGCGGCGCTCAAGCTCTATGCGTGGAACCTCGACGTTGGCGACGCATTCTTCAGGGGCATCCACTACCTCGAGGTCGCACTGCGCAACACGATCGACGAGGCGCTTACGCAGTGGATCGCAGCCGAGCAGCGGTCCAACGGCCGCCCCTTGGTGCCTTGGTATCTCGACACCAACCTGCCGTTCCAGCAGGTTCCGAGCACACGCAGGTTCGTCACCCAGGCGCTGGACCGCGCGAGGCCTGCCCCCGATCCAGTGACGGGTCCGGTGCCCGACCCGCTCGTCTCGCAAGGCAAGGTCGTCGCTGAGTTCACGTTCGGCTTTTGGTGGTCGATGTTCAGCGCCGCGAACAACCGGTCCCTTTGGCAGCCTTGCCTCCGGCACGCGTTCCCCCACTACGGACGGCACCGGCTACACAGCGACCTTGACGCCATTCGCGAGCTTCGCAACCGCATCGGTCATCACGAACCGATCCACCACCGCGACCTAGACGCCCAGTACCAGCACCTCGTCGCGACGGCTGAACGCATCAACCCAAAACTGGGTTGGTGGATCGACAGCACCAGCAGGGTCTCGATCCTTCTGGACCGCAAGCCCTGAGGCGGGGCCGTTCCTTGTGTACCGAGTGCGAGAACTCCGGGCCGTCAGCGGGCTGCCTTGGACGGCTGGGAAGCCTGTGAGCAAACGTAGGTGTGGCGGCCTCAAGGAACCCTTGAGGCCGCCACGGTCCTGCCAGCCGAGCGCTTAGCGCTTGGGCTTCACCGTGATGGTGACTCTGCGCTCGATGCGCACGGGCACCCGGACAGTTCTTGTCGTCTTGCGGACGACCCTACGAGTGGAGACGGGCACGGTGGCTCGCTCCTTCCATACTCATGCATGAGCCCCACGTGTAAGACCTACCCGCCCGGCCATCTGGGTCGCCCGGGTAGGCCTCACGCGTTCCTCGGTTGTAGCCTTAGAAGCAACACGCTCTCGCCAGAATGTGTTGTCGAAGACCCCAAGGCGCAGGTCCCGTCCAGCACGGAGCCATTCCGCGCCTTGGGGTTTTTCATGCCCTCTCACCATACCGCACCCCTCCGACTAGGGGTGCAACCAATCCACAGCGTCGCGCTGACGGGGCGCTAAGCGGGTGTACAGCGCCTGGCAGCCCCAGTCCTATGTCCCTAGGTGTTCCGAGGCCTCTAAGGCGCTCAAATCGCAATTTCGACACAACTTCGCAAGTCGAACATGCGTCCGATCCTGTAGGTCTATGTTCGATCCGACCCGTCGAAGCCGGTCCGTCGATCTGGGTGCACGTTGGGTGTGTGGGGAGGTGATTCGACGGAATCGCCCGTCGGGCGGGCCCGAGCGGCCCCGGGTTCCGGCCGCCAGGTCGGGGTGTGGGTGAACTCCGATTGTCGGTGCGCCCGCCTACCTTGCGGGCATGTCGAGCGAGATGTGGATGACCGCGGTGACTTCGATGGTCAGTGCCGTGATTGGTGCGTTGGCCGCGATCGGCGCCGTCGCGTTTCAGGCGAGGCAGCAGACCCGCGAGTCGGGGCGGCAGGGCGAACAGGAGGCGGTCGAGCAACTGATCGTTCGAGCGACGGCCGTTGTCCTACGAGCGCAGCAGAGTTCGATCATTGCGCCAGCGATCGGCTCGCTGAGCGGCGGCGTGGGGCGACTCTTCCGGATCATGGCGCCGGTGGACCTGTCGGCCTTCTCTGAGCCGTTGGTGGCCGAGGCCATCGGACTAGAGCATGCGGCCGCCAAGGTGCAGCTCCTCAGCGACGCGACGACTAGGGCGGCGGCGGAGAGCTTGGTCTCGGCGGACATGGACGTCGTGACCGCGTACAGCAGTGAGTCGGGCAACCGGGCGCGCCGATACCTTCTCTTGATCTTGTTCGGGAAGCGGCTGGTGGACCCTGATGAGATCGCTCGCGCAGTGGGTGAGTTGGTCACGCAGCGGCGCGAGTTTGAGCGACACATCCGCGAGCGGCGCACGAGCGTCTAGTTGAGATCCTTCGCCGCCGCATCGTTGGGACGTGACTGGGACCAGCGCGCTCGACGCGCCAGGATCTAGTTGGGCGCTTGCGGCCGCTCGCCCCGACGCTCGGCAGTTTCGGGGCTGTGGGTTCAGTCGTCGTCGACGACGCGGGCGCGGCTGCGGTTGGCATGGTCGAGCTGGAGGTCCAAGAAGTGGTCACGGAAGCCGATGCCTGCCCTGCGCTTCGCCTGACCACCGCCGGGCGGTGTGGTCAGGGGGAAGCGCATTCCGAGTGGAGTATGGGCGTCGATGTCCTGCGGCCTGGGTCCTCCTACCGGGTAGCCGGGGTGGGGTGCTGGCGCCTGGAAGTCCTGAAGGTCGTCGCGGCCCGCGAAGTGCTCCACGCCGGCAACGTGAAACAGCACGCCATGGGCCATGGCGATCATGTATGCCTCCGCTAGCACCGCCGACGGCTTGAGCCGGAGTTGCGTGATCTCCAGTCCCTGGCGGTGACCGTCGACTTTCTGGTCGCGAGTAAGGAACTCGAGGACGGGTTGATCGAAGATGTCGAGTACGCCGGGGCCGGTGAAGGCGCTGAGGGGAACCGTGCCGTCTGCACGGGGCGGTGTAGTGACAAATGAGACTCGCATGTCTGATCGCGCCCGAACTGCAAGGCCGTGTTTCACCTTGTTGTGAGCTGCATGGAGGTCGATCTCAGCCGGGCTCATTAGATTCGCGGCGTGCTCTAGCCACGCGAGGAGGACGTTGCAGGCGCCAGTGATGTCCGAGCTTCTGCGGGCAGCCTCGCGCGATTTGGGTTCGACGAGGGCCCGCAGCGCCCGCTCGCTCGCGTCCGCCTCCTGAGCAGCTGCGTTGAGACCGCGGAGCACGTCCGCGATATGTGTCGGCCCCGCGGCTAGTTCCCCCCACAGACATCTCACTTGCGTGTTCGCTGGCGGGGCCAGGCGAACGTGGGCGAACCGAAGAAGGGCCTCAGCGGCGTGATGGCGAACCGCGAGCGCGTCGGCTGCTACCTGCGCGTGTACGTCGAGCTCGTCGAAGGGCCCGTCGGCGGCGGCGCGCTGCAGGTACTGGTTGAACTCGGCTCGAACGCTGCCGGAGTCGGGCGGTGGCAGGGGCGTGCTCGCCAGCGGCGCTCGCTCGTGCCAGGTCAGCAATGAGGAAATGCGCGAACAGAAGTACTTGAACGGGTCCGAGGCCAGAAATGTGTCGTCAAGCTCCCTTGCCTGGAGTTCCGTGAGCTCCGGGCCGGCGGGTGGCGGGTACATGATGGAACCGTAGGCGCCGATCCGACGTCGGGGGCTGCCTCTCGTTCCATTCAGAGAAGGTGGGCGTCGTAGGTGGCGCGGTTTGAAAAAGGTGGCGGCGTCGTACTGTCTTTTTGGAGCGAAGTCGAAGTCAGTTGTATGACCGACCCGACCGACCGAGACCGGCACCCCGATGAATCGACCCGCAGGCCCGCTGGAGCGCTTACCTGGGCACTCGCCATCGCGGAGGTGATCCGAGCCGCCGCTGAGCTTGCCGATGTGCTCTCCGGCGCGGCCTGAGTTGCAGCCGCACGGCCCGCCGCGATCTCCTCAGAGCCCGGAGGGCCGTCCCGGCGCGCTAGTTGGGGGTTAGCTGCTAAGCGGCCGACGCTTGGACCCTCGCTCCAAGGTGGCTCGTCGCGGTTCGTCGACGCGCGGGAGCTGGGCTTCACTCTCGACGCGGGCCGCGCTCGTGTTCGCTGCGTCCAGGCGAGCGGCTGTCGATCGCGCCTGCTGCAGCTCGTCATGCGCCGCGGCCCGGAGGTGCGCGGCGCTGGCGCCGGCGGGGTCAATCTGGGCAGACCAGAGCGTGAGGCGCGCCTGGACGGCTGCAAGGTCGTCAGCGTCGAGTCCGTAGGGCTCGACGGCGGCCGGCTCGGCGCGTTCGACCCCCCTCAACTGGCGCCCGAACATGAGGGGCTCGAAGCCGGGGTCGCGCTCGGCTGCGGCTGTGAGCAGCTCGTCGTCGTTGAACCGGCCGGTCTGGCGGATGGCGTCGACGTCGAGGTAGTCGCGGACCTCGCCGCGCGAGTAGAGCGCCAGCACCTTGTTGGCGACAGCGTCCTCGAGGGCCAGTACCGGGCCGACGTCGAGCGTCACGGGCGGGTGTGCCCGCCAGTCGATACCGAGGTCGACCTCGACCACCAGGCCGCTCGGGTCCTCCGGTCCTCCCGGGCGATGTTCTTCTGTTGTCGCGGGTGTGGGGGGTGCGAGGACCTGGAGGCGGGCGAACCCGTCGAGGCGTCGCAGTGCGGCCACCTGGAAGCCTTCGTTGCCCAGGCCCGCGACGACCTCGTCGACCGCCGCGCTGAACGCCGCTGGGTCGGTCTGGGTGGTGAAGAGGTCGACGTCCTGGGTGGGGCGATCGGTGACGCCGTGGGCGCGGATCGCGCCGGCGCCCGCCAAGGCGAACCCAGACGCAGCTGCACTGCGCAGTGCGACCGCGGCCACTCGTTGCTGGATTTGCTCGAACGCCGCGCGTTCGAGGTCGGGAGCGGCCGCGGGTCTTCCGCTCTCGTCCCGGCTGCCGGCGTCGCTCACTATCGGTGCGCGCCGGCGGGCGCGGCCGGCTCGGTGCTGGTCAGCTCGGGAAAACGTGCTTCCCACAGCTCGCGCGCCCGGCGCGGGATCATGAGCCGAGGCCAGTCCTCGACCAGCAAGTCGCGGTTCAACAACGCGGCCTGGTCGGCGCGGGTGCCCTCGGCGATCACCGCGACGTAGACCATGCGCCGCACCGCGGCGTCGTCGAGGTCGCGGGCTGGGCCTCCGGGGGCCCACAGCACCGCGTGCGGCACGTCGACCACCCCGCCGGCGGGTCCGGTCAGGTCTTCCAGGCGCTCCGGGGAGTCGTAGGGGCGGTGGTCCCGGAAGAAGGTGCGCTGCTCCATCGCGACCCCTCCTCCCTCTGTGCTGGTTCTCCCTCTAGTTGGCCGTCGGCCAAGAAGACCATGGTAGACCGGTTTTTATCGAACACCTGTTCGATGAATGGTCTACTGGTGTCATGCCCTCGCGTCGCCTCGCTCCTGACACTGCCTTGAAGATCAGCCTCGAGGCCGGTGCGCGTCGACGGCTTGAGGACGGCATGCCGTTCGAGGTCGTCGTCGAGGAGCTCCGCGCGGAGGCTGCCGGACGTACGGATCTGCTCGCGCAGGCGGCGGGGAGCTTGATCGGTCTCTACCTGGCGCGGCCGACGGCTACCCAGCCCCGCTCGGTCGCGGCGTTCGCGGCGCTCGTCCTGGCCGGCGCGGACCCGCAGGCGCTGGTCGAGCGGGCCGACGAGTCACGCGAACGCATGACGTCCGCCCCCTGACCGCCCTTGAACGCGGCACTGACTTTCCACCGCCCCGGGGTGATTCCGTCGAATCACTCCCGGAGGGGCAACGAGTGCACCTCGTCAGCACCAAGGCGCGTGCAAGAACCACGCCAGGAGGATCAGGCCCACGCCGAGGACCACGCCACCGATCGTGAACCGGCCCATCCACGGGGGCCGGCGGAACTCGCTGCGCCCGAGAGCGAACGCGACAAGGGCGACCACCAAGGCCAGCGCTCCGACAATCAGGGCAAGGTTCGCGAGGGCGTCGAGCGCTGGAACGTCAGGTGCGCACGGCGGGGAGTCTTCGAACATCGCATCTCCTTCGGTAACGGTTGACAGTCACTGGCCGTCGGCGATCGAGGCGTGGAGCGGGGTCACGGAGCGGACCTGGCCGCGGTAGCCGGCGGTGCTCGCTACCGCCGAGCCCCGCTGGAACCTCGGGGCGCCGAGGCCAGCGGGGTCGAGCTCCAGGAGCACCGCGGCACGTCGTCGACGCGCCGAGACGTTCGCCTCGGCGGCCGCGACGCTCGGGGACGAGGTGAAGAAGTAGACCCCGCGGCGGGGCAGGCGCCAGGGCCGCGAGCGGTCGGGCATCCGTGCCAGGGGGCGGCAGTGGTCGACGTCGAGCGTGACCACGCTGCCCGGCGTCGCCTTGAGGAGGGCCGGGGCTGAGGTGATGTGCCACAGCGACTCGGTCGGTGGCGCGCTGATCGGGCGGTACCCGACCGAGCGGGCCAGGCCGATGAGGCACCCCAGCGCCAGGGCCGCGCCGGCCCCCAAGATCCCCCACCAGCTCAAGCCTGACCAGAACCCCGGCACGAAGTAGGCGCCGTAGAGAACACCGATGGACACCAGGGCCAGCAGGGGAAGCACGACGACCGCTTCCCGGTTGGTGCTCTCCGCCCACTGCTCACGCAGTGATGATGTCGACCGGCTCATGGCGCGAGGGTGCGTCCGGCGTTGTTCCGCAGCCAGGTCGAGGGGTTGATGTTGTCTGCGTAGATCGAGCCGTTGTCCGGGTGGACCTCGAAGTGGAGGTGGCAGCCGGTGCTGTTGCCGAGCGTCCCGACGTGGCCGATGATCTGCCCGGACTGGACCTGCTCGCCGTCCTCGACGATCGCGGCCGACATGTGGGCGTACCAGGTGGCCAAGCTGTCAGTGCCGGTGGTGGTCTTGGGGAAGTTCGGACCGGCCCATCCGCTCTGCGAGGGGTCGGTGCGCACGATCCCCGAGTGGGCGGCGTAGACGGGCTCACCGCAGGGCAGCGAGAAGTCGGTGCCGGTGTGCCCGCGCGCCCAGTTACCGCCGGAGTTGCCCCAGTTCTGGCGGTCGAGCCCGACGCCGCTGGCGACCGGCCAGGCGACCTCGCCCGGGGCGACGGCGAGATCGGAGCACGACTGGCCGGGCTCGAGGACCTCGACGCCGGCGCCGGTCATCTGGGTGATGAGGTCGACGGCGTCCTCCACAGTGACCCGTACGACCCCCCTCAGAGCACCTCGAACCGGATCCCCGCCGCCTGCAGGCGGGCCGTGAGGTGCTCGCCCATCGCCTGCGCGGTCGTCACCATCCCGGCCGTCGGCGGGTTGTCGTCGAACAGCAGCGACAGGGCCGACTCCGCGAGCATCTTGGACGTCTCCCCGTAGCCGGGGTCGCCGCCGCTCACCCGCGCGTGCACGGTGCGACCGCCGCCCTCCGCGACGACGTCGACGGTGAACCACGACTTCTCCCGGCGCCGCTCGTCCGGCCCCTGGCCGGAACCGAACCGGTTCATCAGCGCCCGGCGCAGCGGGCCGACCTGGGCCGCGACCGCCAGCGCGCCGACGGCGCCGGCGCCACCCGCGGCGTACCGGAGCGTCTTGGTGCCCGCGTAGTGGGAGTAGGTGAAGTCGGGCCCGTACGACGGGTCCGCGGCCGCGCTCCGCACCACGACCATGGGGTCGATCGTGGGCAGCGGCAGCAGCCAGTAGCCGAGCGCGGGGTCGCGGTGCGGCTTGCCGCCGGAGCCGCGCACGCGCCGCCCCTCCGGCCGCCCCTCGGCCTTGCGGCGGGCCGCGTGGGTGCGGCTCATGGTGCGGGCGCGGGCGAACTGCTCGAGCGCCGAGTGCAGCGTGCCGGACGACGAGATCGCCGCGGCGCGCACGACGCCGCGGGCCTTGATCGGTACGTCGTCGGGCAGGTGCCCGACCGCGAAGCGGACCCCGAGGTCGTGGGGGATCGAGTCGAAGCCGCAGGCGTGGACGATGCGCGCACCCGAGGCCTCGGCGGCCTCGTGGTGGCGCAGCCACACCTCGTCGACGAACTCGGGCTCGCCCGTGATGTCCACGTAGTCGGTGCCCGCGGCGGCGCAGGCGGCGACGAGCGGCTCGCCGTACCGGAGGAACGGCCCCACCGTCGTGATGACGAGGCGGGTGCTCTCCGCCAGCGCGCGCAGCGACTCCGGGTCGCCGGAGTCGGCGACGACGAGCTCGGGGGCGCCGACCGCACCGGTGGGCAGCCCGTCCCGCACCTGCGCGAGACGGGCCTCGTTGCGGCCCGCGAGGGCCCAGCGGAGGTCGGCGGGGGCGTGGCGGGCGAGGTACTCCGCGGTGAGGCGACCGGTGAAGCCGGTCGCGCCGAGGAGGACGAGGTCGAGGGCTCGGTCCGAGCGGCTCTCAGGCATTCCCCGAGGATAGGTGGCGACGTACCGTTGGACCATGTGCCGCAACATCCGTCCGCTCAACAACTTCGAGCCGCCGGCGACCGACGACGAGGTGCACGCCGCGGCGCTGCAGTTCGTGCGCAAGGTGAGCGGCACGAGCAAGCCGTCGCAGGCCAACCAGGCCGTCTTCGACCAGGCGGTGCGCGAGATCGCGCACATCACGCGCCGCCTCGTCGACGACCTGGAGACCTCCGCACCGCCCAAGGACCGCGAGGTGGAGGCGGCCAAGGCACGGGCGCGGGCCGAGCTGCGCTACGCCCGGTGACCCGACCTCCGCAGCCCGGCGAGGGCACGCCGCGTGGCTGAGCGCACCGCCGCCCCGGAGGCCGTCGAGGCGGCCCTGGCGCTGCTGGCACCCCGGCGCCTCGTGCTGGTCGGCGGCGCGGGCCTGTCGACCGACTCGGGCATCCCGGACTACCGCGGCCCCGTCGCGGAGGGCCGCCCGCCGCGGCCCACCCCCATGACGTACGGCGACTTCGTCTCCGGCGCCGACGCGCGGCAGCGGTACTGGGCGCGCAGCCACCTCGGCTGGACCCGCATGCGGCGCGCCGACCCCAACCCCGGCCACCGGGCGGTCGCCGCCATCGACCCCGAGCTGCTCATCACCCAGAACGTCGACGGCCTCCACGAGGCGGCCGGCACGCGCCGGATGGTCGCGCTGCACGGCCGCATCGCCGACGTGGTCTGCCTCGACTGCCGGGCCACCAGCCCGCGGGCGACGCTCCAGGAGCGGATGGCGGCCGCCAACCCCGACTGGGCGGAGCGGCACGCCACCGTGCTGGTGCGTCCCGACGGCGACGTCGACCTCGAGGACACGAGCGACTTCGTCGTGCCGCCCTGCGAGGCCTGCGGCGGCGTGCTCAAGCCCGACGTCGTGTTCTTCGGCGAGAACGTGCCGGCGGCGCGGGTCGAGCGCTGCTTCGCCGCGGTCGACGCGCTGCGGCCCGACGACGGCGCGCTGCTAGCGGTCGGCACGTCCCTCACGGTGATGAGCGGGTTCCGGTTCGTGCGCCGCGCGGTCCGCAGCGGCGTGCCGGTCGTCATCGTGAACCGGGGGGCCACCCGGGGCGACGACCTCGCGACCCATGCGCTCGACATCGGCTGCAGCGGCTTCCTCGACGCGCTCGACGCGCGTCGGCGCGAGGTCAGCGCACGCGACGCAGGTGCGCGGGTCGGCTGACACCGACCGCCGCCAACAGCCGCTCGGCCCCGGCGCGGACCGGCAGGGCGCCCGCGCCCAGCGCGGTCGACACGGCCAGCTCGGCCTCGTCGAGACGAAGCACCTCGCCGAGCGTGAGGCGGTAGTAGGTGTCCTCGAGGTCGAAGTCGAGGTCGGCGACGACGGCCACCCGCACGACGTCGTCCTGGTCGCGCGTCGCCACGGTCTCGCCGGGCTCCAGCCCGCGGACGAGGTCGGTCGCGCTGTGGGCGACGACGACGCTGCCGGTGCGGCGCGTGAACGCCGTGAGCTCGACCGCGAGCATCTCCATCTCGGAGCCTTCCGCCGGGGCGGGGAGCGACTCCCCACGCTGCCTCCACCAACGAAGACGGCCCCCGCGAGTCACGGCCCGTGCCGACGGCGTCCGCCGGCACCGGGACGTGTGGCCGAATGGTGCATCGTGCTGTGGCGCTGCCCCTCACCCTCCCCGCGAGGGGCAGCGCACCGCGACGCTACGACTTCCGACCGGCGGCCAACCTCAAGAGAACCTCTGGATTCCCGCCGGGCATCGGACGCGGGGTCAGATGCGGCGCACGAAGATGTGCTCGGCGGCGTCGGGGAAGATCTCGGCGGTCTCGCCGCCGGAGCCCACGAGCACGCCCTCCGAGGTCGCCACGACGGTCACCGTCTTGTCCGGCAGGGCCCCCACGCGACGCAGCGCGCTCATGAGCACCTCGTCCTTCTGCATCTCCTCGGAGATGCGGCGCACGTGCACCCGCGACTCGTCGGCGGCGGCGACGCTCTGCAGCGACTCGACACCGTCCATGAAGTCGGCGGGCAGGTCGTCCTGGCCGAGCTCGTCGAGGCCGGGGATCGGGTTGCCGTAGGGCGACTCGGTCGGGTTGCCCAGCAGCTCGAGCAGCCGCCGCTCGACGGTCTCGCTGATCACGTGCTCCCACCGGCAGGCCTCGGCGTGCACGAGCTCCCAGTCCAGGCCGATGACGTCGGTGAGCAGGCGCTCCGCCAGGCGGTGCTTGCGCATGACGCGCACGGCGAGGCGGCGGCCCTCCTCGGTGAGCTCGAGGTGGCGGTCGCCCTCGACCGTCAGGAGGCCGTCGCGCTCCATGCGCGCGACGGTCTGGGACACCGTCGGACCCGACTGGTGCAGGCGCTCCGCGATGCGCGCGCGCAGCGGGACGATGCCCTCCTCCACGAGCTCGTAGATCGTGCGCAGGTACATCTCGGTGGTGTCGATCAGATCGCTCACGAGAACCATTCTTCCCTACCGGCGGGCAGGCGACGACCCCCCACCCGAGGGGCGGCCTGGCACTGTGGAGGAATGCCCACCCGCCACAGCGTCATGTGGTTCCGCCGCGACCTGCGGCTGGCCGACAACCCCGCCCTCCTGGCCGCTGCCGAGGCCGACGCGGTGCTGCCGCTCTTCGTCCTCGACCCCGCCCTGTGGGACGTGGCCGGCGTCTCCCGCAGGGCCCACCTGGCCGCCTCGCTGCGGGCGCTCGACGCGTCCCTCCGCTCGCGCCGCACCCGCCTGTCGGTGCTCCGCGGCGACCCCGTCGAGCAGGTCGTCGCGGCCGCCCGCGAGGTCGACGCCACCGAGGTCCACGTCAGTGCCGACTTCGGCCCGTACGGCGCGGAGCGCGACGAGCGCGTCGCCGCGGCCCTCGCGGAGCACGACATCGAGCTGGTGCGCACCTCCTCGCCGTACGCGGTGGACCCCGGCAGCGTGACGAAGGGCGACGGCACGCCGTACGCCGTCTTCACCCCCTTCTCCCGCGCCTGGGCGGACCGCGACTGGGACACGCCGTACGAGGCGCCGCGCGGCCTGAGCGGCCTGGAGCTGGCGTCCTCCGTCGACGTGCCCGACGTCGACCTGCCCGAGGGGTTGCGCCTCCCGGAGGCCGGGGAGCGGGCGGCGGCGCAGCGCTGGGAGACGTACGTCGCGGACCACCTGGCGACGTACTCCGACGAGCGCGACCGGCCCGACCTCGACACCACCTCGAAGATGTCGGTGCACCTCAAGTGGGGCGAGATCCACCCCCGCACGATGCTGGCCGAGATCGGCCGGGCGAGCGGGGCCGGACGCGCGACGTACCGCTCCGAGCTGGCGTGGCGCGAGTTCTACGCCGACGTGCTGCACCACCGACCGGAGACGGCACGGGAGTACCTGCGGGCCGAGTACGGGCGGATGCGCTACGACGACCCGGGCGAGGGGTTCGACGCCTGGCGCGAGGGGCGCACCGGCTTCCCGATCGTGGACGCCGGCATGCGGCAGCTGCGCTGCAGCGGCTGGGTCCACAACCGGGTGCGGATGATCGTCGCCAGCTTCCTGGTGAAGGACCTCCACGTGGAGTGGCAGCACGGCGCGCGGCACTTCATGCAGTGGCTCGTCGACGGCGACCTGCCCTCCAACCAGCACGGCTGGCAGTGGACCGCCGGCTCCGGCACCGACGCGTCGCCCTTCTTCCGGGTCTTCAACCCGACCGGGCAGGGTCGCAAGTTCGACCCGCGGGGCGACTACGTGCGCCGCTGGGTGCCCGAGCTGCGCGACCTGCCCGACGGCGAGGATCCCCACGAGCCGTCGGCCGCGGCGCGCGAGCAGGTGGGGTACGCCGCGCCGATCGTCGACCACAAGGAGGAGCGCGTTGAGGCGCTCAGCAGGTGGGAGGAGATCCGCCGCTGAGGCAGTAGTCCGGGACCGGGTTCATGACCTCGATCCGGTCGACCTCGGTGACGCCGTCGGACTCGGTCACGGGCACGCTGGTCGGCAGGGCCGCGTTGAACGCCTCCAGCTCCTCGACCGTGTCGACGTCGGCGGGGAGGTCGGGGACGCCGAACAGTGCCTGCTCCGCGTAGCCCGCGATGCCGCAGCGTCCGGCGACCTCGACGAGGTCGGGCGACTCGAGGTCGTCGACCTTGGGCCCGTAGGACTGCCCGCGCTCGTTGACCGGGTAGTCGGGCAGCCCGGGCGGCTGGTGGCGACCGATCACCGTCGTGCCGTCCTCCGCGCGGAGGGCCACCGCGCCGGCCCCGAAGCGCACGACGCTGTCGCGGTCCCAGCGGAAGACGTAGCCCTCGACGCCGCCGTCGCCGACCACCCAGACGAAGGTCGGTCGCTCACCGTCGAGCTCGTCGTAGGGCCGGTCGAATCCGAAGGTGGCGGCGCCGTGCCCGCCCGGTTCGCCCGGCAGGACCGAGCCGGGCGGGCCCGTGCCGAGGCCGTCGGCCGGCGGCGGTGACGCGACGACGGGCTCCTCCGCGGGCCACGCGTCGGGCACGCCCATCGCCTCGTACGGCCCCTCGGCCGTCGGCTCCGCGCCGGGCGTGGGCTCCGGGCACTCCCAGCCCTCCTCCCCTGCGGCAGCCGTCGCTGCCTCCGGGGGCGAGACATCGACGACGCGGGTCGCGGGCTCGCGGTCGAGGAGCTGCACCCCGGCGATGCCCACCAGCACCGCTGCTGCCGTCGCGAGCACGGCTGCCGCCCCACGGGCCGTCGTCGAGCGCCTCATGGCCCTGAGTGTCACCGATCACGGGACCTCGCGCGCGGGTTTTCCGTCCTGCAGGCACCCCGTCCCTAGACTCGCCCGCATGGTCGACTCGAACGATCCAACCCCGTCCGCCCTCCCGTCGGTCGACGGCGCCTGGTGGCGCCAGGCGGTCGTCTACCAGGTCTACGTGCGGAGCTTCGCCGACGCCGACGGCGACGGCGTGGGCGACCTGCCCGGCATCACCGCCCGGCTCCCCCATCTGCGCGACCTCGGCGTCGACGCGCTGTGGATCACGCCCTTCTACACGTCGCCGCAGAAGGACCACGGCTACGACGTGGCCGACTACCGCGACATCGACCCGCTCTTCGGCTCGCTCACCGACGCCGACGCCCTGCTGGCCCGGGCCCACGAGCTGGGGCTCAAGGTCATCGTCGACCTCGTGCCCAACCACACGTCCGACCAGCACCCCTGGTTCCAGGCCGCGCTGGCCGCCGGGCCCGACAGTCCCGAGCGCGAGCGCTACGTGTTCCGCGACGACGACGGCACCGACACCCCGCCCAACAACTGGCCGAGCGTCTTCGGCGGCGCGGCCTGGAGCCGCGTCGAGGAGGCGGACGGCACCCCCGGGCAGTGGTACCTCCACCTCTTCGACTCCACCCAGCCCGACCTCAACTGGCGCAACCCGGAGGTCGGCGACGAGTTCGTCGACATCCTGCGGTTCTGGCTGGACCGCGGGGTCGACGGCTTCCGCGTCGACGTGGCGCACGGCCTCTTCAAGAAGGAGGGCCTGCCCGACACGGAGCTCCCCGATCCCGACGCCGACGGGCCTGCCTCCATGGTCGAGGCAGCCGGCCTGGACGAGCCCATGTGGGACCAGCCGGAGGTGCACGACGTCTACCGGCGCTGGCACGCCGTGCTGGCGGAGTACGACGACTCCGAGCGCGGCCGCCGCATGGCCGTCGCCGAGTCGTGGGCGCGCACGGCGGAGGCCATCGCGCGCTACGTCCGTCCCGACGAGCTCCAGCAGTCCTTCAACTTCCACTGGCTCTCCGCGGCGTGGGACGCGCAGGCGTTCGCCGACGTCATCACCGAGACGCTCCCCTCGCTCCGCCCGTACGGCGCGACCCCGACCTGGGTGCTCAGCAACCACGACGTGGTCCGCCACGTCACCCGGTACGGCGGGGGCGACCTCGGCCGGGCCCGGGGCCGCGCGGCCACGCTGGCCATGCTGGGCCTGCCGGGCTCGGCGTACCTCTACCAGGGCGAGGAGCTCGGCCTCGAGCAGGTCGACGTGGCCCCCGAGGACCGCACCGACCCGTCCTGGTTCCGCACCAAGGACAGCGCCAAGCCCGACATCGGGCGCGACGGCTGCCGCGTGCCGATCCCGTGGAGCGGCGAGACCGCGCCGTACGGGTTCGGGCCGGCGGCCGACGGCACCCAGCCCTGGCTGCCGCAGCCCGGCGACTGGGCGGCACTGACGGTCGAGGCTCAGACGGGGGCCGAGGGGTCGACGCTGGAGTTCTACCGCGCGGCGCTGGCGACGCGGCGCACGTTCGCCGACACGGCGGGCGAGGAGGTCGACGTGCTGCAGGCCGGACCGGCGCTGCTCGTCTACCGCCGCGGCCCGCTCACCTGCGTGCTCAACGCCGGCGAGGCGCCGGAACCGCTGCCCGACGACCTCGGCTCGCTGCTCCTGAGCAGCGGCGAGGCCCCCGGCGCGACGATCGCCCCCGACACCGCGGCGTGGTTCCTGGCGGACTGACCGGGTACGACGCGACCCACGCGAGAAGGGGCACGAACGACGGTCCGGACCGGGGTCCGGGTGTCGTTCGTGCCCCTTGTGCGTGAGCCGTGAGCCGTCAGCGCTCCGCGGCCAGCGCGGCCTCGATGCTCGCGTTGTAGCGGCCGAGGGTGGCCGCGAGGTCGGCCACCTCCTCGGAGGTCCACTCCGCCATCGCCTGGAGGAAGACGGCGTGACGCTGGAGGCCCACCGCGGTGAGCCGCTCCCGACCGTGGTCCGACAGCTCCAGCACGAGGGCCCGGGCGTCGTCGGGGTCGTTGCTGCGCTCGACCAGGCCCAGCTCGACGAGCTGGTGGACGGTGCGGCTCATCGCGCCCTTGTCGACGCCCAGCACGCACGCCACCTCGGTGGCCCGGGCAGCGCCGTCGCGCGCCAACTGGTCGAGCACGCCGTAGCCCAGGGCCGTGAGGCCCGGCGCCACCGCGTGGCCGCGCTCGGCCAGGTTGCGCCGGAGACGCCGCAGGAGCACGAAGAACTGGTGCTCCAGGTCCCGCAGCACGTCCGGGTCCAGCTCGGCGGTGCCGTGGCCGCTCGACGCGGGGTGGGTGGCGGTGGCGCTCATCGCGCCGCCTCCACCTCGACCGGGGCGTCCTCGCGCTCGTCGACGGGCGTCGACGGGGCGACGTCGAGGGTCGTGCGCAGCGGGACCTCGCGGATCGCGCTGACGAGGAGCAGGGCCACGACGGCGAAGGGCACAGCGACGAGGAACAGCAGCGCGGTGGCGTCGCCGTAGGCACCCTGGAACACGTCCCGGACGGGCGCCGGCAGCGTGTCGAGGTCCGGCAGCGTCGTACCGGAGCCCTCGGCAGCGATCCCCAGCGACGCCAGGCCGCTCGTCACCTTGTCGGCCACCTGGTGGCCGAGCAGGGCGCCGAGGGCCGCGACGCCGGACGAGCCGCCGATCGAGCGGAAGAACGTCACGAGGGCACTGGCCGCGCCCATGTCGCGCTGCGCGACCTGGTTCTGCACCGCGAGCACGAGGTTCTGCATCGTCGCACCCAGGCCGGCGCCGAGCACGACCATGAACGCGCCGATCTCGACGAGGGGCGTGTGCGCGTCGATGGTGGAGAGCAGGGCGAGACCGACGACGACGGCGACCATGCCGCTGACGAGGAACCTCTTCCACCGGCCCGTGCTGCTGATGATCCGACCGGTGACGACGCTCGAGACGAAGAGACCGAGCACCATCGGGGTCGACATGAGACCTGCGTGGGTGGGGCTCATGCCGCGGGCGATCTGGAAGTACTGCGACAGGTAGACCGTCGAGCCGAACATCGCGACGCCGACCATGACGGAGGCGAGCGTGGCGAGCGTGGTGGTGCGGTCGGCGAAGAGGCGCAGGGGGATGATCGGCTCGGCCACCCGGCTCTCGACGACGACGGCGGCAGCGAGGAGCGCGACACCGAGGGCGATCATGCCGGCGGTGGTCAGCGAGGCCCAGTCGAACTGGTGGCCCGCGAGCGAGACCCAGGCGAGCAGCACGGAGACGCCGCCGACGATGAGGAGCGCGCCGGCGTAGTCGATCGACGGACGCTCACCCGGCACGCGGACCGGCGTGGGCAGGTGGAGCGTGCGCTGCAGGACGACGAGCGCGACGGCGGCGACGGGGACGCCGACGAGGAAGGTCCAGCGCCAGCCGAGGCCGGGGGTGTCGACGATGAGGCCACCGATGAGCGGGCCGCTCACGGTCGCCATGGCGAAGACGGCACCGATGTAGCCCGAGTAGCGGCCGCGCTCGCGCGGCGTGACGATCGTGGCGATGACCACCATGACGAGGGCGGTCATGCCGCCGACGCCGAGACCGGTGACGGCACGGGCCGCGATCAGCTGCCCCATGTTCTGCGAGAGGCCGGCGGCGATCGAGCCCACGGCGTAGGTCACCAGGGCGATCTGCACGAGCAGCTTCTTGTCGACCAGGTCGGCGAGCTTGCCCCAGATCGGGGTGGACGCCGTCATGGTGAGGAGCGTGGCGACGACCACCCACGTGTAGCCGGCCTCGCCGCCATTGAGGTCGACGACGATGCGGGGCAGGGCGTTGGTGACGATCGTCGAGGACAGCATCGCGACGAACATCGCGAGCAGGAGGCCCGACATCACCGAGAGGATCTCCCGGTGGGTCATCGGGACGTCGGACCGGACCTCGGGGTCGACGGCCAGGTGGTGGGGCTCGTGGTGGGGCTCGTGATGGGGTTCGTGTGCCATGCGGGGACCTTCGATTCCGTGCGGGGGTTTCACGACGGGACGCCGTTTTGGTTGCTGATGACAACCATACGCCCTTGGTTGCTAGATGCAACCAATCCCCGCTGTGGTGCCAGTCTCGTCCCCCTTCCAACGGGCGATCCCGTCGCATCACTAGGACTTTCGACCCGATCCGACGCAGAGTGGCCCCATGAGCTCCGCCGTTCGCGTGTTCCTGGTCGACGATCACGAGGTCGTACGTCGGGGGTTGCGCGCATTGCTGGAGTCGGACCCCGACCTGGAAGTGGTCGGGGAGGCCGGCACCGTGGCCGAGGGGCTCGACGGGATCCGGGAGACCGGGCCCGACGTGGCGGTCCTCGACGCCCGCCTGCCCGACGGGTCCGGCATCGAGCTGTGCCGGGAGATCAAGTCGTCGCGGCCCGAGATCCGCGCCCTCGTCCTCACGAGCTACGACGACGACGTCGCCCTGCAGAGCGCCATCCTGGCGGGCGCGGACGGCTACGTGCTGAAGGAGATCGGCGGGAGCTCGCTCATCTCGGGGGTGCGGGCGGTGGCGGACGGGCACTCGCTGATCGACCCCATGGTCGCGATCCGCGCGATGGAGCGGATGCGGGAGAGTGCCCAGCGGGGCGCCGAGGCCGACCCCTCGACGCTGACACCGCAGCAGCAGCGCATCCTCGCCCTCGTCGGCCAGGGACTCACGAACCGGGAGATCGCCGACGAGCTCTTCCTCTCGGAGAAGACCGTCAAGAACCACATCACGCACCTGCTCGCGCGCCTCGGCGTCAAGCGCCGCACCCAGGCCGCGCTCCTCGCCGCGCAGATGAGGCTCGACGCCGACCAGGCGTGAGCGTCCGGCACCTCAGCGCAGGAAGTCGCCCAGGCTCGTCCGCACGACCCGCGCGGACGTCCCCAGGGCCGACCCGTAGGCCGCCTCCTGCACCTGCAGGTCGGCGAGCGCGGCGGCGCCCGTCGTCGCCGCCAGCAGGGTCGCACGGGTCGCCCGGTGACCGGCGGCGATGAGCGCGCGGTTGGCGTCGGCGCGCTCGGCGATGGTCCGGGTCAGGGCCAGGAGAGCGTCGCGGTGCTCGGCGAGGATGGTGGCCCACGGTTCGTCGCTGCGCTCCGCGAGCGCCCGCAGGGTCGGGCTCGCGGCGAGGCCGACGGCGGTGCCGATCTCGTCGGCCACGACGGCCCGCAGGAGCTCGGTCTCGCCCAGGGTCGTGAGCACGGCCTCGACGTCCTGCGAGACGCGCGCGAGCCAGCGTGCGCTGCCGCTCATGAGCACGAGCTGCTCGAGCTCGACGCGGTAGAGCAGCGCGTCGAGCAGCTCGCGCTCCCGCCACAGGACGCGTGACAGCCCCTCCACGTCGACCCCCTCGGTCACCCGGTGCACCGGGCACCGCCCGTCCCGGCCGGTCCCGCTCCGGGCCCCTGCTCGCCTGTCCCCCGCATGCCCTGCCCTTCGGCGACCGCGTCGCGGTCCTGAGCCGATTCCCCCGGCAGAGAAGCCGATACCCGTCTCCCGTTCCGTCACCGCGCCCCCATCGGGCGCTCGCGAGCTCGCTTGAGATTTTCTTGAGTTTTCCTTGCGCGCCCCTTCGGAGTTGGGGCACCCGGGACCTACGGCGTGATCGGACAGGGCTAGACCGGACCGGGACCAAAGTCCCGACTCTGCGGACGAGGGTGCCTCATAGCAGGGCTGACGTCGCCAATCCGCGCGACACGCCAAAGGATCGAGTCATGGCTCCGATCCCCCTCCCTCAGCAGGACGAGCTGATCACCTCCCACGTGGCGCTGGTCGGACACATCGTCCGCGAGACGATGAACCGCGTCCCCGCCCACGTCAGCCGCGACGACCTGACCTCGGCCGGCCTCACCGCCCTCGTCCAGGCCGCCCAGTCGTTCGACGAGGAGCGCGGCGTGCCCTTCACCCGGTACGCCGCCCGCCGGGTCCGCGGCGCGATCCTCGACGAGCTCCGGAGCGTCGACTGGGCCTCCCGCTCGGTCCGCCGCCGCGCGCGCGACCTCGAGGAGACCCGGAGCCGGCTCGCCGCGACGCTGGGCCGCCCGGCCAGCGCCGACGAGATCGCCTCCGCCGCCGGCCTCTCGGTCGCCGAGATCGAGTCCAACGACGACGACATCGCCCGCGCCCAGGTGCTGTCCCTCCAGGGCGCCGCCGGCGCGACGCTGGAGGAGACGCTGGTCAGCGGGACCGCGACGCCCGAGGAGGCGCTCGAGCACACGGAGCAGCTCCAGTACCTCGTCGCCGCCGTCGCCGAGCTGCCCCACCGCCAGCGCGTCGTCGTCGAGGGCTACTTCTTCGCCGAGCGCCCGATGGCCGAGATCGCCGTCGAGCTGGGGGTCAGCGAGTCCCGGATCTCCCAGATCCGCGCCGAGGCGCTCGTGCAGCTGCGTGATGCCATGAACCACGCCCTCGCGCCCGAGCTCGTGCAGCCCGCCGCCCGGCCTGGCGGCTGCGCCGCTCGGCGCCGGGACCAGTACGTCGCGGCCGTCATGGCCCGGCACGAGTCCACCACGGGCCGGGGCGACGACCGTCGCGTGCTGGCCTTCCCGCCGGTGGCGAGCGCTCCGCGTCGTGCGGTCGCCGCCTCCGCGGGCCTCGCTGGCTGAGACCCGGGAGCCGCCCCCTCACGGGGCCTCGGGGCCGACCGGCGCGGGCGCGGGCGCGAGATCAGAGCCCTCGCGGTCGGTCGGGTCGGGGAAGCCCGGCGCGGCGAGGACGGCCTCCCGCACCACCGCGACGTCGGCGGTCGTCACCTCGAGGAACCCCGACCGGAAGACCACGCCCCAGCCCGGCTCGTCCCGCACGAACGACAGCCGGGACAGCAAGGGCTCGACCGTCGCCTCGCCGCCGGTGTCCACGAGGTCGACCGCCCGGCACCAGTCCTGCGACGTGGTCCCGTCGCCCTGGTAGGGCGCCACACCGGTCACCCTGCCGACGGCTGTGAACCGCCGCACGACCGCGCCGCTCCGCCGTCCCTCCCGCGGGGAGTAGATCGCCACCCCGTCGCCGAGCCGCATCCGACGCAGCCGCCCCTCGCCGCGTGGGCCGAGGCACAAGGTGCCCGTCGCGATGGAGGCGAGCGCGTCGGCCCGGCTGAGCACGCAGATCCACCCCGTCGGCTCGACCCGCCCGTCCGGCACCAGCTGGAGCCTGCCGGTGCGCGCTCCGGCCGCCGTGACGTCATCGCTCATCCTGCTTCCCCCTGTGCTCTCCGGCGTCGGGTGTGACGCCTGCGGCCCACCCTGCCGCGCGACGAGGGCGCCACGGCGACGTGCGGCCTCCCCTGGGGACGACGCCGCGGACGGACCGCGCTGGGGACGAGCAGCGGGCCTGTGGAGAGCCGGTGGCGGCCGCGCACTGATCACCCGAGGGTGGTGCCCATGGACACGACGACACCGACCCCGCCCACCGCCCGCACCGCTCGCGAGCTGCGCGCCGGTTGGGAGGAGCTGCTCGACCCACCCGACCACGACCGGCCCAGCCTGTGGATCCTCGTCGTCGACGGGGAGACCCGCCGGCTCACCTCGCTCCTCCACGAGGTGGCGGACCTGCCCGCGACGCCCACCCCGGGCGACGCGGCGCAGCTGGAACGGTTCCTCGCGCAGCTCGCTGCCGCCGTCCTCCGCGACCGCCACCGCGTGGCCGTCGCGCTCCGCCGCCGCGGCGGTCCGCTGCCGGGCGCGACGGACCTGCGATGGATCGAGACCGTCTACGAGGCCTGCGACGCCGTGGACGCGCCGTGCGAGACGGTGCACCTCGTCGGCGATGCGGGGGCGTTCCCCGTCACCCGCGCGGAGGTCCGGGCCGCCCGCGCCGCTCAGCGCGGGCGGGACGCTCGTTCGAGCAGCACGACGGCCTCGTAGTGGGCCGTGTGGGGGAACATGTCGAGCAGCCGCGCGCGCGCCGGTCGCAGCGACGGCATGGCCTCGAGGTCCCGGGCCAGGGTGACCGCGTTGCAGCTCGAGTAGACGACGTGCTCCGCTCGTGACTTCTCCAGCAGACGCGCCAGCCGCGGACCGATGCCCCGCCGGGGCGGGTTGACGACCACGAGGTCGGCCACCGGCCCCGCGGACGCCACGGTCTCGGCCACCCACGACACGGCATCAGCCGCGACGAAGTCGGCGGAGAGGCGGTGGTCGGCGGCGCTGCGGCGCGCGCTCTCCACGGCGGCCTCGCTCACCTCGACGCCGACCACCCGACGCCCGGGCGCAGCCACGTGGAGCGCGAAGCCACCCACCCCGCAGTAGAGGTCCCACACCGACCCCGGGGCGACCTCGTCGACCCAGTCCGCGACCTGGCGGTAGAGCGCGGCCGCCACCGCCGTGTTGGTCTGGAAGAAGCTCTGCGGCAACAGGTGCAGGTCGAGATCGTTGACCTGCACCCGCAGCGACGCCTCGTCGGTGAGCACGATCTCGCGCGGCCCCTCGAGCACGGCCTTCGGGTCGGGCTGCAGGTTCACGGAGACCACACGGGCCTCGGGCAACCGCGCGAGCAGCCAGGGCAGGTGCTTGCGGATCCGCGTGACCGCCTCCTCCGAGCGCAGCACGAACCGCACGAGGAGGCCGCCGTCCGGAGCGACCGTCACGAGCAGGTGCTTCAGCTCACCGCGGCGCTGGACGACGTCGTACGGCGTGACCTGTGCCCGGACCACGAGCTCCGCGAGCGGGTCGGCCGCGGCGACCAGACGGGGATCGTGGAGCGCGCAGTCCCGCAGGTCGACGCCCTGGCCCGCCGGATCGAGGATGCCGAGCGTCGGCGCGTCCGGCGCGCCGCCCACCGCGAGCTTGGCCTTGTTGCGGAACCCGCCCAGGCCGCCCTCCACCGCCGGCTCCCAGCGGATCCCCGGCCACGGGGCGAGCAGCGCCCGGCAGGCCCGCTCCTTCTCCGACAGCTGCTGCTCGTAGGGCCGCGGCAACCACGTGCAGGAACGGCACTCGCCGCGCGCGTGGTGGTAGCAGGCAAGGGTCCGCCCGGCCGTCACCGCTCCGACGCCCGTCCCGACCACGGGCCGAGACTACGCGCGGCGCGCCCCACGCCCACACCGGGACGTCATGCGCGGCGGCGCCTCCGGCCGCCGCGCCGCATGACGTCCGGGGTGTGGGCGGGATTGCGTGCATTCTGCCAGTTTTGATGTAACACTCCCGATGTCACATTGACGCGCAGGAGGAGTACGACGTGGTGCACTCACCGCTGGTCCACACGCGACGCGGCTCGGGGGAGACCGTGGTGCTGATCCACGGCATCGGTCACCGCCGCCAGGCTTGGGGCCCCGTCTTCGACCGCCTCAGCGAGCGCTACGACGTCATCGCCGTCGACCTCGCCGGCTTCGGGGAGTCCGAGCCGATCCCGCGGGGCGTCCCCTACACGATGGACGTGGCGTGCCAGCACCTCGCCGAGCAGTTCGCCGAGTGGGGCCTCGACCGCCCGCACGTGGTCGGCAACTCCCTCGGCGGCGCCATCGCCCTCGAGCTCGCCTCACGCCACCTGGTCTCGTCGGTCACGGCGCTCAGCCCGGCGGGGTTCTTCGGCCGGTTCGACCGGTTCCAGGCGCTGGGGATCCTCTCCCTCATGCGGCTCACCAGCCAGCTGCCCGATCGTGCCCTGCGGGCGGCCGCGCGTCCGGCGCTGGGACGCCGTCTCATCGGGATGGCGCTCTACGCGCACCCCGAGCGGCACGACGCCGCGTCGACGTACGGCGACGCCCTCGCCCTCAAGCACTGCAGCGGGTTCGCGGCGGTCGCCCGCGAGGGCGTGCACTACGCGTTCCGCGGCGCGGTGGGCGTGCCGACGACCGTCGCCTGGGGCACCAAGGACCGGATCCTCCCCTACCGGCAGTCGGCCCGGGCCCGCCAGCGCCTCCCCCACGCCGACCACGTCCCCCTGCGGGGCGCCGGCCACGTCCCCATGGCCGATTGCCCCGACGAGATCGTCGCCCTCGTGGACGCCACCGTCGGCCGGGCGCGCAAGGTCGCCGCGGCCTGAGACCCTGGGGACGTGCGCGTCCCCGATCTGCCCTGGCCCCTCCCCCACCGCAGCGACCTGCGGGACGAGCTCGTGGCCGCCTACGGCACCGGCCGCGGCTACCACGACCTCCGGCACCTCACCGAGGTGCTCGAGCGTCTCGACGAGCTGGGGTGGGGCCACGACGTGGAGGTCGTGCTCGCGGCCTGGTTCCACGACGCCGTGTACGACGGAGGCGCCGACCTCGAGGAGCGCTCGGCGCTCCTCGCCCGCGCCCGTCTCACGGGGGAGGACGTCGACGTCGACGAGGTGGTCCGGCTCGTGCGCCTGACGGCCGACCACCGCCCCGCCGCGGACGACCGGCGGGGCCAGGCACTGGTCGACGCCGACCTCGCGATCCTCGCCGCTGCGCCGTCACGCTACGACGAGTACCGCCGCGCCGTCCGCACCGAGTACGCCCACGTCCCCGATCCGGACTTCCGGACCGGCCGACGCACCGTGCTGCAGGACCTCGCCGGACGCGAGCGCCTCTTCCACACCGCGCTGGGGCACGACCGGTGGGACACCGCCGCGCGGGAGAACCTCGCCCGCGAGATCGCCGAGCTCAGCGACTGACGTCCCCCCGGCCGCGTCGCGACTTGCGCCGACGCAGCCCCGCGGCCGACAGCCGGGCGACCAGCTCGCGGCTGCGCACCTCGACGGCGCCGGCGGCGACGGCGGCGTCGTACAGCTCCGCCGGGACGTCGTAGTGGTCCCCGTCGAAGGCCCGCTCCGGCACCCCGAGCGCCGCGGCGAACGTGTGCAGCTCGGCGTAGGACGTGTCGGAGGCCAGGTGCGACCACCACCGCCCGCGCCAGGGCACCTGGGGCTCGTCGATGAGGATCACCGCGGCAGCCTACGGCCACGTTCCCTCGAGATCGTCGGCCAGGCACTCCCAGCCGTCGGCGAACCGTTCCGCCACCAGCTCGCGACTCAGTGCCTCACCCGCGCTCACCGTGGGGCCCCGTTGCTCGCGCCGCGCGCGCCACTCGGCCAGGTCGATCACGTCTGCCCTGCGACCCATGTCGCCTCCTCTCTCCGCCACCAGCATGGGGCGTGGGGAGCGACCGCGCAGAGACCCGGCAGCACCTGCGGACGAACGTGCCGCTGCCCGTCCCTGGGGACGGGCAGCGGGCCCTCACTCTCCTGCGGAGTCGAGCTGCTTCTCGAGCTCGGCGGCACGGTCGGCCGCGTCGGTGATCTCGTCGGCGTCGAACGCGTGGGTGCGGTGGAACCACTCCAGCGCCTCGGCCGGGCGACCCGCGGCGAGGAGGGCCTCTGCGTACACGTACCGCAGCCGCACCACCCACGCCGCGCGCGTCTTGTTGTTGAGCGGGGAGAGCTCGAGCGTGCGCAGGGCAGCGTCGGTCTGGCCGAGGTCGAGACGTGCGCCGGCCTCGACGATCGTCATCTCCGCCTTCGCCTCCGCCGAGAAGCCCTTCACCGAAGGGCTCTGCGCGAGCTTGAGCGCCTGCTCCGGCTGCCCGAGAGCGCGGTGGCAGTCCGCCATGATCGGCAGGTACGCCGTCGCACCGTTCATCCGCTTCGCCGCTCGGAGCTCCGCGAGGGCCTCCTTGTAGTGACCGGCCGCGTACGCCGCCTCACCGACCGCCTCGCGCACCATGCCGAGACGGGAGGCGCGCGCCCGTGCGGCGAGCGTGTGCTGGTACGCCGTCTCCGGGTCGGACTCGATCAGCCGCGTGGCCGCCACCAGGTGGCGCGCCACGCGCGTCGCCAGCTTCTCGGGCATGCCCTTCAGCTGCGAGGCCAGGTTGCGGTCGAGCTCCTGGCCGGTGATGTCGGCGTCGAGCTCCGGCCCGTCGTACTGAGCCTGCGCCACCGAGCGCTCCACGCGCGGCTCGTCACGACGGTCACCCCGCGGACCCCCGGGACCCGTACGCCGCGGGCCGCCCCCTCCGGAGCCGCCCGACCCACCGGGGCCGCGCTTGGGGCCACCGGGCCCGCCCGAGCGGCCGCCAGCGGACGGGGCTCCCCCACGACGGGGACCCGAGCCGGTGCCGGCTCCCTCGGGCTTGCCGCCACGGCCGGCGGGGCGACCCTGGCCGCTCGGACGACCGGAGCCGGAGCCGGAACCGGAACCACCGGGCCCGCCAGAGCGGCCCGGACGACCCTGCCCCTGACCCTGACCGCCGGGACGGCGCCCGCCGCCCCGACCGGCACCCTGACCTCGACCGCCCTGCTCCGCCACTGTCCGACTCCTCAACGCTGGAACCACCCGCATGCTGCGGGCACGCAAACAAGAGTAGGGGTTGTCGTGACCCGAAGGTCACGACAACCCCTACTAGAAGAAATGTCCGGCGGCGTCCTACTCTCCCACGACCTCTCGGTCGCAGTACCATCGGCGCTGAAAGGCTTAACTTCCGGGTTCGGAATGGGACCGGGTGTTTCCCTCTCGCTATGACCGCCGTAACTCTATTGACTTGACACCCACCCGCACACCACCCCAGGCAGCCCCGCTAGGGGGTCAACTGGATGGTTCGGATATTGGTGTGTTGTCTCAGACACCAGACAGTGGACGCGAACACTCACAAAAAGTTTCTCAATAACGCTTCGGCAGCACACACAGATTCTGCATGTCCTCTTCACAACACCCCACCAGTGCTACCGGTGTCGGGTTTGTGTGGTGATGATGGCTTGTATGACAAGCCCTCGGCCTATTAGTACCGGTCGGCTAGGCATTACTGCTGTACACCTCCGGCCTATCAACCCAGTCATCTACTGGGGGCCTTAACCCATCAAGTGGGTGGGAAACCTCATCTTGAAACGTGCTTCCCGCTTAGATGCATTCAGCGGTTATCACTCCCGAACGTAGCTAACCAGCCGTGCCCTTGGCAGAACAACTGGCACACCAGAGGTTCGTCCATCCCGGTCCTCTCGTACTAGGGACAGCCTTTCTCAAGTTTCCTACGCGCGCGGCGGATAGGGACCGAACTGTCTCACGACGTTCTAAACCCAGCTCGCGTGCCGCTTTAATGGGCGAACAGCCCAACCCTTGGGACCTACTCCAGCCCCAGGATGCGACGAGCCGACATCGAGGTGCCAAACCATCCCGTCGATATGGACTCTTGGGGAAGATCAGCCTGTTATCCCCGGGGTACCTTTTATCCGTTGAGCGACGCCGCTTCCACATGCCAGCGCCGGATCACTAGTTCCGACTTTCGTCCCTGCTCGACATGTCTGTCTCACAGTCAAGCTCCCTTGTGCACTTACACTCAACACCTGATTGCCAACCAGGCTGAGGGAACCTTTGAGCGCCTCCGTTACATTTTAGGAGGCAACCGCCCCAGTTAAACTACCCATCAGGCACTGTCCCTGATCCAGATAATGGACCTAGGTTAGACATCTAGTACGACCAGAGTGGTATTTCAACGTTGACTCCACCCCAACTGGCGTCGAGGTTTCACAGTCTCCCACCTATCCTACACAAGCCGAACCAAACACCAATACCAAACTATAGTAAAGGTCCCGGGGTCTTTCCGTCCTGCCGCGCGTAACGAGCATCTTTACTCGTAGTGCAATTTCGCCGAGTCCACGGTTGAGACAGCGCCCAAGTCGTTACTCCATTCGTGCAGGTCGGAACTTACCCGACAAGGAATTTCGCTACCTTAGGATGGTTATAGTTACCACCGCCGTTTACTGGGGCTTAAGTTCTCAGCTTCGACACACAAGGCGTCTAACCGGTCCCCTTAACCTTCCAGCACCGGGCAGGAGTCAGTCCGTATACATCGTCTTACAACTTCGCACGGACCTGTGTTTTTAATAAACAGTCGCTTGGGCCTGGTCTCTGCGGCCATCACCGCTACCACCAGCAAGTGGTGTCACGGATCCGGCCCCCCTTCTCCCGAAGTTACGGGGGCATTTTGCCGAGTTCCTTAACCATGGTTCGCTCGATCGCCTTGGTATTCTCTACCTGATCACCTGAGTCGGTTTGGGGTACGGGCGGCTCGTAACTCGCTAGAGGTTTTTCTCGACAGCATAGGATCATCGGCTTCCCCCATACGGGGTCCCCATCAAGTCTCAGGATCGTGATCAAACACAACCACCCGGATTTGCCTAAGTGGTTCCCTACACTCTTAGCCACGGAACAACCATCGCCGTGGTCCGACTACCTTCCTGCGTCACCCCATCACTTGACTACTACCAGCTCGGGTCCCGCGCTACGCCCGCGCGCCTCACCCCGAAGGGATCAGTCACACGGGTTTCGGACGGTTAGCATCACCAGGTTCGTCATGGGCGCTACTTCGCCGGTACGGGAATATCAACCCGTTGTCCATCGACTACGCCTGTCGGCCTCGCCTTAGGTCCCGACTTACCCAGGGCAGATTAGCTTGACCCTGGAACCCTTGATCATTCGGCGCACGTGTTTCTCACACGTGATTCGCTACTCATGCCTGCATTCTCACTCGTGTCGCATCCACGGCTGGATCACTCCGCCGCTTCACCCGCGACACGACGCTCCCCTACCCATCCACACACCCGTTAAGGCTCCTCACTCAAGAGGATGTGAATGCCATAGCTTCGGCGGATGACTTGAGCCCCGCTACATTGTCGGCGCGGAATCACTTGACCAGTGAGCTATTACGCACTCTTTCAAGGGTGGCTGCTTCCAAGCCAACCTCCTGGTTGTCACTGCGACTCCACATCCTTTTCCACTTAGTCACCGCTTAGGGGCCTTAGCTGATGGTCTGGGCTGTTTCCCTCTCGACTACGGAGCTTATCCCCCGCAGTCTCACTGCTACGCTCTCACGCCACGGCATTCGGAGTTTGGTTAACGTCAGTAACCTGGTCGGGCCCATCGGCTATCCAGTGCTCTACCTCCGTGGCGAAACACGTAACGCTGCACCTAAATGCATTTCGGGGAGAACCAGCTATCACGGAGTTTGATTGGCCTTTCACCCCTATCCACAGGTCATCCCCTCCATTTTCAACTGAAGTGGGTTCGGTCCTCCACGCAGTCTTACCCACGCTTCAACCTGCCCATGGATAGATCACTCCGCTTCGGGTCTTGATCGTGCTACTCAAACGCCCTATTCGGACTCGCTTTCGCTACGGCTTCCCCACACGGGTTAACCTCGCAACACAACGCAAACTCGCAGGCTCATTCTTCAAAAGGCACGCTATCACCCCGAACGAATTCAAGGCTCTAACGGATTGTAGGCACACGGTTTCAGGTACTATTTCACTCCCCGCCAGGGGTACTTTTCATCTTTCCCTCACGGTACTTGTCCGCTATCGGTCACCGAGGAGTATTTAGGCTTAACGGGTGGTCCCGCCAGATTCACACGGAATTTCAGGGGTTCCGTGTTACTTGGGAATACGTCCACACAGCCAGAGCTTTACGTCTACGGGGCTATCACCCTCTACGGCCCCACTTTCCAATGGGCTTCGACTTCGACTCTGGTTTCTTACTGTGCGACCGGCCGGCAGACCGATCAAAACGCACCCCACAACCCCACATACGCAACCCCTGCCGGGTATCACACGTACATGGTTTAGCCTCTTCCGCTTTCGCTCGCCACTACTCACGGAATCACTGTTGTTTTCTCTTCCTACCGGTACTGAGATGTTTCACTTCCCGGTGTTCCCTCCACACACCCTATATATTCAGGTGCAGGTAACTGGACATGACTCCAGCTGGGTTTCCCCATTCGGACATCCCCGGATCAACGCTCGGTTGCCAACTCCCCAGGGCTTATCGCAGGCTCCAACGTCCTTCATCGGCTCTCGGTGCCAAGACATCCACCATGTGCCCTTAATAGCTTGTCAAACAAACCACAACACAACACAACCCCCAATCAAAGGGCATATGCTGCGAAAAGAAACGCTGCAAAATCTATCGCAAACTACCAAGCACTATTAATAAGATGCTCGCGTCCACTGTCCAGTTCTCAAACAACACACCCACCAACCCCCCACCACCAACCAACCGGCCAGATGACGGGACAAAGGAGGCAACCCCACCCCATGAGGAGCAGAGCCCTTGGTACTGAAGCATCACTCGCGTGATCCCTCAGGACCCAACAGTGCGCCACACAGACAAACCCCCACCCCGACAACCCACACCCTCCACACAACACCCCCAGCAAAACCAAGAGCACTGCAGTACTAGCGCAGGACCACCAGAGAAACAGGCAAGTCCTTCATCGACGATTCCACAAAAGAGCCGCCACACAACTAAGAGCCCCCACACCATTGTTGGTGCAAGCAGCAGACGTGTGACTGATAAAAGCTCCTTAGAAAGGAGGTGATCCAGCCGCACCTTCCGGTACGGCTACCTTGTTACGACTTCGTCCCAATCGCCAGCCCCACCTTCGACGGCTCCCTCCCACAAGGGGTTAGGCCACCGGCTTCGGGTGTTGCCGACTTTCGTGACGTGACGGGCGGTGTGTACAAGGCCCGGGAACGTATTCACCGCAGCGTTGCTGATCTGCGATTACTAGCGACTCCGACTTCATGGGGTCGAGTTGCAGACCCCAATCCGAACTGAGACCGGCTTTTTGGGATTCGCTCCCCCTCACGGGATCGCAGCCCTTTGTACCGGCCATTGTAGCATGCGTGAAGCCCTGGACATAAGGGGCATGATGACTTGACGTCATCCCCACCTTCCTCCGAGTTGACCCCGGCAGTCTCCTATGAGTCCCCACCACCCCGAAAGGCGTGCTGGCAACATAGGACGAGGGTTGCGCTCGTTGCGGGACTTAACCCAACATCTCACGACACGAGCTGACGACAGCCATGCACCACCTGTACACCGGCCAAAAGGAGGCCACATCTCTGCAGCTTTCCGGCGTATGTCAAACCCAGGTAAGGTTCTTCGCGTTGCATCGAATTAATCCGCATGCTCCGCCGCTTGTGCGGGCCCCCGTCAATTCCTTTGAGTTTTAGCCTTGCGGCCGTACTCCCCAGGCGGGGCGCTTAATGCGTTAGCTGCGGCACGGAACCCGTGGAATGGATCCCACACCTAGCGCCCAACGTTTACGGTGTGGACTACCAGGGTATCTAATCCTGTTCGCTCCCCACACTTTCGCTCCTCAGCGTCAGGTAATGCCCAGAGAACCGCCTTCGCCACCGGTGTTCCTCCTGATATCTGCGCATTTCACCGCTACACCAGGAATTCCATTCTCCCCTGCATACCTCTAGTCTGCCCGTATCGGAAGCAAGCCAGGTGTTAAGCACCTGGTTTTCACTCCCGACGCGACAAACCGCCTACGAGCCCTTTACGCCCAATAATTCCGGACAACGCTCGGACCCTACGTATTACCGCGGCTGCTGGCACGTAGTTGGCCGGTCCTTCTTCTCCCCTTACCGTCACTTGCGCTTCGTCAGAGGTGAAAGAGGTTTACAACCCGAAGGCCGTCATCCCTCACGCGGCGTTGCTGGATCAGGCTTTCGCCCATTGTCCAATATTCCCCACTGCTGCCTCCCGTAGGAGTCTGGGCCGTGTCTCAGTCCCAGTGTGGCCGGTCACCCTCTCAGGCCGGCTACCCGTCGAAGCCTTGGTGAGCCACTACCTCACCAACAAGCTGATAGGCCGCGAGCACATCCCTCACCACTAAACGCTTTCCACCACACCCCATGCGAGACGTGGTCATATCAAGTATTAGCCGCAGCTTCCCGCGGTTATCCCTGAGTGAGGGGCAGATTACTCACGTGTTACTCACCCGTTCGCCGCTCGAGTACCCCGAAGGGCCTTTCCGCTCGACTTGCATGTGTTAAGCACGCCGCCAGCGTTCGTCCTGAGCCAGGATCAAACTCTCCATTGAAAACAAAACACGAGAAAACCCGTGCTTCACCAATAAACAGAGCCATCTTCCTGACAGAAACAAACACCGACATCCATATAGACATCGATATCATCGTCTCCACCAAAGAAACATCAACCCCACCCCACAACCAGCCATAGGCCAGCCGAAGAGCAGAGCCGACGAGGCAAAAACAAACAAACTAATTCGTCGACTTATATGACACACTGTTGAGTTCTCAAGAATCACACGCGCACCGCTTGACCGAGGTTTCCCTCAGCCCCTCGGGGCTAACGAGGTGGAACATTACCGGAGAATTTCCCAGATGCAAACTCGGGCGTTTTCTCCGATTCACCGCATACTTCGTAAACCTCTTGATCGGCTGGTTTCGCACGCGGCGAACCCGGCCTCTTCCGAGGCTTGCTCAGTAGTTGGTGGTTACCCCTGCCGGGAGCCCGGCCTCTCGGCCTTGCTCCCCGTCGCGTTCGGGGCAACGAGGAAGAACATTACGTCCGGACGACGGGACGGTCAACTCGGGGCGACGTGACCTGGGCCACGTGTGCTTGACGGGCCCCGACCGAGCCCTTGCCAGGGCCTCAAACGCAGCGTGGGCCCGCCTTCCGGCGGGCCCACGTGGGCGACGTACGTCGGTCAGACCAGCTCCACGCCGGCCAGGTTCTTCTTGCCCCGGCGCAGCACGAGCCATCCCCCGTCGAGGGCGTGCTCCGGACCGGGCACGAGGTCGGGGTCGGTGACGCGCTCGTTGTTGAGGTAGGCCCCGCCCTCCCCCACGGTGCGCCGGGCCTCCCCCTTGCTCTTCGCCAACCCGGACGCGACCAGCAGGTCGACGATGCCGAGCCGACCCTCGCCGGCCGGGGCCGTGACCGCCCCCGCCTCGCGGAGGGCGGCGCCCAGCGTCGTACCCGGGAGAGCGGTGAGGTCGCCGCCGCCGAAGAGGGCGGCGGAGGCCGCCTCGATCCGGGCGGTCTCCTCGGCACCGTGCACGAGCGTCGTCACGTGCGCGGCCAACGCCTTCTGCCCCAACCGGAGGTAGGGCTTCTCCGCGCTCTCGGCCTCGAGGGACTCGATCTCCTCGTGGTCGAGGAAGGTGAAGACCCGCAGGAGCTCGCCGACCTTGGCGTCCTCCACGTTGAGCCAGAACTGGTAGAAGGCGTAGGGCGACAGCATCTCGGGGTCGAGCCAGAGGGCACCGCCCTCCGACTTGCCGTACTTGGTGCCGTCGGCCTTCGTGATCAGCGGGGTGGAGAAGGCGTGGACGTGGCCCCCGTCCGCGCGGCGCACCAGCTCGACGCCGCCCGTCAGGTTGCCCCACTGGTCGGAGCCGCCGAACTGCAGCGTGATCCCGTGGTCGCGGTGGAGGTTGAGGTAGTCCATCGACTGCAGCAGCACGTAGCTGAACTCCGTGAAGCTGATGCCCGACTCCAGGCGCCGCTTCACCGTCTCACGGGCGAGCATCCGGTTGACCGGGAAGTGCTTGCCGATGTCGCGGAGGAAGTCGATGGTCGACAGCGACGCGGTCCAGTCGTGGTTGTTGACCATCGTCGCGGCGTGGGGACCGTCGAAGTCGAGGAACCGCTCGAGCTGCGCCCGGAGCCGCTCCACCCACTCCTTCACGGTCTCGGCGCTGTTGAGCGTGCGCTCCCCCGAGTCGCGGGGGTCACCGATGAGCCCGGTGGCTCCGCCCACCAGCAGGTACGGCGTGTGCCCGGCCTCCTGGAGGCGCCGTGCGGTGAGGATCTGCACGAGGTTGCCCAGGTGCAGGCTGGGGGCGGTCGGGTCGAAGCCCACGTAGTAGCGGACGCTGCCCGTGCCCAGGTGCTCGTGGAGGGCGTCACGATCCGTGGAGTTCGCGACGAGGCCGCGCCACTCCAGGTCGTCGAGGACGTTCGCGTGCGTGGACAACCGACTGCCTCTCTCTCGCGTCCGGTCGCTGCCGGACGGCTGGCCGTCCTTCGGCCAGGGGTCAGTCTGCCCCATCGCCCCGCACGGTGCGCCGCGCGAGCGCGACGAGGCCTGCGGCGCCGGGCCCTTCGGCCGGCCCGTCGCCCGGCCACCCGTGCAGCAGGCGGGCCCACGCGGTGGGCACCGCCGCCGCTCCCCAGCGCGCACCGAGCAGTGCGCCGGCGATCGCGGCCACGGTGTCGGTGTCGCCACCGATCCGGATCGCCGTGGCGAGGGCGTGCTGCAGGTGGTCCGCGGGGCGGTCGACGGGCACGGGCGTGCGCACCACCGACGACCACGCCGCCTGCAGCGCCCCACCGGCCCAGGAGTTGCTGGTGAAGGTGCGCGGGTCCTGGGCCTCCGCCTCGTCCAGCATCGCCAGCCAGCGGCGGCGAGCGTCCTCCGGCAGGTGGCCCAGCTCGTCCCGGGCGCCGTCGAGCGTGCCGTCCAGCACCGCGTGCCGCACGAGGAGGCACCAGGTGGCCGCGGCCTCCCCGGCGAGGGGGTCGTGGTGGGTGAGGGCGCTGACGGCGTACGCCGCGGTGACGAGCGCCGCCGGGTCGTCGAGGTGCGCGAGGGCCACCGGCGCGGTGCGCATCAGGGAGCCGTTGCCGGCCGACCGCCCCGTGCGCGCGTGCACGGCGTCGGCGGCGGCACGCATCGTCGCCGCCGTCGGGTGCCGGCCCGCCGCCTCGAGCACCGCGCGCGTCTGGATGCCGACGTCGGGCGGGCTCGCGGCGTACCAGTCGGCGAAGCGTTGGGCGATCGCGTCGAGCGCGGCCTCGGTGCGCAGGTCGGCCCCGGTGGCCGCCACCTCGGCGATCGCGACTGCCTGCGCGGTGTCGTCGGTCCACTCCCCCGGAGCGAAGCCGCCGAGACCGCCCCCGATCATGCGGGGCGCCTCCCCGGGGGGAGGCAGGGGCGCGGAGTCGAACTCGTAGCCCGCCCCCAGCGCGTCGCCCGCAGCGCTCGCGACCAGCACCCCCGCGGCGCGGTCGATCTGCGCGGACGTCGGGTCCATCCGGTCCTCCTCGGGCTCGTGCGGCGCGGGCCACGGTAGCACTAATTGTCACTTCGACATTTAGATGGTGCAGCGACATCGGCGTGTGACCCGTGCCACAGTGCAGCCACTGCGCACCCGAGGAGGACCCACGGATGGACGACTCGCTCCTGACCATCGGCCTGCCGATCGCCCTGGCCGTCATCATGTTCGGCCTGGGGCTGACGCTGACGGTCGGCGACTTCCTCCGGATCGGGCGGGACCCCAAGCCGGTGGTGCTCTCGCTGGGGGCCCAGCTGCTCCTCCTGCCCGCGATCTGCTTCGGCCTCGTGCTCGCCTTCGACCTCGAGCCGCTGCTGGCGGTGGGGATGATGCTGCTCGCCGCGTCGCCGGGCGGCACGACGGCCAGCCTGTTCGCCCACCTCTTCCGGGGCGACGTCGCCCTCAACATCACCCTGACGGCCGTCAACTCCGTCATCGCGATCGTGACGTTGCCCCTCGTGGTCAACCTGGCGCTGGGCTACTTCGAGCCCGGTGGGCCCGAGTCCCTCGGCCTCCAGCTCGGGAAGACGGTGCAGGTCTTCGCGATCGTGCTCGTGCCGGTGCTCGCCGGCATGGCGGTGCGCACCAGCGCGCCGGCGTTCGCCGACCGCGCCGACCGTCCGGTGCGCATCGCGTCGGCCGTGGTGCTCGTCGTCGTCATCGTCGGTGCGCTGCTCGCCGACGAGAACGTGGGTGACTACCTCGCGCAGGTCGGGGTCGTCACGACCCTCTTCTGCGCGATCAGCCTGACCCTGGGCTACCTCGTCCCGCGGGCGGCGGGGATCGACGCCCGCCAGTCGCTCTCGTCGTGCTTCGAGGTCGGTCTGCACAACAGCACCCTCGCCATCACCATCGCCCTCGGCGTGCTGGGCAACGAGACGCTGGCGGTGCCGGCCGCGGTCTACGGCGTGCTCATGTTCCCGCTCGCCGTGGTGGCCGGAACCGTGCTGCGCCGACGGGTCGCACGCGAGCCGGAACCGGCGCAGATGGCCTAGTCTGCGGGGGTGGTGTAGCCCTCGCCGCGACCTCCCCGCTCCCGAGGCTGCCCCCATGACCTCCTCCCTCGACGACCCCCTCGACGACCCCCTCGCCGTCGCCGACGGCGCCGACGAGACGCTCGAGTCGGCGCTCGAGCGCGTGCGCACGCTCATGGACGCGCAGACCGCCACCGTGCTGCTGCTCGACGTGCCGTCCGGCAAGCTGCGGCCCGCGGCCGCGATCGGGTTCGGCCGCCGCTGGCGCACCGCCTCCCACGTGGCGCTCGGCGAGGGCTTCGCGGGGCGCATCGCGGCGACGCGCACCGCCCAGGTCGTCGACCTCGCCGCGGGAGCCACGGTCGTCAACCCGTTGCTCCTCACCAGCGGCGTCGCCAGCCTCCTCGGCGTACCGCTGCTGTCGCGCGGGCGGCTGCTCGGGGTGGTCCACGTCGGCTACCACCAGCGGCGCTCGTTCAGCAGCGAGGACGTCGCCGACCTGGAGCTCGCCGCCGCGAGCGTCGTCCGCACCATCGAGACCCACGACGCCCACGACGCGCACCTGTCGGCCCTCGTGCTCCAGCGCAGCTTCCTGCCCACCCTCCGCGACGTGGACGGCCTCGAGATGGCGGCGCGGTACCTGCCGGCGGACGGTGACTTCGGCGGGGACTGGTACGACGTGTTCCCGCTCCCGGGCGGCCGCCTCGGCGTCGTGATGGGCGACGTCATGGGGCACGGGCTCCAGGCCTCGATCGTCATGGGTCGGCTGCGCAGCGTGCTGCGGGCGCACGCCCTCGAGGAGGACGACCCGGCCGTCGTGCTCCGGCTCCTCGACCGGACGCTGTGCCACTTCGAGGAGGGGACGACGGCGACGGTGCTCTACGCCGTGACCGCTCCGCCGTTCGCCGAGCTGCGCGTCAGCAACGCCGGCCACCCGCCGCCGGTCCGCGCGCGGGTCGGTGGCGTCGAGGGCGCGGCGATCGAGCCCGACCCGCTCCTCGGCTTCGACCCGGACGCCCGGCGCACCACGACGGTGCTGGACCTGGCGCCCGGGGAGGCGCTGGCGCTGTTCACCGACGGGCTGGTCGACCTCCCGGCCCACGACGACGGGCAGGACCCCTACTGGGAGCGGCTGTCCCGCATCGCCCAGTCGTTCTCCGCCGAGGACCACCCCGAGACCGCGTGCACGCGGATCCTGGCGGAGACGGTCGGCGACGACGGCACCGAGGACGACGTGGCCCTGCTCGTGCTCCGGCGGCCGCCGGACTAGGGGCCTCAGCCGGGGCCCTCAGGCGGGGACCGTGGCGACCTGTCCGGCCCGCTCCAGGCTGTCCGCGACGAACCCGCTGGCCTTGAGCTCGGCCACGACGGCGTCGACCTCCGTCGCGGTGGCGTCCGAGACGCTCCGCGGCAGGGCGACGGCCTGGCTGATCTGCTGGAACGCCGGCTCGAGCACGCGGAGGCCGTGCTCCGCGGCGTACGCCTCCACGGGTTGTCGCACGCCCGCCAGCACGTCGAGGTCCTGCTCCTCGAAGACCTCGTGGGCCTCGTCGCCGCGCACGATGGTCGCGGCGGTGAGCGTGCGGGTGAGGTAGAGGTCGTAGGCCGACCCGCGGCGTACGCCGATGGTCGTGCCGGCGGCGTCCACCGCGGCGCTGCTCGTGACGGAGGCGTCCGGCCGGACCGCGTGCACGCCCTCGATCTGCACGTAGGGGACCGTGAACCGCACGCCCTCCTCGCGGGCCGGCTCGACGGCGAGGAAGCCGAGCGACGCGCGGCCCTCGACGAGCGCCGCGTAGGCGTCGCGGGCGGCGCCCACGGTCAGCAGCTCGACCTCCACCCCGAGCCGCTGCGCGACCTCGTGCGCGATGTCGACGGTCACGCCCGTCGGTGCGTCGGCCGTGCCCTGCACCAGGACCGGGTTGCCGAGGTTGAGCACGACGCGGAGGACGCCCTCGGGCGCGAGCTCGCGGACGACGTCTTCCTTGGAGGGCGTGGTCATGATCAGCAGCCTAGGCAGGCCCGCCCACCGACACCGGCCGGCGGCGGAGGGGGAGGCGGGGGTCACACGGCTACCGCGGCGCGCATCGGGTACCGCCCGCGGCAGGGCCCAACCCCGGCCCCCGGCTCCACGACGACGAGAGGACAAGGGACACGACGTGAGGATCTGCGTGGTCGCATCGAGCCGATTCCCCCTGGCGGAGCCGTTCGCCGGTGGGCTCGAGGCGCACAGCCACCAGCTGGTGCTGGAGCTGCGGCGCCGCGGTCACGAGGTGGTCGTGTTCGCCGCCCCCGGGTCCGACGCGGCGCTCGGCGCGACCGCCCTGCCGGTGCAGCCCTTCGTGGCGACGCCCGAGGCCCGGGCCGACGTGGCTGCCCCGCCGGACCGCTGGATGGAGGAGCACCACGCCTACCTCGACCTCATGCTCAGCCTGCGGGACGCGGACGTCGACGTCATCCACAACAACAGCCTCCACCACCTCCCGATCGCGCTCTCGCCGCTCGTGGCGGCACCGGTCGTCACGACCCTGCACACCCCGCCTCTCCCCTGGCTCGAGTCCGCGATCCGGTTCGCCTCCCCCCGCGCGCGCTTCATCGCGGTGAGCGCGGCCATGGCCGCCGGCTGGGCGCCGACCACCGAATCGGTGGTCGTGCCCAACGGGATCGACCCGTTGCGCTGGCGCGTCGGCCCCGGAGGGCCGCGCGCGGTCTGGGTGGGCCGGCTCGTGCCCGAGAAGGCCCCGCACCTGGCGATCGCCGCGGCCCGGCGGGCCGGGATCGGGCTCGACCTCGTCGGACCGATCGGGGACCGGGGGTACGTCGCGCGGGAGGTCGCGCCGTACCTGGGCGAGCAGGTGCGGCACGTCGGGCACCTCGCCCACCGTGACCTCGACGTCGTGCTCGGCCGGGCCGCGGTCGCGGTCGTGACCCCTGCGTGGGACGAGCCGTTCGGCCTCGTCGCCGTCGAGGCCATGGCGGCCGGCACGCCCGTGGCCGCCTTCGCCCGCGGCGCCCTCGCGGAGATCGTCGACGCCACGTCGGGCCGGCTCGCCCCGCCCGACGACGTCGACGCGCTCGCCCAGGCCATGCACGACGCCGCCCGGCTCGACCGCGGCCAGGTGCGACGCCGCGTGGAGGACGCGTTCTCGCTGACGGCGATGGTGGACGCCTACGAGCAGGTGTACGCGGAGGCCGTGACCACCCTGCCGGCCGCGGCGTGAGCGCGGGGCTGCGCGTCGGCTGGTACGTCCACCACCACGGCCACGGTCACCTGCACCGTGCCCTCGCTGTGGCGACCGTGCTGGCGGCGGACGGCGCCGAGGTGACCGTGCTGGGTTCCCGCCCGGCCGAGCCGCACCCGGCGGTCGCGGCGTGGGTCGCGCTGCCCCGCGACGACGGGGGCGAGGTGCGGGCGGTGACCGCCAACGGCACGTTGCACTGGGCACCACGGCACCACGACGGGCTGCGGGCCCGGATGCACGCCATCTCGGCCTGGATCGCCACGGCCCGCCCCGACGTCGTGGTCTGCGACGTCTCGCAGGAGGTCGCGCTGCTGTGCCGGCTCCACGGCGTGCCGGTCGTCTCCGTCGTCCAGCCCGGGGACCGCTCCGACGCCCCCCACCTGACCGGGCTGCGCGCCGCGGACGTGCTCGTCGCCTGCTGGCCCGCGGCGGCCGGGATGCTGGTCGAGGGCCTGCCCCCGGAGGTCGCGGCGCGGGTCGTGCCGGTGGGCGGGCTCTCGCGCTTCCCGGTGACGGCCGGAACGGTGACCCGCCGCGACGAGGTCGTCGTGCTGGGCGGCTCCGGCGGCGCCGCGTGGACCAGCGACCAGCTCGACGGGCTGCGCCGGGAGGCGGGGCGTCCGGTGCGCGAGCTCGGCGGGGCGGGCGGGTGGGACCCCGATCCCGCGGCCGCCCTGGCCGCTGCGGCCGTCGTCGTCGTGCACGCCGGGCAGAACGCGCTGGCCGAGGTGGCCGCCGCGCGGGTGCCGGCCGTCGTCGTGCCGGCCGCCCGGCCCCACGACGAGCAGCACGCCACCGCCCGGGCGCTGGCGGCGGGCGACTGGCCGGTCCGGGTGCTGCCCGCCCTCGAGCACGACGACTGGCCCGCCCTCCTGGCCGAGGTGGCCGCCCTCGACGGTCGGCGCTGGGCCGGCTGGTGCGACGGCGGCGCCGCGACCCGGTTCGCCGACGTGGTGCGCGCGGTGGGGGGCCGGCGATGACCCGCACCGCGGTGCTCACCGTCGTGCACGGCCGGGCCGAGCACCTCGCCGCGCAGGAACGCTCGCTGGCCGCCGGGACGCGCGCCCCCAACGTACGGGTGGTCGTGGCGCTCGGCGACCCCGCGCTCACCGGGCCGGACGTCGTGCACCTGCCTGCCGATCCCGCCGCGCTGCCCCTCGCGGCCGGGCGCAACCTCGCCGCCCGCACGGCCCTCGAGGCGGGAGCCGAGGTGCTCGTGTTCCTCGACGTCGACTGCATGGTCGGGGCGGGGACGGTCGCGGCGTACGCGGCGGCGGCAGCCGAGCACCGCCGGACCGTCTGGTCGGGACCGGTCACCTACCTCCCGGCCGAGGCGCGCCCCTACCGGCTCGCCGACCTGCCCCGCCTCGACGCGCCGCACGCGGCGCGCCCCGCGCCGGCTGCCGGCGAGCAGGTCGCCGAGGAGCGCTGGGAGCTGTTCTGGTCGCTGTCGTTCGCCCTGCACCGCGAGGCGTGGGACGCGAGCGGGGGGTTCGACGAGGCGTACGCCGGCTACGGCGCCGAGGACACCGACTTCGGGCAGCGCTGCGCCCGCGCGGGGCTCGACCTGCGCTGGGACGGATCGGCGCGCGCCTACCACCAGCACCACCCGGTCTCCCGGCCACCTGTGGAGCACGCGGCCGACATCGTGCGCAACGGGCGGCTCTTCGCGGAGCGCTGGGGCTGGTGGCCGATGGCCGGGTGGCTGGAGGAGATGGCGGAGCTGGGCGTCGTGCGGCGTCGGGACGAGGGATGGGAGCTGGTGGACGGTGACGGGCGTGGATGACCTGCCGGTGACGCTGGCGCTCGGCGACGACACGCACGGGGTGACCCGGTTCGCGCTCGAGGTCGCCCGCTGGACGGGCGCGCGGGTGGCGCGGAGCGCCGACGACCTGCCGACCGGCAGCCGGGTGCACCTCCACGTCACGGACCGTGTGCTGGGACCCGACCCGGTCTCCGCGGGACGCGCCGCCGTGGCGCTCGCGCGGCGCCACGAGCTGACGGTGACGCTGCACGACGTGCCGCAGCGCACCGACGGCGACGGGTTCCTGCGCCGGGTCGACTGCTACCGCGCCGTGCTCGGCGTCGCCGCCGGTTGGGTCGTCAGCTCCCACCACGAGCGCGCGCTCGTCGAGCGCTGGTGCCACCCGCGCACGCCCGGACACGTCGTGCCGCTGCCGGTGGTGCCGCTGGAGGGTGCGGCCGTGCGGCCCGCCACGGGCGGTCCGCTCTCGGTCGGCGTCTTCGGATTCGTCTACCCGGGCAAGGGCCACGCCGAGGCCCTCGCCGCGATCGCGGCACTGCCGCCGTCACCGACGCGCGGCCCGGTGGAGCTCCGGGTGCTGGGCGCCGCCGCGGCCGGGCATGCGGCCGACCTGGAGGCGCTGGTACGGCGCGGGCGCGACCTCGGCGTACCCGTCCGCGTGACGGGTCGGGTGCCCGAGCCCGCGGTGGCGAGCGCGCTGCGGGACGTCACCGTGCCCGTCGTGGCCCACCGGAACGTCTCCGCGTCCGGCAGCCAGAACTCGTGGATCGCCGCCGGGCGGCGGCCGCTCGTGCGGGACGGGGTCTACGCCCGGGAGATGGCGGCGCTACGCCCCGGGACGACCACCCTCTTCACGGACCCGGACCTCGGGACCGCCGTCGCGACGGCGCTGGCCGACCCGGCGTCGACGTGGGTGGCGGCCGGGGTGCCGGTCGGACCCGGGCCCGCGGAGGTCGCCGTCGCCTACCGCCGCTGGTGGCGGGACGTCGCGGAGGAGGCCGCGTGACGCGCCCGCCCTGGGGGACGACCGTCCCCGGCAACCGCTGGGACCTGGCGGACGTCCGAGCCGAGCCCGGGTCGCACCGGTCGGTCAGCGTGGTGGTCCCCCACTTCGAGCAGCCCGCGCAGCTGGCGCGCACGCTGGCGGCACTGGACGCGCAGACGGTGCGCCCCGACGAGGTGCTCGTCGCGGACGACGGATCGGCGGTGCCGCCCGCGGTGCCTCCCGGGGTGCGGCTCCTGCGCCAGGAGGACCGCGGGTTCCGGGCGGCGGCGGCGCGGAACCTGGCCGCCGCGTCCGCCTCCGGCGACCTGCTCGTCTTCCTCGACGCGGACACCACGCCCGAGCCGCGGTACCTCGAGGAGCTGACCCGCTTGCCCGCCCGTCTCCCCGAGCTGGTCGCCGTCGGGCGTCGCCGCCACGCGACGCTCGAGGGCCTGCCCGTCGACGCTCCCCTGCCGCCGCCCGCGGAGCGGCACCTGCCCGAGCCGGCGTGGCTCGCGGACGCCCACGCCGGCAGCCGCGACCTGCTCGACGCCGATGCGACCGGCTTCCGCTTCGTGATCTCCGCGGTGCTCGCCTGCTCGCGGTGGTGGTTCGAGGAGCTGGGTGGCTTCGACGCGACGTTCGTCGGCTACGGCGGGGAGGACTGGGAGCTGGCGCACCGCTCCTGGCTCGCCGGCGGTCTCGTGGCCCACGTGCCGACCGCGGTGGCCTGGCACGACGGCCCCGACGCCGGTGCCGCACCGCGCACCGCCGACGCCGGCACGGCCGAGGCGACCGGGGTCGCGGACCGCGTCGCCGTGCCGGGTGTGGCCTGGCGGGGGTTGCTGCGGGGACCGGTGGACGTGGTGGTCGACCTGCCCGGGGCCCTGACACCCACCGACCTGCTCGTCACCGTCGACGCACTGCTGGCCGCGCTGCCGCGCGTCCGCGTGGTGCTCGACGACGAGCAGCGTCGGGTGGTCGGGACCGATCCGCGGGTCCACGGGTGCGCGGAGGCCGCCGACCTGTTCGCGTCGGCGCGGCTCCACGTCCGGCTCCGCGCGGGCGTCGTGGGCGGGGCCGCGGCGTACGAGGAGCTGCTGGGAGCCGTCGACGGCTCCTGCGCGACGTGGGTCGTGAACGACGGCGCCGCCGAGGTGCGGGACCTGCGGCTGCACCGGCGCGCGGCGCGGTGGGACCGCCCCGACCTCGTGGGCGTCGGTCACGTCGAGGTGGCGGGGCTGCGTCGCCTCCCGGCGGGCGCCCGGCTGGACGCCCACCTCGGTCAGTGGCTGTGAACCCGCTCGGCGGCCCGGCGGACGGCGCGGGCGTAGACCGCGTCGTGCGCGGCCGCGACCTCCTGGCGCTGGCGCTCCCGCTCCGCCACGGTGATCGGCGGACGGGGCCCCCGGTCGCGGACCGCCTCGAGCGCCGCGACGAGGGAGCCGACGTCGACGGACCCGTCCGCGGCGTGGCGGTAGACGTCGACGGGGCCCTGGTCCGCGTAGTACCCGAGGTCGGGGGCCAGCACGTCGGTGCCGAGGTCGCGGCACATCTCGAGCCAGCCGGAGTGCGTGCCGAAGCGGTAGGGCAGCACGGAGACGTCGAGGGCGACGAGCTGCGCGTGGAGCGCCGCGTCGTCGAGGTAGTCGTGGACCCGCACCTCGACGCCGGGCACGGTCGCGGCTCGCTCGAGGAGGGCGACGGCCGCCGGATCGTGCCGCGGGTGCTCGGGAGCGAGCACGTCGCGGTGCAGGGCGATCTCGAGCGTCGTGCCCGGCACCTGCGGCACCGCCGCGAGCAGGCCCTCGAGCACCGGCACCGCCGCGACGTTGGGACGCAGGCTCTTGAGGCTGACGCCCACGCGGACGGGCTCGCCCGGGCGTCGCGGACGCCGGCGGGACTGCCAGGACCGCATCTCGTCCAGCGGCACGACGTGGGGGTGCGGCACGACGACGGACGTGCGGCCCCAGCGCCGCTCGACCTCGGCGGCGGCGCCCGCGGTGAGGGTGACGAGCCCGTCCGCGGCCGGGACCAGCACCCCGAGCTGCGCGAGGTGGGCGGTGCGGTCGGTGAGGTGGGGGTTGTGGAGGTCGTGCACGGTGAGCACGAGCGCGCGGCCGGTCCGTCGCAGCGTCGCCACCAGCTCCTCGAGCTGCGCGGGGGTGCGGCCCTCGAACCCGAAGTGGACGTGGAGGACGTCGGCGTCCACCCGCTCCGTGCGGGCGGCGTCGAGCAGCACCGGCGGCCACCAGTGGCCCGTCGGCACACCGTGCTCGTCCTCACCGGGCGGGTCGTCGAGACGCACCGGCCCGGGCCGGTCGAGGGGAGCGAGATGACGGACGTAGGCGTGGTCCGCGGGGACGGACGCGACGACGAGCCTCCGGTCGGGGGCCGGTGGGTGGTCGGGCGTGACGGTCACGGTCCCAGGTCTACCCGATGAGCCGCAGCGAGGCCGAGCAGCGGCACTACGCCGCGTTCCACGAGCTGGCCGTGCGGGTGGACGACGCGCCCACCGACGGCCCCGAGGCCACCGACCCGTCGCTCCCCCAGCTCGTGGTGATGGGCAACTGCCAGGCGGAGTCGCTGCGCCTGCTGCTCCGCGGGCCGGACGTGCGGACCGTGCGCGTCCCGCCGGCCCACGAGCTCACCGCCGACGACGTCCCGCGCCTCCAGCGCCTGCTCGCCCGCACCGACCTGTTCGTGAGCCAGCCCATCGGTGACGGCTACCGCGGCCTGCCGATCGGCACCGACCAGCTGGCCGAGCACCTGCCCGCCGACGCGCGGACGGCGCTGGTGACGCCGATCCGCTACCACGGCCTCCACCCGTGGCACGTCGTGGCGCACCCGCCGGGGCTGGAGGACCCGGACCCGCCGGTCGTGGCCTACCACGACCTGCGGGTGGTGACCGGTCGCTCCCACGGGAGCCGGACCGAGCCACCGCCGGGCGCCGTCGAGGAGGTCGGTCGACGCTCGGTCGCCGAGCTGGAGCGCCGCGAGGCGCTGCACGGGTCGGTGGTGGTCTCCGACCTCTTCGCGACGCCCCGGCGGGACATGATGCGCACGGTCAACCACCCCGGCAACAGCATCCTCGAACCGGTGGCCGCTCGGCTGCGGGAGGCCCTGGGGCTCGACCCCGCCCCACCCGGGCTCGAGCGACCGGTCCTCGACGCGGTGCACGCGCCGGTGGAGGCCCCGGTCGTCGCGGCGTGGGGGCTCGACGGCGACCCCGAGCCCGACTGGCGCGTGCAGGGCGAGCGCGTCCCCGCGTCGTACGTCGCGGTGGAGCACGAGGCGTTCTACCGGCGCCGGCCGGCCGTCGCCACGCTGCTGCGGCGGAGGTTCGCCGAGCTGATCGAGGTGCTCGGGCTGGGGTGAGGCAGACGCGGACCGGCCCCCGTCCCCTGCCGCGCGGCAGGGGACGGGGGCCGGTCGTCACCGGACGCCGGATCAGCGCACGGTGAAGGTGCGGCTCTGGCTCGCGCCCAGGGACAGGGCGTCACCGCCGTAGGCGATGTCGGCCCGGTAGGAGCCCCGCGGCAGGGCCGGGAGGTTGACCCGGACCGTGCCGTCGCTCAGCCGCTGCACGCCCGACCACCACACCCCGCGGCCGCTGGAGGTGTAGAGACGCACCACCATCGGACCGGCGGGACGCGCGACCTGACCGGCCCCGTCGCCGACGAACGCGGCGCCGACGAGGAAGCTGCTCCCCCGCGTCGGGGTCGGCAGGGTGGGGAGCGAGTTGCCGAGCGACACGCGGCCCTTGGAGACCGTCACGACCACGCCGCCCTGGGCGGGCATCGCCGTGTCGCTGCCGGCGTAGCGGAGCCCGACCCGGTAGGTGCCCGGCTTCCAGCTGGCCGGGAGGCGCAGGGTGGCCGTCCCGTCGACGATCTCGCCGGTGGCGACGACGCCGCCGTTGGCGGTGCCCCAGCGGGCCTCGACCACACCGGTGGGTGCCGCGGCCCCCTCACCCGTGGACACGTTCACCGCGACGACGGCGGACTGGGCGTACCGTCCCGCGGCCGTGGCCGGGGCGGTGAGCGTCGTCGCGTCACGGACGGAGGTCGTGCCCGTCGTGGTGCGGGTGGTGCCCGCGCCCGTCGCGGTCAGCACGATGGCACCCCGCGCGATGTCCGCCGGGACGGCCAGCTCGGCCGTGGCGGTGCCGTCGGCATCCGCGACCACCGTGACCGGCTCGAGCCCGGCACCCGTCACCCTGACCGACTCGCCGGCGCGGAAGCCGGTGGCCGTCACGGTCAGGGGCGCGCCGGGAACCGCGTCGGCCGCGACCTGGAGCGTGCCGCCGCGCAGGTCGGCGAGCTCGGCACACGGGTCGCCGCTGACGCCCACGGGGGGCAGCTCGGTGGCGACCGAGCCGTTCTGCGCCGGCACGATGCCGTCGTCCTCGCGGATGGTGGCGAAGACGATGGCGTCGGCCCCCATGACGCCGCCCGCGGTGTTGATGACCGACGCCTTGACCTGCGTCGAGGCGGAGGTGCTGGGCGTGCGGTCGCCGTTCACCGCGGCGGTGACGACGCGGCAGGTCTGGCCCGGGGCGAACACGACACGCTCCATGGCCGCTCCCGCGCGGGAGGTGGTCGAGCCGAGCAGCGACACGAAACCGGTCACCGGCTCGTCGGCCGGAGCGTCCAGGTAGACCGCGATGTCGGTCGTGCCGGGCGCACTGCCCTCCTCGGTCGCCGGCGCGAACACGCTGACCGTCGGGAGGTCCTCCACCGCCAGGTCACCCACCGCGGACGTCTCGAACGCCAGGTCGGAGAGGTAGGCGGCACCGGCCGCGGTCCCGTCCTCACCGGCCACGCCCGTGAGGCTGACCTCGCGGAGGTCCGTCGTGTCGAGGCCGGCCTCGGCCACCACGTCGAGCGGCAGCGCGAGCTGCTGGAGCACGATCTTGCCGAGCGTCGTGGCGCTGGTCGTCGTCGCCGATGCCGGGAGACGACGCAGCGCCTGCGGGTTCAGCGCGGAGACAGGCTGGCTCCACCGCTGGCCCTGGCCGTCGATGAGGCCGAGCGTCAGGTCGGTCGCGCCGACCACCGTCTCGTCCGCGGCCAGCTTGAGCGACAGGCGCTCGTACGCCGAGGCGTCGCGCTGGGCGGCCGGGATCGTCACCCGCACGCCGGCACCGGGGGCGGTCCACGCGAGGCGGGTCATCGGGCTCGCCGGCACGTTCGCGCCGTTGGACGCCGGCGTCCAGTGCGGCACCTGCGCCGAGGCGGACGTGGTGGCGCAGGCCGGGAGCGTCTGCGTCACGGTGCGACCCGCCAGGGAGGCGCACACCGTCGCCGTCGCGCCCGAGGTCGTGCGGATGAGCGAACCGGTCCGCTCGAACGAGGCGATGGTGGAGCGCGCCGAGCCCGGGGCCGTGGCCTGCGTGCGGACGTCCTCGTCACCGAGGGCGGCCGGCACGGCGCCCGTGCCGTCGAACATCGGCAGGAACTGCTCCTCGCCGCCGAGGGTCAGGCGGAACCAGGCCGTCATGTAGGACGTGCCCTGGTCGTACTGCTCCTGCGCCGTCATGCGGATCGACGTCGCAGCGGTGCTCGGCGCGGTGCCGCAGATCGGCTCCGTCGCGCGGGCGCTGGCGGGGTTGGTGCCGCTCCAGTCGTCGCTGACGCTGTAGCGGTAGACGCCCGGCGTCCAGACCGTGTTGTAGAAGTTGTGGTTCGCACCCATCACCCAGGTGCCGGCCCGCAGCGCGTCGTCACCGAAGGCGTAGCGGCTGTCGTCCAGCATGTGCTGGCCCTGCTGGTTGCTGACGTCACCGTCGCAGTAGGGCAGCAGCACGTTCATGGCGAGCCCGGGCACCGTCATCCGGCCGAAGTCCACCGGAGCCAGGGGCAGCACGGACGTGAAGCCGAAGGGCGTCTCGCGCGCACCGTTGAGCACGGCGGCGGACGTGACGCCCTCGCCGCCCCGGGAGTGACCCATGAGGCCGACGTTGGTGAGGTCGAAGCGACCGACGAGGTCGGTGGCCGTCATGGGGTCGAGCCCGTCGTAGCCGTCGACGAAGCCCTCGGCCCGCTGCGCGACCGCGGCCTCGCCGAGCTCGAAGGCCTCGTCGAGCGAGACGTCGGCGCCGGTGGCGGCGTCGCGGTAGGAGACCGCCTCGCCGGCCGAGGCGTCCTGCAGCATGTCGAGCGTGTCGAGCACGAGCTGGCCCCGGGCCCGGGCGCCCTGGTCGGCGGCGAGCTGGTTGTCGTTCGCGTTGATCGCGTTGGCCGAGACCGACACCACCGCGTAGCCGTGGCTCGCCAGGGCGCGGGCGGTGCCGTCGTACCCGAGGTAGCTCGGGATCGAGAGCTGGGTGGCGGAGCAGGGCCACCGGGCGGGGTTAGCGTCGCCGGTGCCGTAGCAGTAGCTGTGGCGGCCGTGGAGCAGCACCACGGTGGGCCGCGCGCCGCCTCCCTCGGGCAGGTAGACCTTGCCCTCCAGCTCGCCGCGGATGCCGCCGATGCCCGCGAGGTCGATGGCCTGGTCGCCGAACTTGTAGACGGCCTCGTCCCACGCCTGGTCGCCCAGGGCGGCCGGGTCGTCGGCGAGGGCGGCCAGCGCCTCGGCCTCCTCGGCGGGTACGTCGAGGGCCTCGGGCGTCGCGGCCGGAGCGCCGGCCGGGTCCGTCGCGGACCAGCCCGCTGCCGCGGTGCGCGCCTGCAGCACCGCCGGGTCGGTCGTGAAGACGTTGAGGCTGCGACCGTCGGCGGCCTCCGTCGCGACGCCGAGCGACTCGCCGTCGACCACGATGGTCGGCGCGTCGGAGACGATCGGCAGGGGCTCGTCGAGCTCGACCGTCACCTCGTAGCCACCGGCCACGGGCTCGACGGTCCAGTTGTCACCCCCGGGCGCGGCCGACGCGGGGGCGGTGCCGGCGAGGGCCGGCAACGCTGCGGCGCCGAGCGCCAGGGAGACGAGGAAGCGCGAACCTGCTCGGGTGCGGCGCGTCGAGGAGACCCCCGACGACCGCTGGACAGCACGTGGAGAAGACAAGGCAGACCTCTCGTGGGGGATGAAGGTGAGGTCCGCTGCACGGCCCGAGCCTGTGAGGGACCTGAGGAACCTAAGAGCGCGCTGTTTCAGGTGCGTTTCCGGAGTGCGTCAGTCCGGATCCGGCGTTCCGGGTCCTTCCTGCCCCCCGCCTGGGTGGCCCACCCGTGCATGACCGAGGGCTCCGCGGGGCAGGGACCTGCGCCGTACCGCCCACCCACGACACCCCGGGGGAACCTCCATGCACCGCACCGCCGCCGCGCTCCTGCTCTCGCTCGCCGCCGTCACCCTGACGGCCTGCGGAGGTGACGACGAGGACGGCACCAGCACCGGCACCGGCACCACGACGGACCCGCAGGACGGGGGCGACCGCGGGGGCGACACCTGCTGCGAGGCCGTCGAGGCCGACACCGCGTCGGCGGCCGTCGCCTACAACCCGGTGCTCCCCGGCATGAACGTCGACATCGACGGCATCCTCGACTTCCTCGAGACGGCCGGAGCTCCCGACGGGCTCGAGGCGGAGCACGAGACGTGGGTGGCCTACCTCGAGGACAAGGACCCCGAGGAGTTCGCCCCCGAGCCCGACGACGTCGCCGAGGCGCGCGAGGCGTTGTTCGACGCGCAGCTGGAGTGCCGCTGACGGACGGGCGAGGCGACGCGCGACGTCGAGCGGGCCCCGACCCGGGGAGGAGCCGGTCGCTAGTCGGGGGTCCGGGCCAGACGGCGACCGAGCTCCCGTCCCTCGGCGACGGCGTGGGCGACCCGTCGCGGGGAGATGCAGTCCCCGACGGCCCAGTCGGCGTGGTCGGGCGCAGGGAGGGCGGTCCGCAGGCCGACCTGGACCACGGCGTCACCGTGCACCTCCCGCGCCCCGGGGGAACCGTTGCTCCGCACCGTGACACCGGTGGGTGTCGAGCCCACCACCTCGGTGAGGGGGAGCACGTCGAGCGCACGGCCGCGGAGCCGGCGCAGCAGCTGCGCTCGCGCGTCGGCGGGGATCGCCGCACCCAGGCTGGGCGCGGCGGTCACGAGCGTCACGACCTCGGCGCCGCGGTCGAACGCCAGCTCCACCGAGCTCAGGGCGGGCCACCACCCGAAGCCGTCGTCGACGACGACGGGCCGGGACGGCCGCAGGGACCGGTCCGTGAGGAACCGGGTCGACGTGACCCGGCCCGCCGGCGCCTGCTCCTCCACGGCGCCCGCCGCCCACACCGTGGGCATCCCGAGCGCGTCGCTCACCTCGGAGCCCAGCCGCAGCTGGACGCCCGCGCGCGCCAGCTGCCGCTCGTAGTAGCGCAGCAGGCGTGACCAGCCCGGCCTGGTCCCGCTCGCCGTGGCGGTGCACAGCTGGCCGCCCAGCCGGTCCGCCCTGTCGTGGACGACCACGTCCACATCAGGGCGCGCGAGCGCGATCGTGAGAGCCGTCTCGAGGCCCGCCGGTCCCGCGCCCACGACCGCGACGGAGCCACCGGCGGCGATCGCGGGGCGGGGGGAGGTGGGCAGGCCCACCCACTGCGGAGCGGCTGGCCGGACCTCGCTCCCCCGGCGGAGCGAGGTCCGGGTTGACCACGCACAGCGCCACGGGGTCGAACGCGCGGCAGTCCTCGTTGCAGGAGACGCAGGGGCGGACGTCGTCGTCGCGACCCGTCAGCAGCTTCGTCGTCACGTCGGGATCCGCGAGGTGGGGCCGGGCCATGCCGACGAGGTCGGCGCGACCATCGTCGACCATCGACTCGAGGTCGGCCCGGTCACGGAACGACACACCGACGAGGAGGGGCACCCCCAGCCCCGCCCGCAGCTCGCGCAGGGTCGGGGCAGCCGCGGCAGCGGCGAGAGGCGGCCGATCGGTCCCCATGTCGGGGGTGTAGCCCAAGCGGCTCCCCCACGAGAGGCTGACCAGGTCGACGGGGCTGCGCTCCTGGACGACCAGCGCGGAGCGGCACACCTCGGCGAGGTCCATGCCGCCGGGGTCCGTCGACGGCGAGAGCCGCAGCGAGACGATCGCGCCGGGACGGCACGCTCGGATCCCCTCGACGATCTCGACCACGATGCGCGCTCGACCGCCCCGGTAGCCCCCGTACCGGTCGGTCCGCAGGTTCGTGGCGGGATCCAGGAACTGTGCCAGCAGGTAACCGTGGGCGGCGTGCAGCTCGATCCCGTCGAATCCCGCGTCGACCATCCGGCAGGCCGATGTCACGAAGGACGCGACCACCTCCGCGCAGTCGTCGACGGTGAGGGTGCGCGCCATCGCGGGCTCCCGCGGAGACCGGACCGGGCTCGGGGCCTCGAACGGCAGGAACGTCGCGGCCCCGAGGGTCTCGCGCCCCAGGTGGCACAGCTGCGCCAGCGCGACCGCACCGTTCGACGTGATCGCCGAGGCCTTCTCTCGATAGGCCTCGGCCGCGTGGTCGTGCCAGGCCTCGCCGGGGTAGCGCGCCCGCAACGTCGACGCGGCGCTCACGGAGATGCCACCGGTGACGACGAGACCGGGCCCGCCCTGCGCCAGACGGCGCCAGTACGCGGCGTCGGCTGCGGTCGGCATGCCGTCGACGACGGACGCCGTGCCGTGCGCGGTCGCCACGATGCGGTTGCGCAGCGGCCGGCCGGCGACCAGCACCTCCTCGGCGAGAACCGACATCCTGCCTCCTCGGCGAACTGACATGAGTTCACTTCATAGCAGGACCATGTGGCACCCGTCACGCGGACGGGGACAACGCAGCGGTCCGGACCCGACCGAGCGAACGTTCGGTACGCTGCGCCCATGAGCGAATCGAAGATCGTCCTCGTCGACGGTGCGCGCACCCCCGTCGGCAGCTTCGGCGGCGTGTTCAAGGACGTGCCCGCCCACGAGCTCGGCGCGCAGGCGACCACCGCGGCGCTGCAGCGGGCCGGCGTCGAGGGCAGCGACGTGCAGGAAGTCGTCATGGGCTGCATCGGGCAGGTCGGCCCGGACGCCTACAACGCGCGCCGGGTCGCGGTCACCGCGGGCCTGCCGAAGAACGTCCCGGCCTACACGGTGAACCGGCTGTGCGGCTCGGGGCTGCAGGCCATCTGGTCGGCCGCCATGGAGATGCGCTGGAACGACCTCGACGTCACCGTCGCCGGGGGCGACGAGTCCATGACCCGGATGCCGTTCTACGACTTCGGCGCCCGCAACGGCTACAAGCTCGGCAGCCGCGAGCTCGTCGACGGCACCGTCATGATGCTGACCGATCCCTTCCAGGGGATCCACATGGGCGTGACCGCCGAGAACGTCGCCGCCAAGTACGGCGTCTCCCGCGTCGAGCAGGACGAGTTCGCCCTCGAGTCCCAGCGCCGCGCCGCCACCGACGCCGCGAAGGCCGCGTTCGCCGAGGAGATCGTCGCCGTCGAGGTCGGCGGCCGTCGACCCTTCACCGTCGAGACCGACGAGCACCCCAAGCCCGCGACCACGCTGGAGACCCTCGCCGGCCTGCGCCCGGCGTTCGCCAAGGACGGCACCGTCACCGCCGGCAACGCCTCGGGCATCAACGACGGCGCCGCCGCCGTCGTGCTGGCCTCCGAGCAGGCCGTCGCGGAGCGGGGCCTGACCGGGCTCGTCACCCTCGAGGCCGTGACCACCGGCGCGATGGAGCCCGAGCTCATGGGCTACGCCCCCGTGCTCGCGCTGAAGGCGCTGTTCGAGAAGACCGGCACCACCCCCGGCGACATCGACGTCATCGAGTGCAACGAGGCCTTCGCCGCCCAGGCCGTCGCGGTCGTGCGCGACGCGAAGCTCGACCCCGAGAAGGTCAACCCCTACGGCGGCGCCATCGCGCTCGGTCACCCCGTCGGCGCGACCGGGGCGATCCTCTCCCTGCGCGTCGCCAAGGAGCTCCACCGCTCCGACAAGGAGCTCGGCATCGTCACCATGTGCATCGGCGGCGGCCAGGCCCTCGCCGCGCTCTTCCGCCGCATCTGAGCGCGCACGACAGAACGGCCCCGGCGCTGCGCGTTCGCAGTGCCGGGGCCGTTCTCGTTGCTGTGGCGGGTGAAGGATTCGAACCTTCGAAGGCTACGCCGACGGATTTACAGTCCGCTCCCATTGGCCGCTCGGGCAACCCGCCATGTCGACGCCCGACTTGGCCGGGTGACAACAGCACGAAACAATAGCGCACGCGGTCGCGACCGAGGAAACCGCCGCGACCACCCGCCGTACCCGATCTGCAGGAGCACCCATGGCCGACTCGTCGTTCGACATCGTGAGCAAGTTCGACCGCCAGGAGGTGGACAACGCCCTGGGGCAGACCGCGAAGGAGATCGCGACGCGGTACGACTTCAAGGGCACCGGCGCCACCATCGAGTGGAAGGGCGAGGAGGCCATCGAGATCACCGCGTCGGCCGACGACCGCGCGACCGCGGTGCTCGACGTCTTCCAGGGCAAGCTCATCAAGCGCGGCGTCTCGCTCAAGGTGCTCGACGCCTCCGAGCCGCGCCCGTCGGGCCAGACCTCGAAGATCGGTATCGTCCTCAAGGAGGGCATCTCCACGGAGGACGCCAAGAAGATCTCGAAGCTGATCCGCGACGAGGGCCCGAAGGGCGTCAAGGCGCAGATCCAGGGCGACGAGCTGCGCGTCTCGTCCAAGAAGCGCGACGACCTCCAGGCCGTGCAGGCGCTGGTGAAGGAGCAGGACTACGACTTCGCGGTGCAGTTCACGAACTACCGCTGACGGGACTAGCGTGCGTCTGAACGGCCTACAGGTCGACCACGGCGGAGGGGGATCCAGGTGCGACGGACGTCGATGTGGGCAGCAGGAACGGCGGCGGTCGTCGCCCTGACCGTCGGGGCACCGATGACCAACGCCTCGGCGCCACCGGCCGAGGGGTCCAGCTTCACGTTCTCCGACGCGGCTCGTGACGCGCGGATCAACGTGTACTACTCCCGGGGCCCTGCCTTCACGCACCGCATCGACCAGCAGGCGTCCGACATCCGGAGCGTAGGAGTGGTGACGACGGAGTCCGTCGTCTACGTCCGCGTGAACGTGCGGGACCTCTACGGCCAGGTCCGGGCGAGCAACCGGCAGGAGGGCGAGCAGACGATCGCCGTGATACTCCAAGGCGCGGAGAACTCACCGCGGGCGGGTGGGTACATCCGATGGACAGTGGGACGGCCGGTCGAGCAGGGCACGAACACCTACGCGGGCAGCCTCGACGACATTCACACCACCCCCTGCACCGACACTCCACGACCGACGGCCTCAGGCTCCGGCAACTACGTCCTCTTCCGCATCCCGACCAGGTGCGTCGTGCGAGGTGCCGATGAGGCCGTCTTCGACACCGTCCACGCCATCACGCAGAACACCGTGCGACAGCTCGATGCGGGCGGCCGTGAACTCGCGCAACGGCTCTACGTCGACGACGCCGTGTCGTCCGGCGCCTGAGGTCGCGTCTCGACGGCGACGCCGGCCCCTGATCCGCTGGACGGGATCGGGGGCCGGCGTCGTCGGTCAACGTGAGGTCAGAGACCCGCCTCGTTGACACCGTAGACAGCCTGCTCGGCGGTGTACCCCTCGAACTCGAGCTGCTCAATGAGGCCGGAACGGGAGAACCCGGTCATGTCGAGGTAGCCCTCGGCCGCCTCGGCGGCCTGCTCGTTCCAGTCGACGTCGACGTTGTCCACGGCGTACTCCGCCTCCGTCGTCTCGTATCCCTCGAACTCCAGTTGCTCGATGAGTCCTGACCGGGAGAACGGTGCGAAGTCCAGATAGCTTTCGGCCGTGCGGAGGGCGTTCTCCTGCCCCGCGGTGAGCTCCGGCTCGGGCTCCGGCTCGGGCTCCGGCTCGGGCTCCGGCTCCGGCTCGGGCTGGGCCACCTGCGCCGGAGACTCGCTGACGGCGGGGGTCTCGACGTCGACGGGCTCGGGCTCCGGGCTCGGGGAGGGCGCGGACGTCTCGACTGCCAGCGGCTTCTCGTCGTCGCCCTCACCGGAGCTCCCCGTGTTCCCACCGGCCGCAGCACCGCCGACCAGGACGGCGGCGGCGATGCCCCAGACGAGCTTGCGCTTGAACCACGGCTTCTTCTCGGGCGGCACCGATCCGGGCGGGAAGAACGTCCCGGCGGCGTAGGTCTGCGGGGTGGGCGGGACGTAGGGACTGTGCTGGGCGGCCAGGTGCTCCGCACCCTCCCCCGGAATCTGTGACATCCCTCGAACCTAGAATTGACTGCCACTGCCACGCCGCGAATTGTGTCGGTCTTGCACATTCACATGGCGGGCCTTGCACTCGATCGAGGATCCGCTGTCACGCATGGAACTCGCGGAGAACGGGTAACGGCTTGCAGGCCCTCGGGCGGCCGACCAGCGACACCGTGCACGACCATCCCCCCGCCACCGGCGCACGGCACCGGGCGCACCGCCGAGGAGTTCCCATGCCTGACACCGCCGGCCAGCTCCTCGCCGGCCGCTACGTCCTGCACGAGGTGGTGGGCCGCGGCGGCATGGCGGAGGTGCACCGCGCGACCGACGTGACGACCGGCGGACCGGTGGCCGTGAAGCTGCTCCACGAGGCCGGCCTCGACGACGCCGACCGCGCCCGGTTCGTCGACGAGGCGCGCCTGATGGCCGAGGTCGACCACCCGAACCTCGTCGCGGTCCTCGACTCCGGCGTCGCCGACGGTCGGCCCTACCTCGTGATGGAGCTCGTCGACGCCCACACGCTGCGCACCGAGACCCGCACCGGCGCGCTGCCGCCGGCCAGGGTCGCCGGCGTGGGCGCCCAGGTGGCGGCGGCGCTCGCGCACGTGCACGCCGCGGGGATCGTCCACCGCGACGTGAAGCCCGGGAACATCCTCGTCCGCGCGGACGGTCGCGTCTGGCTGACAGACTTCGGCATCGCCCGGCTGATCGGCGAGACCGCCCACCACACGCGGACCGGGACGACCGTCGGCTCCCCCGCCTACCTCGCCCCCGAGCAGGTGCGCGGCGAGCGGGACCTGACCGGGGCGGTCGACGTCTACGCATTGGGGCTGGGTCTCATCGAGTCCCTCACCGGCCGCGCCTGCTACCCCGGGCCGGCCACCGAGGCCGCGCTGGCCCGCCTGACCCGCGCACCCGAGCTGCCCGAGGGCCTCGAGCTCGCCTGGGTCGAGCTCCTGCGCGCGATGACGGCCGACCGACCCGCCGACCGACCCGCCGCCGCGGAGGTCGCCGACCGCCTGCGCAGCCTCGCGGCCCGCGAGTCCGCTCGGTCGCTCGGCCCGCTCGCCGGTCCGGTGGTCGTCGCCGAGGCGACCCAGGCGTGGCCCGCTCCCGCGCGCGTCGAGGTGCCGCACGGGGCGGCTCCGCGGCGTACGGCGTCACCCCGGCGCGTGCGGACCGCCGCGGGGGTGCTCGTCGCCGCCGCGGCCACCGTGGTCGCGCTCGTCCTGACCCTCGACGACTCCGACGCCGAACCCGTCCCCGCACCGACGCCGACGGCGTCCCAGGACGAGGTCGCCGAGGAGGTCGTGGACAGCCCGACGCCCGAGGCCACCGCGGAGCAGGTGACGACCACCGCCCCGTCGTCGGCGCCGGCGTCGGCGCCGACCACGCCCGCGGAGCCGGCACCCACGGTGGCCCCGACCCCGACCCCGACCCCCGCCGCCGGCGGCAACGGCGGCAACCCCAACGCCGGGCCCGGCAACAACAACGGCGGCGGCCGCGGGAGCGGCGGCGGCGACGGCGGCGGGAACGGCCGCGGCAACGGCGGCGGGAACGGCGGCGGGAACGGCCGCGGCGGCCGCTGACCCCCGGTTGTCGCGGCCTGCTTGGCTGGCGGGTACGTCGAGGGAGGGGGCCCGAGGATGGTGCGGGGGATCGCGGGGGCGCGGGTCGTGTGGGCGCGGCTGCTGGCCGTCCTGTTCGTGCTGATGGTGGCGGACGTCCTGAGTGCCGTCCTGGACGTCGTGCCGGGGGACGGTCTGCTGCCCGGCGGACCCGTCACGGTGGCCGGGGTCGTCGTGGGGATCGTGGTGCTCTCGCTGCTCATGACCGTCGCGCCCACCGCGGCGCCCGGGCCGCCGGTGGAGCTCGCTCCCCCGGTGCGCGGCACGTGGACGGCCGTGAACAGCCCCGGGCAGCGCGTCCCGAGCCACGGCACGCGCACCCGCGGGCAGCTGTGCGCGGTGGACCTCTGCGGGCGTTCCACGCCGGACACCCCGCCCCTGGCTCGCTTCGGGCTGCGGGGCACGCGACCCGAGCGGTACCCCGGGTTCGACGCCCCGGTGCTCGCCATGGCCGCGGGCGAGGTCGTCACCGCCACCGACCGCCAGCGCGACCACCGCGCCCGGGACACGTGGCAGGGGCTGCTCTTCATGCTCACCCTCGAGGGGGTCCTGCGGGAGGTCGTCGGCACCCGCGCGGTGCTCGGCAACCACGTCCTGGTGCGTCACGACGACGGCACGGTCGCGGCGTACGCCCACCTGCGGCAGGGATCGGCGACCGTGCGGCCGGGCGACCACGTCGAGACGGGCGCCGAGCTCGGCCGGGTCGGGAACACCGGCAACACCTCGATGCCCCACCTCCACGTGCACCTCATGGACCGCGCGCGCGTCGACGCCGCAGCGGGGCTGCCGCTCACGTGGCCGGCGATCACGTGCACCGGGGAGATCGACCCGCCGTTCGCGAGCCACGCGAAGGAGCCGGACGCGAGCGCCCTGCCCGGCATGCCCCGCAACGGTGAGGTCGTCACCGCGGAGTGAGCGGCACCAGCCGCGGCACGACCCGCACGTAGACCACCATCCCGACGAGCTCCACCAGCGTCTGCGTGACGACGACGAGCGCCGCGATCGCATAGGCCTCCGGCAACGCGAGGGCCAGCGGCAGCACCACGAGCGAGTTGCGGGTCGCGCCGCTGAACACGAGCGCCCGCGCTGCGGGGGCGTCGACACCGGCCACCCGCGCCGTGAGCGCGCCGAGGGGTGCCATGACGACGAGGAACGCGACGTACACGGGGACCACGGCCAGCAGCGTCGTCAGCCGCCCGTCCGCGATGCCCGGCACCTGGGAGGCGACCACGACGGCGAGCGTCGCCGCCATGAGCGGGACCATCGCGGCCGCCGCGACGTCCACGACCACCCGGCCGGCACGCCCCCGGCGCGCCGCCCGCTGCACGAGCACGGCGGCGGCGAGCGGCAGCACGATCAGCACCAGGAGGGCGCGCAGGAACGGCCCGGCCGCCACCACGTCGGCGACGTCGGGGCCGACGAACAGCCAGAGGTACGCCGGGAGCAGCGCCGCCTGCGCCAGCATCAGCAGCGGCGCGGCGGCGAGGAGGCGCTCGGCGGCCGCGCCCGCGAGGCCGGCGAACACGATGACGTAGTCGATGCACGGCGCCAGCAGCACCAGGAGCACGCCCACGAGGACGGCCCGCTCGGCGGCGACGAACCGGCTGAGCAGGCCCACGACGACCGGAACCAGCACGAAGTTGAGCACGAGGAGCGCGAGGAGGAAGCGGCCGTCGCGGAGGGCGGGTCCGAGGGCCCCGAACGGTACGCCGAGGAAGGTCGCGAACAGCAGCAGGCCCAGCACGGGCTCGATCGCGACGTCGAGCGCGGCAGCGCCGGGGAGCAGGAGCCCGGTGAGGCCGGCCGCCACGATGGCGAGGAGGTAGATCGCGACCTGGTGGCGCTCGCTCGCCGCCACCAGACCCCTCACAGGTCGGACGCTAGCCCGACGGGCGGGTCAGCGACGCGGGAGGTCAGCGACGCGCGAGGTCGAGCGTCGCGGTCAGGACCGCCGCGACGAACGCCACCAGCGCGAAGACGGCGAACGCACCCGCGAGCCCGACGCCCACGAGGGTCTTCCGGAAGGGGGCCGTGCCGGCCGCCACGTAACGCATGTCGTCGTCTCTCCACTAGCGAGGTTTTTGATCGATCAAAGGAAGTGTCCCACACAACACCAGGTGATCGGGCAGGAATGGGCGTCGTCCGATGAGATCGGCGCCCGAGCCGATGCGCGGAGAAAGAAAACGCGGACGCGGCGACCTCGCAGACACGATTGGATCGTTCTCATCCGAGGTCGGGTCCGCGTTTTCTTTCCCCGGTCCGCGTTTTCTTTCCCGGGGCCGCGCGACCGAGGCGACCGAGGGCACCGAGGGCACCGACGCCCCCGGGCCCCGCGCACTCAGGAGGTCGCGCCGGGGATCGCGGCGAGGAGCTCCTTCGTGTACGCGTGCCGGGGCGCGGCGAAGACCTCGTCGACACGCCCCGTCTCGACCACACGCCCGTCCTGCATCACGCTCACGTCGTGCGCGAGCAGTCGCACCACACCGAGGTCGTGCGTGACGAACACGTAGCTGAGCCCGAGCTCCGCCTGGAGGTCCACGAGGAGCTGGAGGATCTGGGCCTGCACCGAGACGTCGAGCGCGCTCACGGCCTCGTCGAGCACGATCACCTCGGGCTTGAGCGCCAGGGCACGCGCGATCGCCACGCGCTGGCGCTGGCCACCGGAGAGCTGACGCGGCAGCCGCTGCGCGAACGACTCGTCGAGCGCCACCTGGCGCAGCAGCTCCGCGACCCGCGCCCTCCGCTCCTCGCGGCCGGTCGCCAGCCCGAACGCGTCGAGCGGCTCCGCGATGATCCGCGCGACGGTGAAGCGCGGGTCGAGGGACGTGAACGGGTTCTGGAAGACGAACTGGAGGTCGCGGCGCACCTCCCGCAGCTCGTGACGCCCGAGACCGGTGGTCTCGCGCTCGCCGACGTGCACCGTGCCCGCGTCGGCGCGGGAGAAGCCCACGAGGATGCTCGCCAGGGTCGACTTCCCCGCCCCGGACTCACCGACCACGGCGTGGGTCGTGCCACGCCTGACGACCAGGTCCACGGCATCGAGGGCCCGCAGCGGCTCGCCGGCACCGCGGCCACGCAGCCGATAGCTCTTCGTCAGCCCCCGGCCCTCCAGCGCCGCCGGCGCGTCGGCCGGCGGCGTCACGACGACCGGCACCTGCGGCTCGAGCCGGCCCCTGTGCCGCGACGGCGCCGCGGCCAGCAGGCGCTGCGTGTAGGGGTCGTCCGTGCCCTGGAGCACCTCGCCGACCGGGCCCTCCGAGACCAGCCGCCCGCGCTGCATGACGAGGATCCGGTCGGAGCGGTCGAGCGCGACACCCAGGTCGTGGGTGACGAGCAGGATGCCGATGCCGAGCTGCTCCTGCAGGCCGACGAGGTGGTCGAGGATGCGCTTCTGCACCGTGACGTCGAGTGCACTGGTCGGCTCGTCGGCGACGATGATCTCGGGACCTCCGGCGAGGGCGATCGCGATCAGCACGCGCTGCTTCATCCCGCCGCTCAGCTCGTGGGGGTACTGCCCCGCCACCCGCTCCGGGTCCTTCAGGCCCGCGGTGACGAGGCTCTCGATCGCCGCCTCCCGGTAGGCCGCCGCGTTCCGCGCGGGTCCGGTGTCGTTGAACCGCACGGCCTCGACCACCTGGCGCCCGATCTTCTTGGTCGGGTTCAGCGAGGTGTTGGGGTCCTGCGGCACGAACCCGACGAAGCTGCCGCGCACCAGCGCCATCCGCCGGTCGTTCCACCCCGTGACGTCGACACCCTGGAACGCCACCGAGCCGCTGCTGATGCGGGCGGCGCCGGGCAGCAGCCCGAGGGCGCCCTGGACCAGGGTCGTCTTCCCGGACCCCGACTCCCCCACCAGCGAGACCAGCTCGCCGGGGCGTACGTCGAGGCTCACCCCGCGGACGGCAGGGCTGCGGTTGCGGCCGGCCCGGTAGTCGATGTGGAGGTCCCGCACCGCCAGCAACGGCTCGGCGTCCGGCGCCGGCCCGGCGACGGGCGGGGCGACGAGGGCGTGGGTCATCCGAGGTCCTTCCGGAGCGAGGTGCTGATGCGGTGGGTGGCGATCACGACGACCGCCAGCGCGGCGCCGGGCAGGAGGGAGGTCCAGGGGTGGACGGCGATGAAGTCGCGGCCCTCGGCGACGAGGAGGCCCCACTCCGGCTCGGGCGGCGGCGCGCCGTACCCGAGGAAGCCGAGCGACGCGACCGCGAGGATCGCGGCGCCGACCTCGAGCGCCGCGAGCGCGACCACGGAGGAGAGGGAGTTGGGCACGACGTGGGTGCGCACCACGCGCCAGCGGCCGACGCCCAGGCCGTAGGCCGCACGCACGTAGTCGCGGGTGACCACGCCGATCACCTCGGAGCGCATGACGCGGGCGAACGAGGCGATGGAGGAGATGCCGACCGCGATCGCGATGTTGTGGGTGGAGTAGCCGAGGACCGAGACGACGACCATCGCCAGCAGCAGGCTGGGGATGGCGAGGAAGACGTCGACGACGCGCATGATCGCCGTGTCGACGAAGCCGCCCGAGAAGCCCGCGGCGAGACCGACGACCGTCCCGACCCCGAAGGCGATGAGGACGGCCAGCAGGGTCGCCGACAACGTCGTGGCCGCGCCATAGACGCTGCGGGCGTAGAGGTCGCGACCGAGCCGGTCGGTGCCGAACCAGTGCTCGCCGCTCGGCGGCGCGAAGCTCGCCGAGGGATCCCCCTGGTAGGGGCTGTGGCTGGTGAACAGGCCCGGCGCGAGCGCCCAGCCGATCGCGACGAGCACCACCGCCCACGCGAGGAGGAGCACCGGCTGGCGCGCGACCTCCGCGACGTGGTGCCCGATCGCGCGGGCGAGGCCCCCCGCGGTCCTGCCCGCGGGCGGGGCCGGCTCGGGCCCGCTGATCGCGGGCGGCGGAGCGGTGGCCCCCGGCCCGGCGGTCGGAACGGTGTCGATGCTCATCGGATCTCCTCCTGCCTCAGGCGGGCACGCGGGCCGGGGTGTCGGCGAGCGTGGCGCGCAGGCGTGGGTCGAGCAGCGGGTAGACCAGGTCCACCGCCAGGTTGATGAGGGCGAAGCAGACCGCGACCAGCACCACGATGCCCTGCACGAGGGGTACGTCGAGGGTGTTGATCGCCGTCTGGGTCATCCGGCCGATGCCCTTGCGGGCGAAGACGGTCTCGGTGATGACGGACCCCGCGATGAGGTTCCCGAAGGTCACCCCCGCGATCGTCAGCGCCGGCAGCGCGGCGTTGCGGAACACGTCGCCGACGATGATCTGGCTGCGCTCGGCGCCCTTGGCCCAGCTGGTGGTGACGTAGCCCGAGCGGAGCTCCGTCGCGAAGCTGCGCACGAGGAGCTGGGCGATGGGGCCCGAGACCGGGATCGCGAGGGTGACCAGGGGCAGCACCAGGCTGCGCCACCCCTCGTCCCCGAAGGCGGGGAACCACCCCAGCTGGAACGAGAACACCTGCAGCACCAGGATCCCGGACAGGAAGACGGGGATCGAGACCGCCGCCGAGGGCAGCGCCTCCACCAGGTCGCGGAGCCAACGGGCCTCCGTCGCCGTGGCCACCAGGGCGATCACGAAGGCGATCACCACGGCCAGCGCGAGCGCGCCGGCGGCGAGCACGAGCGTCGCGGGCAGCACGCCGAGGATCGCCTCGGTGACCGGGCGCCCCGACTGCACCGAGGTGCCGAAGTCCAGGCGAGCCGCGTGCCAGAGCCGGTCGGCGTACTGCACGAGCACGGGGTCGTCGAACCCGTAGTTCGCCGCCACCTGCTCACGGACCTCCGGCGGGATGGTGTTGACCTCCGCCGGGTCGAACAACAGGTCGACCGGGTCCGCCGGCAGCACGAAGAGCAGCACGAAGCTCACCGTGAACGCGGCCCAGACGACGAACAGCGCGCGGCCCACCTTGAGGGCGACGTAACGCAGCATCGGGCGCTCCTTCCCGGGGTGCGGCCGACGGAGCCCGAGCCAGCCCGGGCTCCCCCAGCCGCGGTGTCACTCCCCGTTGCTCTTCCAGGTGTCGACGAAGTGGTTCCGGGACTGGGCGTCGAAGACGATCCCGTGCACGTGATCGGCGTGCGCGATGACTTGCGACGGGTTGTAGATCGGGTTGACGAGGGCGTACTCCTCGAGCAGGAGGTCCTGCGCCGCCGCGGCCGCCGCGTCGCGCTCGTCGGGGTCGAGGGTCGTCTCGATCGCCCCGAGCACCTCGGTCACCCGGTCGACGTCGACACCCGTGGCGTCGGGTCCGAGGTAGGAGCCGTTGCCGTTCGCGGGGCTGTACTGCAGCGTCAGCGCCGCCGGGTCGTTGCGCGAGCGGTTGGCGGCGACGACGTTCCACTCCGTCGCCGCGTTGGCCACGTTCGCGGTGTAGTCCGGGATCGGCACGACGGTCAGCTGCAGGTCGATGCCGATCTCGGCGAGGTCCTGCTGCACGGACTCGTAGGCCGGCTTGTTGGGCACGAGGTTGTTGATGCCGAGCAGCTTCACCTCCAGCCGACGTCCGTCCTTCTCGCGGATGCCGTCGGAGCCCTCGACCCAGCCGGCCTCGTCGAGGATCCGCCGGGCCTCGTCCGCGTCGTACCGGAGCGTCTGGCTGTGGTCCTCGTAGCCCCGGACGGAGGGGGCCAGCACCGACGTGGCGATCGAGTAGGAGTCGGTGAGCACGGTCTGCTCGACGGCCTCGCGGTTCCAGCCGAGCTGGATGGCGCGGCGCACGGCGATGTCGTTGGTCGGGAAGATCGAGGCGTTGAGGTTGAAGAAGATGGCCGTGCCGGACACCCCGCGCGAGATGATCTCGAAGCCCTGGTCCTCCAGCGGCTGCTCGTCGGTGGTGCCGACGTCGAGCGTCGCGTCGAGCGTGCCGGAGACCAGCGAGCCGGTCCGCACGCTCGCCTCGGGGATGGTGTTGAAGACGATCCTGTCGAGGTACGCCTCGCCGTCGTGGCCCAGCGCCGGCGGCGACCAGTCGTAGCCCTCGCGCTTCACGAGCACGGTCGAGACCTGCTCCTCCCACGACTCGTAGACGAACGGGCCGGTGCCGATGACCTTCGTCGGGTCCGTCCGCTCCTCGGCGCTCAGCGCGAGGGTGGAGGGAGCCAGGAACCCGGGGCCGGCGTTCGCCGTGAAGGAGACGGCCTGGAGGGCACTGGCGAGCGGGGCCTCGAAGCGGATCGTCACGGTGTGCTCGTCGACGACGTCGGTCCCGGCGTAGCCCGGGAAGAGCGGGGCGCCGTTCGCGTTGATGTCGAGCGCGGGGTCGCCCTGGATGTACTGGTCGAAGTTCGCCTTCACGACCTCGGCGTCGAACGGGGTGCCGTCGCTGAAGGTGACGTCGTCACGGAGGTGGAACGTGAACGCGGTGAGGTCGTCGTTGACCTCCCACGACTCGGCCAGCCACGGCGTGATCTCGCCGGTGTCCGGGTCCTGCCACGCGAGCTTGTCGGTGACGTTGTTGGCGATGATCGACTCGGCGTAGTTCGTGCCCAGCTGCGGGTCGGGGCTGCGCTGGTAGTCGATGAGCGCGAACTCGAGCGTCCCGCCGCGCACGGGCTCGCCGCTGCCGGCGGCCTCGGCGGCGCCGCCGCCGCTGCTGGCGACGGCCCAGCCGATGCCGGCCACGAGGACGAGGACGACCACCCCGACGATCCAGGGGAGCTTGGAGCGCCGGGAGCCGGCGTTGTCGATGGTGCTGCGCAGGTCGGACATGGGCTTCTTCCGGTCGGGTCTGTTCGGGGAGTGGCGGTGCGGGTCGGAGCACCGACCGCCGATCCCTATCTAAGTATCTGTAGTTATTTACTTGAGTTAGTCTCGAATGGTGGACGCGGTGTCCGCGTCTACGGTGGGAGGCATGTCGTCGACCCACACCCGCTGGCCCGGCTGGGTCTACCGGGTCGGTGACGAACCGGATCCCCGGTTCAGCCTCGCCAACGAACGCACGTTCCTCGCGTGGATCCGCACGTCGCTGGCCTTCGTCGCGGGCGGCGTGGCCGTCGACGCCGTGGACCTGGGCCTCGACGACGGGGTGCGTACGCCGCTGGCGGTGCTCCTCGTGGTGCTCGGGGTCGTCTGTGCCGTCGCCTCGTGGGCACGCTGGGCGCGCACGGAGCGCGCGCTGCGGCTCAGCGCCCCGCTGCCGGGATCACCGCTGGGCGTGCTCGTCGCGATCGGCCTCGTGGCCGCGAGCGTGGTCGTGCTGGCGTCGCTGTGAGCGCGCGGTGAGCTACGCGGCCGACAGCGCGGCGCGGGAGCGCACCGCGCTCGCCTGGCAGCGGACGGCGTTGTCCCTGGCGGTCGCCGCCGTGGTGATCGGTCGGCTCACCCTGGGCTCGCTCGGTCCCGTGGCGGTCCTCGGTGCCGCGTTGGCGGCGCTGTTCGCCGCGGCCGTGCTCCTGTCCCGGCGGGTGCTCGATCGTCCGGTGGAGCGTCGGGGCGGAGCCGTACCCCTCCTCCTCGCCCTCGCCGTCCTCACCCTCGGCGCCGTCGAGGTCGTGGCGGCGGTGGCGGGCTGAGCGCGTCGAGTTGGGTCGTACGCCGCGGCAGAAGTACCGAGTTGGGTCGTACGCCGCGGCAGAAGTACCGAGTTGGGTCGTACAGCGCGGTCGCCCGCGCCGTACGACCCAACTCGACGTCATCGCCGCGCCGTACGACCCAACTCGACGTCATCGCCGCGCCGTACGACCCAACTCGACGCGGACGGGTCAGGCGACGGGGACCTCGGCCGACTCGCTGGGCTCGGCGGCGCCGAGGGTGCCGACGGGTACGTCGCGGCGCACGGGCACCGTGCGCGCACCGTCCTCCGGCTCCAGCCACACCGTCGAGCCCACCTCGAGGCCGAGCGACCGCGCGAAGGTGCGGGTGAGCGTCACGACGACCTCGTCCGCCTCGCGGGCGCCCTCCGGCCGGACCGAGACGCGCACCTCGAAGCCCACCCGGGTGACCCGGACGACCTCGCCCCGCACCGCGCCCTTGCCGGCCGCGGCCGGGAGCGTGTGGACGACGACGTCGTGGGGGCGGATGAGGTGGCCGTCGAGCACCGTGACCTCGCCGAGGAAGCCCATGACGAAGTCGTTGGCGGGGGCGTCGTAGAGGTCGTCGGGGCTGCCGACCTGCTCGATGCGGCCACCGTTGATGACGACGATCTCGTCGGCGACCTCGAGGGCCTCCTCCTGGTCGTGCGTCACGAAGACCGTCGTCACGTGCACCTCGTCGTGCAGCCGGCGCAGCCAGTCGCGCAGCTCCTTGCGGACCTTCGCGTCGAGCGCGCCGAAGGGCTCGTCGAGCAGGAGCACCGACGGCTCGACGGCCAGCGCCCGGGCGAGCGCCATGCGCTGGCGCTGGCCGCCCGAGAGCTGCGAGGGCAGCCGGTCGGCGAACTGCTCGAGGTGGACGAGCTCGAGCAGCTCGCGCACCTTCGCCTTGACCTCGGCCTTCGGCCGCTTGCGGATCTCCAGGCCGAAGGCGACGTTCTTGGCCACCGTCATGTGCTTGAAGGCCGCGTAGTGCTGGAACACGAAGCCGACGTTGCGGCGCTGCGGCGGCAGGGCCGTCGCGTCGGCGCCCTCGATCTCGACGGTGCCGCCGTCGGCGACCTCGAGCCCGGCGATGATCCGCAGCAGCGTCGACTTGCCGCCGCCGGACGGGCCCAGGAGCGCCGTCAGCTGACCCGTCGGGATCGACACGCTCACGTCGTCGAGGGCGACGAAGTCGCCGTACTTCTTGGTGACGCCACGCACCTCGATGCTCATGCGCGCTCCTCCTTCGGACGCAGGTAGGTGACCACCACGAGCGCGATGATCGAGATCAGGACGAGCACGAGGGCGGCGGCGTACGCCGCGGGCTCGTCGAACGCCTGGTAGTGGTTGTGGACGAACAGGGTCGCCGTCTCGCCGCGGAACTCCGCGCCGGAGCTGACGATCTTCACCGCCCCGAACTCGCCGAGCGAGCGGGCGGAGGTGAGCACGACGCCGTACACGACCGCCCACTTGATGGACGGCAGCGTGATCCGCCAGAAGACCTGGCGACCGTTGGCGCCGAGCGAGCGGGCCGCCTGCTCCGCGTCGGTGCCGATCTCCTCGAGCACGGGCACCACCTCGCGCACCACCAGCGGGAGGCTGACGAACGCCGTGGCGAGGACGAGGCCGGGTGTCGAGAAGATGACCTGGAGGCCGACGGTCTCCAGGGTGCTGCCGAACCAGCCCTGCGTGGAGCTGTAGGCCAGGACGAGCGCGAGACCGACGACGACCGGCGAGACGCTGAGCGGCAGGTCGACGAGCACCGAGAGCACCCGCCGCCCGACGAACCGGTAGCGCACCAGCAGCAGCGAGATGCCGACACCGAAGACCGTGTTCGCGATGACCGCCCAGATGGCCACCGTGATCGTCAGGTTGAAGGCGTAGACCGTCGCCGGGTCGCTGAGCCGCTCGAGGAACGGCCCGAGACCGCCCTCGTGGTTGCCGGTCGCCCGGAACGCCCGGTCGGCGACCAGCGAGACGGGCCACGCCACGAGCAGGAACAGGTAGAGCACGACGAGCACGCGCAGCACGTAGGTCACCGGGCCGCGCCGGGAGCGGATGAGCCGGGAGTCAGCCACGGACGGCCACCCTCCGCGAGACGACGTCGAGCGCGACGATCACGAGCGCCGAGACGAGCAGCAGGATGAAGGCCACCACCGCCGCCTTCTCGTAGTAGTCGCCCTCGATGTACTTGAGGATCCGCAACGAGGCCACCTCGGTCTCCCCCGCCTTGTTGCCGGCGATGAGCACGAGCGAGCCGAACTCGGAGATGGCCCGGGCGAAAGCGAGCGACGTGCCGGCGGTGATGGCGGGCACGAGGCTCGGCAGGATGATGCGGCGCAGGATGGTGACCTGGTTGGCCCCCAGCGACGCCGCCGCCTCCTCGACCTCCGCGTCGAGCTCCGCGAGCACCGGCTGTACGGTGCGCACGACGAACGGCAGCGTGACGAACAGCAGGGCGAGGAAGATGCCGGTGCGCGTGCCGACCACGTTGACGCCGATCGGGCTGCGCGGGCCGTAGAGGCTCAGCAGCACGAGGCCGGCGACGATCGTCGGCAGCGCGAAGGGCACGTCGATGACGACCTCGAGGAGGCGCTTGCCCCGGAAGTCGTCGCGCACGAGCACCCAGGCGATGACGGTGCCGACGACGGCGTTGACCAGGGCGACACCCAGGGCCTCGCCCACCGTCAGCAGGAGCGCCGAGCGCGTGTCGGGCTCGGAGACGACGGAGACGAAGGTGCTCCAGCCCCCCTCCGTCGCGGTGACCACGACGGCGGCGAGGGGCAGGAGCACGAGGACGCTGAACCACAGCACGAGCAGGCCGAGGCCCAGGCCCGATCCGGGGCCGAGCCGGTCGGCGGCGCGCAGCTGCCGCGGGGGTCGCCCGGGGCGGGCGGCCTTCGCGGAGCCGGACGGGGACGGGCCCCCGCCCGGGCCGGAGCCCGGGACGGGGGCCGTGGTGGTGCTCACGACGACGTCACCGCGCCCGGAGCTGCTCGTAGAGCGCGCCCTCGTCGAACCACTTCTCGTTGGTGGCCGACCAGCCGCCGAAGTCGTCGGCGATCGTCAGCAGGTCGGTCGGCGTCGGGAACGGGTCGGACGGGTCGTTGGCGCCCTCCACCTCCACGTCGACGTCGACGTCGCCGACCGGGCGGAAGCCCTTGCGCACGAACTCGGTCTGACCCTCCTCGGACAGCACGAAGTCGAGCCAGTCCTGCGCGGCCGGGTTGGCGTCCTTCAGGATCGCGCCCGGGTTCTCGATGAGGAGGGTGGTGTCGGGGACGATGTAGTCGTAGGACCGGCCCTCCTGGCGCGTCAGGATCGCCTCGTTCTCGTAGCTGATGAGCACGTTGCCGAGGCCGTTCTCGAAGGCCTCCGTCGCCTCGCGGCCGCTGCCGGCCCAGGTGGAGACGTTGTCGAAGAAGTCGACCATGTAGTCCTCTGCCTCGGCCTCGGACTTCCCGGCGGCGATCTGCGCGCCGTACGCCGCGAGGATGTTCCAGCGCGCCGCACCCGACGAGGCGGGGTCGGCGGTGACGACCTGCACGTCGTCGCGGGTGAGGTCGTCCCAGCCGGTGATGCCGAGGGGGTTGCCCTCCTCGACGACGAGGACGGCGACGGAGCTGGACACGATGCCCTTCGTCGGGCCGGTGTTCCAGTCGTCGGCCACGAGGTCGGCGTCGACGAGACGGGTGACGTCGCCCTCGAGCGAGAAGTGCACGTAGTCGGCCTCGGCGCCGTTGACGACGGCGCGGCTCTGGTCGCCCGACGCGCCGTAGGAGCCCGACAGCTCGAGGCCCTCGCCCGCCGGCGTCTCCTGGAACTTCTCGAAGATGGCGTCGTTGGCGGCCTCGGGGACCGCGAAGCCCACGATGAAGAAGCGGTTGTCGTCGTCGCCGCCGCCCCCGCTGGCGCTGGCGCAGCCCGCGAGCGTGACGGCGAGGGTCGTGGCGACGGAGCCGGCCAGGAACGTGCGGCGTCGGACGGAGGGCAGGGGCATCTCGGGGGACCTTTCGGGCGGACCGTCTCGGGCGGTCGCGGAACAATGTCGAGAAGACTAGGCAACTTGCACTTCTCGCTCGCCTTTGTCCAACTAGTGGACATCGGTCTCGCGGTCTAGGATCGGGCGGTGACCAGCCGCGACACGCGCGCCGGGTTCGCGATGGGCGCCGGCGCCTACGCGCTCTGGGGCGCCTTCCCCCTCTACTTCCCGCTCCTGGAGCCCGCCGGGCCTGTCGAGATCCTGGCCCAGCGCGTGCTGTGGTCGACGGTCGTGATGGTCGGTCTCGTGGTGGTGCTCCGGCGCACCGACGCCCTGCGCGCGGTGCTGGCGTCGCGCCGTACCGTCGCCCTCCTCGTCCTCGCCTCCCTCACCATCAGCGTCAACTGGGCGACCTTCATCTACGGCGTCAACTCGGGCCACGTGCTGGAGACGTCGCTCGGCTACTTCGTGAACCCGCTCGTGACCGTGCTCATGGGCGTGCTCGTGCTCGGCGAGCGGCTGCGCCCGGCCCAGTGGGGCGCCCTCGCCCTCGCGGGCGTGGCCGTCGTGGTGCTGACCGTGGACTACGGGCGGCTCCCGTTCGTGGCCGTCCTGCTGGCCCTCAGCTTCGGCACCTACGGTCTCGTCAAGAAGACGGCCGACGTCGGCGCGGTCGAGAGCCTCGCCGTCGAGACCGTGCTGCTGGCCCCCTTCGCCGGCGCGTACGTCGTGTGGCTGGGCGTGACCGGCACCGCGGTCTTCGCCACCGAGGGTCCGGGACAGGTCGCGCTCTTCGCCGGTCTCGGGATCATCACCGCCCTCCCCCTCCTGCTCTTCGGGGGCGCCGCGACGCGGGTGCCGATGGTCGTGCTGGGCCTGCTGCAGTACCTGGCGCCGACCCTGCAGTTCGTGCTGGCGCTCGTGTGGTTCGGCGAGGAGATGCCCGCGACGCGCTGGATCGGCTTCGTGCTCGTCTGGTGCGCGCTCGCCGTCTTCACCGCCGAGATGGTGACGCACGGCCGCCGCCAGGCCCGGCTGACGGCACCGGCCACCACCGCCTCGTAGCGGCCCCCGGCACGGTTCGCCGTCCGCCCGGCGGCCGTTCACCCCCGCGTCGACTCGGGTTCGTCCACCGCGGAGGCGCTGCTCCTACGTTGCCGCCGAGCCGTCACGACCTCCGTGGCGTGCGTGCCAGCAAGGAGCGACACCCCCCATGACGCACCTCGACGGGATCACCCCGCCCTCTTCCGCCGCCACCGACGGCGAGCCGACCGCCCCGCCCGCGCCGCCCGCACCTCGACGCCTCCTGCCCCTCCTCCGGACGCAGGGCGGTCCGCACGGCAACCGCAGCTGGGCCACCTGCCTCTACCGCTGCGGCAACGCGTGCGACCACCCGGAGCCCAACACGTCCGGCAACGAGCACGTCCAGGACGTCATCCGGAGCGCGATCGCCCGCCGTACCGTGCTCGGCGGCGCCGCCGCCGGTGCCGGCGCGATGGTGCTCGGCGGGTTCGCGACGACCTCGGCGGCCGCCGCCGGCGGGTACGACGCGGGAGCGTCCGCCGCGGGCGCCGTGCGCGGCAAGCAGGTCTCGACCGACCCCTTCACGCCCGTGGCCCCGAACCGCCGCGACGCCCTCACGGTGCCGGCCGGCTACCGGCTCAACGTGGTCGCGGCCTGGGGCGACCCGGTCGTCCCGGGTGCCCCCGCCTTCGACGTCTACCGCCAGACCCCCGAGGCCGCGGCGCAGCAGTTCGGCTACAACAACGACTACGTCGGCGTCATCAGCCTGTCGACGACGAAGGCCCTCCTCGTGTGCAACCACGAGTACACCAACGAGGAGGTCATGTTCCCGGCCGGCGAGTACACCGCCGAGGAGATCCGCCGGATCGCGCTGATGTCGCACGGCATGAGCGTGCTCGCCGTCGAGCGCCCGAACGCGACCGCGGGCCACTGGGTGCGCAGCGCGAGCAGCAACGTCCGCTACAACCGGCGCATCACCGGCGAGACGCCGTTCGTCGTCGACGGTCCCGTCGCCGGGCACGACCGCCTGAAGACGTCCGCCGACCCGACGGGCAAGCGCGTCCTGGGCACGCTCAACAACTGCGCCGGCGGCACCACGCCGTGGGGCACCGTGCTCTCGGGCGAGGAGAACTTCAACCAGTACTTCGGCACCGCCGGCACCATCCCGTCGACGCACGCCGCGTCGTACCGTCGCTACGGCATCTCCGCCAGCAGCGAGCGGGGCTGGTACCAGACCTGGGACCGCTTCGACCTCGCCAAGGAGCCGAACGAGCCGAACCGCTTCGGCTGGATCGTCGAGATCGACCCGCTCGCGCCCGACGAGCCGCCGGTGAAGCACACGATGCTGGGCCGCTTCAAGCACGAGGGCGCCAACATCGCGATCGCGCCGAACAAGAAGGTCGTGGCCTACATGGGCGACGACGAGCGCGGCGACTACCTCTACCGGTTCATCTCGAAGGACACCTACCGCGAGGGCACCGACCCCGCGTCGCGGCGCCACAACAAGCAGCTGCTCAGCAAGGGCGCGCTGTACGTCGCGAAGCTGACGGGCGACGGGCTCGAGGACGGCGTCTGGGACGGCACCGGCCAGTGGATCCTGCTCGCCACCGACACGGTCAGCAACGTGCCCGGCATGAGCGTCGCCGACGTGCTCATCGACACCCGCCTCGCGGCGGACAAGATGGGCCCGACCCGCATGGACCGGCCCGAGGACGTCGAGCCCAACCCGGTCAACGGCCGCGTCTACGCCGCGCTCACCAACAACGCCAACCGGGGCAGCAGCTACCCGGCCGACGAGGCCAACCCCGTCACGCGGTCGATGGTGCGCTCCGCACCCGGTGCCGAGCTCACGGCCGCCTCGGGCAACCGCAACGGCTACGTGCTCGAGATGCAGCCGGTCGGCGGCCACACCGGCGGCACGTTCGTGTGGCGCCTGCTGCTGGTCTGCGGCGACCCGGCCGCGCCGGAGACCTACTTCGCGGGCTACCCGAAGGACAAGGTCAGCCCGATCAGCTGCCCCGACAACGTCGCCTTCGACTCCAAGGGCAACCTGTGGGTCTCCACCGACGGCAACGTGATCGGCTCCAACGACGGCATCTTCCGCGTGCCCGTCGACGGCCCGCACCGCGGCAAGGTCGAGTCGTTCCTGACGACCCCGATCGGCGCCGAGGCCTGCGGCCCGCTCATCACCCACGGCGACCGCACCGTCTGGGTGGCCGTGCAGCACCCGGGCCGAGGGCGGCACGTTCGCCTCGCCCATCGGCCTGTGGCCGCACACCCACCGCTACCCGCGCCCGGGCGTCGCGGTGGTCTGGAAGGCCTGAGCCTCACCCCGCTCGGCGCCGAGCTGTCACGTACGCCGCATCTCGTTTCGCGGCGTACGTGACAACTCGGCGGAACCGATCAGGCCGTGCGCGTCGCCACCACGTCGGCGAACGCCTCGAGGGCGTCGCGCACGGGACCGGCGGGGAGCACCGCGAGACGCTCCTTGGCCTCCGTGGCGCGGGCCACGACGTACTCCCGCGCCTCGGCGAGCGCCGGGTGCGCCCGCAGCAGGCCGAGCGCCTCCGCGTGGAGGGCGTCGTCGGCAGCGAGGTCCGTACGACGCGGGTCGAGCAGCTCCTGCAGCCGCGCGTCGGCCGGGTCCGTCGAGCGCGCCACGAGCAGCACGGGCAGCGTCGGCACGCCCTCCTTGAGGTCGGTGCCGGGGGTCTTGCCGGACTCCGTGGAGTCGGAGGCGATGTCGAGGATGTCGTCGGACAGCTGGAAGGCGGTGCCGACGATCTCGCCGTAGGCCGTCAGCGCGTCCACGACCTCGACGGGCGCGCCGGCGAACATCGCGCCGTAGCGGGCCGACGTCGCGATCAACGAGCCCGTCTTGCCGGCCACGACGGCCAGGTGGTGCTCGACGGGGTCGACCCCGTCGCCCGGCGGCACGGTCTCGAGGATCTGGCCCTCGACGAGGCGCGCGAACGTCTGCGCCTGGATGCGGACCGCCTCGGGACCGAGGTCGGCCGTCAGCTCCGAGGAGCGGGCGAAGAGGAAGTCACCGGTGAGGATGGCGACGAGGTTGTCCCAGCGCGCGTTGGCGGAGTCGGCGCCCCGGCGCAGGAGCGCCTCGTCCATGACGTCGTCGTGGTAGAGCGACGCCAGGTGGGTCAGCTCGACCACGCAGGCGGCACGCTCGACCTCGGGCGCCGCGGGGTCCTTGCCGACCTCGGCGGCCAGCAGCACGAGGAGCGGACGGAACCGCTTGCCCCCCGCCGCCATGAGGTGGGCCGCCGCCTCGGAGACGAACGGCGCGCTGCCCCGCACGTGGGCGGCCAGTGCCGTCTCCACGTCGGCGAGGCGCTCGCCGAGCCGCTGCGCCAGTGCAGGGTCGGTGACGGGAAGGGCCAGGCCGCCGGTGTTCGAGCTCACCTGAGGAATGATCCCGCATCCCCCGCGAGCTCGAGCAACGGGCCCGGCACCACGCCGAGCGCCACCGTCGCGAGCAGCGCGACGCCGATCGTGACGCTCGTGGCGGGCGACGGGGAGACGACGGCCGGCGGGTCCGCGGGCGGGTCCGCGAAGAACATCGTGACGATGTGCCGCACGTAGAAGTAGACCGCGACGATGCTCGACGTGATCGCCACGGCGACCACCGGCCACGCGCCGGCACCGGCCGCCGAGGCGAACACCGACCACTTCGCGACGAAGCCCGACGTCAGCGGGATCCCGGCGAGGCTGAGGAGGAAGACGGCGAACGCGCCGGCGACGAGCGGCGACGTGCGCCCCACGCCCGACCAGCGGTCGACCCCGCTCGCCTCGCCGCCCGCGTCCCGCACGAGCGTCGTCACCGCGAAGATGCCGACGGTCGCCACGCCGTACGTCGCCAGGTAGAACAGCACCGCCTGCAGCGAGGTCACCTGGTCGACGCCCAGCTCGCCCGTGCCCTGGAGGCCGAGCACGCCGGTGAGCAGGAAGCCGGTGTGGGCGATGGACGAGTAGGCCAGGAGGCGCTTGATGTCGCTCTGGCCGACGGCCAGCACGACGCCGCCGAGCATGGTGAGGATCGCGACGACCCACACGAGGGGCGCCCAGTCCCAGCGGGCGTCGCCGACCGCGACGTACAGGAACCGCAGCACCGCGCCGAAGGCCGCGATCTTGGTCGCCGCCGCCATGAACGCGGTGACCGGGGTCGGGGCGCCCTGGTAGACGTCCGGGGTCCACGCGTGGAAGGGCACCGCCCCGACCTTGAAGAGGAGCGCCACCATCACGAGCGCCACGCCCGCCAGCAGCAGCACCGTCGGGCCGCCGCCCGCGCCCACCGCGGCCGCGATGCCCGCGAGGCTCAGCGTCCCGGAGTAGCCGTAGAGCAGCGCCGCACCGTAGACGAAGAAGCCGGAGGAGAAGGCGCCGAGGAGGAAGTACTTCATCGCCGACTCCTGGCTCAGCAGGCGGCGACGGCGGCCGAGGCCGCACAGCAGGTAGAGCGGCAGCGACAGGATCTCCAGCGCCACGAACATCGTGAGCAGGTCCCCCGCCGCGGCGAAGAGCATCATCCCGGCGACGGCGAACGTCAGCAGGGGGTAGACCTCGGTGTGCTCCCAGCGGTCGTACGACGCGGGTGCGCCCCCGTCGCCCGTCGCCTCGCCCGCTCCCCCGGTGCCGATCCCGGGCCCGCCGCCGAGGTCGGCTCCCGGCGGCACGGAGGCCTGGCCCGCGAAGACCGGCAGCCCTGCGTCGACGCGGCGCTCGGTGAAGAGCGCGAGCCCGCCGACGGCGACGACCGCGAGCAGGCCCCACAGGAACACCGCGGGACCGTCGACGACGACCGCACCGGCGAGCGTCACGTCGCCGTGCGCCGCACCGCCCCCCTGCGACGGCAGCTCGAGCGCCACGACCACGGTCAGCACGAGCGCCGTGAGCAGGCCGACCGCGGCGATACCCGCCTGCACGGGTCGCCGGAGCGACCGCGGGGTGAAGGCCTCGACGGCGATGCCGACGAGCGCGGCGGCGAAGACCGCCAGCAGGGGCGAGACGAGCAGCCAGTCGATCTCGGGGGCGGTGAACTCCATCAGTTGCCTCCCTCGGCAGCGGGCAGGGCGCTGGCGACCTGCTCCAGCACCTGCGTGGTCGTCGGCTCGATGACGTCGGTGAGCAGGGTCGGGAAGAAGCCGAACCCGACGAGCGCCACGACGAGCGGCACCAGCACCCCGACCTCACGGGTCGTGAGGTCGCCGATGACGCGCGGATCGCCTCCGGCGCCCGCGTGGTCGAGGGTCTCGCCCTCGGCTCCCGGCACCGGCCGCGGCGGTCCCGTCATCGAGCGCTGGTAGGCCCACAGCACGTAGATCGCCGCCCACACGATGCCGGTGACGGCGATCGCGCCGACGTACCACGCGTAGTCGAAGGCCGCGAGCGTCACGAGGAACTCGGAGACGAACGGCGCGAGGCCCGGCAGGCCGAGGGTCGCCATGCCGGCCAGCAGGAAAAGCCCGGCGAGCACCGGCGCCGCCTTCTCCATGCCGCCCATGGCGCTGATCGACGCCGTGCCCGCGCGCCGCACCGCGAAGCCGGCGACGAGGAACAGCGCCGCCGTCGCCAGGCCGTGGTTGACCATGTAGAGGATCGCGCCCGTGTGGCCCTGGTCGGTGAGCACGAAGATGCCGAGCACGATGAACCCGAAGTGGGACAGGGACGTGAGACCGACCAGCCGGAGCAGGTCGTCCTGGCCGATGGCGATGAGCGCGCCGTACACGATCGAGACCAGCGCCAGCGTCACGACGACGGGGGTGGCCCACGTCGACGCCTCGGGGAAGAGCCCCAGGCAGAAGCGGATCATCGCGTAGGTGCCGATCTTGTCGAGCACGCAGACGAGCAGCACGCTCGTGCCCGTCGTCGCCGTCTGCGTCGTGTCGGCCAGCCAGGTGTGCACCGGGAACAGCGGCGCCTTCACCGCGAAGGCGACGAAGAAGCCGAGGAACAGCCAGCGCCCCTCCACCACGCCGAGGTCGAGGGCGGCGAGGTCGGAGACGAGGTAGGACGCCGGCCCCTGCTCGGTGGCGACCACGTAGAGCCCCACGACGCTCATCAGCATGACGAGGCCGCCGGCCAGCTGGTAGACGAGGAACTTGGTCGCCGCCCGGCCCCGCTCGGCCCCGCCGAAGCCACCGATGAGGAAGTAGGCGGGGATCAGCGTCGCCTCGAACACCACGTAGAAGAGGAAGACGTCGGTCGCGAGGAAGACCGCGAGCGCCGCCGCCTCGAGCAGCAGCACCCAGGCGCCGAAGGTGGCGCGCCGGTCGCGGTGGTCGGCGCCGTGGGGGTCCCCGGGCGCGTGGATGCCGTCGCCCGGCTCCCCCGTGCGCCACTCGGCGACGAGCACGATCGGCACGAGCACCGCGGTGAGCAGCACCAGGACGAGCGCGAGACCGTCGACGCCGAGCGCCCAGTGCACGCCCAGCGGCTCGATCCAGGCGTAGGACTCGGTGAGCTGCATCCCGGACCCGTCGAGGTCGTACGACGCGAGCACGCCCAACGCTACGGCGAGGGTCACGAGGGAACCGCCGAGGGCCACCCAGCGGGCGGTGCCCCCTGCGCCTCCCCCGGACGACGGGGCGAACCGCCCGGCGGCGATGACGAGGAGCGCCCCCACGACGGGGACGACGACGAGCGCGGTCAGCATCACCAGGTCACCGCCACCATGGCCAGGACGACGATCACGGCGCCGGCGAGCACCGAGAGCGCGTACGTGCGGACGTAGCCGTTCTGCGCGCGGCGCAGGACCGAGGCGAGGCCCGCGATGCCGCCCGAGCCGCCCTCGACGAGACCGTCGACGGCGCGGTCGTCGACGACGACGAGGCCACGCACCAGCGCGGCGCCGGGCGCCACCACCAGCCCGTGGTTGATGGCGTCGCCGTAGAGGTCAGCACGCGCCGCCCGGGTCACGAACGAGACGTCGCCCGGCGCCTCGCGGGGGACGTCCCGGCGCCCGACGAGCAGCACCGCGACCCCGACGCCGATCGCCACGACGAGCGTGACGAGCAGCGTGATGACGAGGACGGGCACCGGCAGCTCGTGGTGCTCCACCGGGCCGACGACCGGTGCGAGCCAGTCGGTGATCCAGCCGCCGAGCAGCAGCACGCCGCCGAGCACGCTCAGCGCGGCCAGCACGACGAGCGGCACCGTCATCACCTTCGGCGACTCGTGCGGGTGCACGTCCGGCTCCCAGCGCTGCTCGCCGAAGAACGTCATGAGCATCAACCGCGTCATGTAGAAGGCCGTCACTCCGGCGCCGAGCAGCGCCGCCGCGCCCACGACGTAGTTCTCGCCGATCGCCGCCTCGACGATCTTGTCCTTGCTCCAGAAGCCGGAGAACCCGGGGAAGCCGATGATCGCCAGGTAGGCCATCGCGAAGGTCGCGAAGGTGACGGGCATGGCCGTCCGCAGCGCCCCGTAGTGCCGCATGTCCACGTCGTCGTCCATGCCGTGCATCACCGAGCCGGCGCCCAGGAACATGGTGGCCTTGAAGAAGCCGTGGGTGAGGAGGTGGAAGATCGCGAAGGCGTAGCCCGCCGGGCCGAGACCCGCGGCCAGCATCATGTAGCCGATCTGGCTCATCGTGGAGCCGGCCAGCACCTTCTTGATGTCGTCCTTCGCGCAGCCGATCACCGCACCCCAGAGCAGCGTCACGCAGGCGACGACGACGACCGCGGTCTGCGCGACCGGGGCGTTCTCGAAGACGAAGCTCGACCGCGTCACCAGGTAGACGCCCGCCGTCACCATGGTCGCCGCGTGGATGAGCGCCGACACGGGCGTCGGGCCCTCCATCGCGTCGAGCAGCCAGGCCTGCAGCGGCACCTGGGCCGACTTGCCGCAGGCGCCAAGCAGGAGCAGGAGGCCGATCCAGGTCATCGTCCGATCGCCGGTCTCGCCCGCCGCCTGGCTCACGCCGACGAACGCCGTCGTGCCGAAGGTGACGAACATCAGCATGATCGCGAGGCTCATGCCGATGTCGCCGACGCGGTTGATGACGAAGGCCTTCTTGGCGGCGGCCGCCGCCGACGGCTTGTGCTGCCAGAACCCGATGAGCAGGTACGACGCGAGCCCCACGCCCTCCCAGCCGAGGAAGACGCCCAGGTAGTCGGCCGCCAGCACCAGCATGAGCATCGCCGCGACGAAGAGGTTGAGATAGCCGAAGAACCGGCGCCGCCGCTCGTCGTGGGCCATGTAGCCGATCGAGTAGACGTGGATCAGCGTGCTGACGCCCGTGATGAGCAGCAGGAACAGGGCGGACAACGGGTCGTAGAGCAGGTCCATCCCCACCTGGTAGGACCCGACGTCCACCCAGGTCCACAGGTGCTGGGTGATCTGCCGCTCCCCCTCCTCGCGGCCGAGGAGCGCCACGAAGAGCAGCACGGCGAGGACGAAGGAGCCGGCCACGGTGGCCGTGCCGAGGAGGTGGCCCCAGCGGTCCGTGCGCCGACCGCCGACGAGGAGCACGACGGCGCCGAGCAGGGGCAGGCCGATCACCAGGCCGAGCAGCGTGAAGACGCCCTCGGCGGCGGACGGGTCGACCACCGGCACCTCGTGGTGCCCCTCGGCCGCGGCCAGCAGGAGCGTCTGTGACGAGAGGTTCACGTCGCCCTTCCCCTAGAGCTTTAGCAGGCTGGCGTCGTCGACCGAGGCCGACCGGCGCGAGCGGAAGATGGTCATGATGATCGCGAGCCCGACGACCACCTCGGCGGCGGCGACCACCATCACGAAGAAGGCCGCGACCTGGCCGTCGAGGTTGCCGTGCTGCTTCGCGAACACGACGAACGCCAGGTTGGAGGCGTTGAGCATGAGCTCGACGCACATGAACACGACGATCGCGTTGCGCCGCACGAGCACGCCGACGCAGCCGATGCTGAAGAGGATCGCCGAGAGGACGAGGAACGGGGTCAGGTCGTCCATCACGCACCCCGCCCGTCCGCCGGAGGCGTGTCCTCGGCGTCGGTCTCCTCGAGCGAGTCCGCCCGCGGCCCCGCGAGGGTGCCGACGACGTCCTCGACGTCGCGGTACGCCGGGGCGCGCCGCCCGGTGCCCCGGGCCACGATGATCCCGGGCACGGAGCTCGCGGCCGGCGTGCCGTCGGGCAGCAGCGCCGGGGTGTCGACGGCGTTGTGCCGGGCGTAGACGCCCGGGGCGGGCTCGGGTCCGAGGTGGGCGCCCTCCGCGCCGTACGCCCGCACGCGGGCGCGGGCCCGGTCGGCCTGGCTCTCCCGCGGGGTCAGGCGCTCGCGGTGGGCGAGCACCATCGCGCCGAGGGCGGCGGTGATGAGCAGGGCCGCGGTGGCCTCGAAGGCCAGCACGTAGCGGGAGAACAGCACCTGGGCGAGACCCTCGATGTTGCCGCCCGCGTTGGCGTCGGCGAGGCCGGAGGCGGCGCCGAGGCTCGCCTGGCCCAGCAGCAGGCCGAGCAGCAGCGCGAACGTGCCGCCGACGACGACCGCCAGGACGCGCTGACCGCGGATGGTCTCCACGACGGAGTCGGAGGCGTCGACGCCGACCAGCATGAGCACGAAGAGGAACAGCATCATGATCGCGCCCGTGTAGACGATGATCTGCACCGCGAAGAGGAACGGGGCCTCGAGCACGGCGTAGAGCACGGCGAGGCTGATCATCACGACCGCCAGCAGCAGCGCCGCGTGCACCGCCTTGCGCACGAACAGCACCCCCAGTGCCGCCGCGACCATGACCGGGGCGAGCACCCAGAAGGCGATCATCGGGCCGTCCCGGGCTCGGGCGCGGCGTACCGGTCGGCGAGCGAGCCCCGGTAGTAGTCGCCCTCGTCGGCGCCCAGCCGCATCGGGTGCGGCGGCTGCTCCATGCCGGGCAGCAGCGGGGCCAGGAGGTCCGACTTCTCGTAGATGAGCGCCTCGCGGGAGGAGTCGGCGAGCTCGTACTCGTTCGTCATCGTCAGCGCGCGCGTCGGGCAGGCCTCGATGCACAGCCCGCAGAGGATGCAGCGCAGGTAGTTGATCTGGTAGACGCGGCCGTAGCGCTCCCCCGGCGAGTAGCGCTCGTCGTCGGTGTTGGAGGCGCCCTCGACGTAGATCGCGTCGGCGGGGCACGCCCACGCACAGAGCTCGCAGCCCACGCACTTCTCGAGCCCGTCGGGCCACCGGTTGAGCTGGTGGCGGCCGTGGAACCGGGGAGCGGTCGGCTTCTTCTCCGTCGGGTAGTCCTCGGTCACCACCTTCCGGAACATCGTGCGGAAGGTGACCCCGAACCCGGCGACCGGGTCCCAGAGCTGCTCCTTGAGCGTCATCGCGCCTCCTCCTCGACCACGCCGGCCCGCACGGGGCCGGACGAGGTGAACGTCAGCGGGGCGGCCGCGCCGCGCACGGCACCGCCCGCGGGCATCGGGGGCACCGGGTAGGCGCCGGTGCCGGTGTGCGGGGCGGGCACGTCGGGGTCGGGCTCCGTCGGCTCGGTCGAGACGACGACCACCACGACGTAGGCGATGATCCCGACCGCCAGCGCGACCGCACCGATCTGCAGCGGGCCCCGGTCGACCACCCGGTCCTCGATCGCGAGCCGCACGATCGCGGCCAGCACGACCCAGCCGAGCGCCACCGGGATCAGGCGCTTCCAGCCGAAGTCCATGAACTGGTCGTAGCGCATCCGCGGCAGGGTGCCGCGCAGCCAGACGAACAGGAACATGAAGAGGAAGACCTTGCCGAAGAACCACAGCGCCGGCCAGTAGCCCTCGTTCGCGCCCTCCCAGACGTGCCCGAGGCCGAACGGGGCCAGCCAGCCGCCGAGGAACAGCGTCGTCGCGAGGGCGGAGACGGTGACCATGTTGATGTACTCGGCGAGGAAGAACAGCGCGAACTTGAGCGAGCTGTACTCGGTGTGGAACCCGCCCACCAGCTCGCCCTCGGCCTCGGGGAGGTCGAAGGGCGCGCGGTTGGTCTCGCCGACCATGGCGATCACGTAGACGACGAACGCGGGCGCCATCGTGAACGCGTACCACCAGCCGTCGGCCTGCGCCGCCACGATCTCCGACGTCGAGGCGGATCCCGCGTAGAGGAACACGCTGACGAGCGCCAGGCCCATCGCGACCTCGTAGGAGATCATCTGCGCGCTCGAGCGGAGGCCGCCCAGCAGCGAGTACGTCGAGCCGCTCGACCAGCCGCCGAGCACGATGCCGTAGATGCCGATCGACGCGATCGCCATCACGAACAGCACCGCCACGGGCATGTCGGTGAGCTGCAGCGGCGTGACGGTGTCGGTGAACGGGATCGTCACCTCGGGCCCGAACGGGATCACCGCGAACGTCACGAACGCCGGCACCACGCAGACGACGGGCGCGATGACGAAGACCACCTTGTCCGCGGCCTTCGGGACGATGTCCTCCTTCAGCGCCAGCTTCACGCCGTCGGCGAGGCTCTGCAGGAGGCCGAACGGACCGTTCTTGTTGGGGCCGACGCGGTGCTGCATCCGCGCCACGACGCGGCGCTCGAACCAGATGTTGAACAGCGTCAGCAGCACCAGCACGACGAAGATGAGCACCGCCTTGAGCAGCACCACCCAGAGCGCGTCGCCGCCGAAGGCGTCGAGACCGTTCACGGGGCCACCTCCACCTGCACGCGCTCGCCCGGTGCCGCGAGGTCGGCGAGCACCCCGCGACCCGCGGAGCGGGTCGGCACCCAGACGGTGCCGTCGACCAGCGTCGGCTCGTGGACGCAGGGCAGCTCCACCGCGCCCCGGCTCCCCGTGACCCGCACCTGTGCGGGGCGGCCGAGGGCCTCGTACGTCGCGGAGCCGACCCGCACGACCGCCGGACGCATCGAGGCGCGGAGCGCGGGGTCGCCGTCCTGGAGCGACCCGAGGTCGAGCAGCTGCTTCCAGGTGGCGAGGCGGTGGCCGTCGGACGGCCTCCTGCCGGCCGCGTCGCTCGCGGCCGACGGGACGGGGCGGGACGCGGCCCGGTCACCGTCCCACGCGCCGAGCGCCTCCATCTGCTCGCGCACCTCGGCCACCGTGCGGAAGCCCAGGGGGCGGCCGAGCTCCTCGGCGATCCCGGCGAGCACCCGCGAGTCGGACAGGCGGTTGGTGCCCGCCAGCACCGTGGGGAACGGCCGCGGACGGCCCTCCCAGGTCACGAACGTGCCCGCCTTCTCGGCGACCGCGGCGACCGGCAGCACGACGTCGGCGTGGGCGGTCACCTCGGTGGCCCGCAGCTCGAGGCTGACGACGAACTCCGCCCGCTCGAGCGCCGCCCGGAACGCGGCGGGGTCGGGCAGGTCGGCCGGGTCCACGCCGCCGACGACGAGGCCGGCGAGCTCGCCCGCGGCCGCGGCCGCCACGATCTGCTCGGCGTCGCGGCCGGGTCGCTCCGGCAGGGTCGTGACGCCCCAGGCCGCGGCGGCGTCGACCCGCGCCGCGGCGTCGGCGACCGGTCGGCCGCCGGGCAGCAGGGTGGGCAGGCACCCGGTCTCGAGCGCGCCCCGGTCACCGGCCCGACGGGGCACCCAGCCCAGCCGGGCACCCGTCGTCGCGGCGAGACGTGCGGCGGCGGAGAGGGCGCCCGGCGCGGTGGCCAGCCGCTCGCCGACCAGCAGCACGTCGTCCGGGCCGAGGCTCGCGCCGACGAGCTCCTCGGCGCGGTCGGCGAGACCGTCGAGCGCCGTCGCCTCGTCACCGGGGGCCGTGGGCAGCAGCCGGGCGTGGAGCTTCGCCGAGCCGCGGCTGAGGTACGGCGCGAGGGTGAGCACCGTCGTACGGCTCCGTGCCGAGCGGACCGCCTTGCGGAGCCGGAGGAAGATCGCGCCGGCCTCGTCCTCGGGCTCGAGGCCCGCGAGCACGACGGTGCGGGCCGCCTCCAGGTCGGCCTGGGTGACGCCGCCACCGCCGGGCCCGGTGAGCACGACGTGGGACGCGAGGAAGTCGGTCTCCTCGGTACTCAGCGGGCGGGCGCGGAAGTCGACGTCGTTGGTGTCGAGGGCGACACGGGCGAAGGTGGCGTAGGCGTAGGCGTCCTCCGCGGTGACGCGGCCGCCGGGGAGCACGCCGACGCCGGGTCCCTCGGCGCGGTACCGCGCCGCGGCGAGACCGCGGGCCGCGACCGCGAGGGCCTCGGGCCACGACGCGGGCCGGAGCGAGCCGTCGGTGTCGCGCACCTGCGGGTAGGTCAACCGGTCGGGCGCGGCGGCGTAGGTGAACGCGAAGCGGTCCTTGTCGGTGATCCACTCCTCGTTGACCTCGGGGTCGTCGCCGGCGAGACGCCGCACGACCCTGCCGCGCCGGTGGTCGACCCGGATCGCGGAGCCGCAGGCGTCGTGCTCGGCCACGCTCGGCACCGAGACGAGGTCGAAGGGGCGCGAGCGGAAGCGGTAGGCCTCGCTGGTCAGCGCACCGACCGGGCAGATCTGGATGGTGTTGCCCGCGAAGTAGGACAAGAAGGGCGCGTCCTCCGCGATGCCGATCTGCTGCTGCGCACCCCGCTCGACGAGCGCGATGAACGGGTCGCCCGGGATCTGCTCGGCGAACCGCGTGCAGCGCTGGCAGACGATGCACCGCTCCCGGTCGAGGAGCACCTGGGGCGAGAGGTGGATCGGCTTCGGGAAGGTGCGCTTGACGCCCTCGAAGCGGGAGTCGCCGCGGCCGTTGCTCATCGCCTGGTTCTGCAGGGGGCACTCGCCGCCCTTGTCGCAGACCGGGCAGTCGAGCGGGTGGTTGATGAGCAGCAGCTCCATCACGCCCTGCTGCGCCTTGTCGGCGACGCCGCTGGTGGCCTGGGTGTTGACCACCATGCCGTCCGCGACCTCCAGGGTGCAGGAGGCCTGCGGCTTCGGCAGCCCCCGCCCGTTGCCCGCGTCGGGCACGTCGACGAGGCACTGCCGGCAGGCGCCGACCGGCTCGAGCAGGGGGTGGTCGCAGAAGCGCGGGATGGCGATGCCGACCTGCTCGGCGGCACGGATCACGAGGGTGCCCTTCGGCACCGCGACGTTGACGCCGTCGATGGTGACGGTGACGAGGTCGACGGCACCGGCCGTCGTGGGGGTCCGCTCCGGGGTGGTCGTCATGCGCCCACTCCCGCCGTGGTTGCGGCGTCGGACCAGGCGTCGGACCAGGCGGTCGAGGCGGCCGGCGGGAACGAGACGCTCGTCGGGGTGTGCATCGCCGCCTCGAACTCGTCGCGGAAGTAGCGGATCGCCGAGGTGATCGGGCTGGTCGCACCGTCGCCGAGGGCGCAGAACGAGCGGCCGAGGATGTTGTCGCAGAGGTCGAGCAGCTTCTCGATGTCGCCCTCCTCGCCCTGGCCGGCGTCGAGGCGGGCCAGCGTCTGCACCAGCCACCACGTGCCCTCGCGGCACGGCGTGCACTTGCCGCACGACTCGTGCTTGTAGAACTCCGTCCACCGCAGCACGCACCGCACGACCGAGACGGTCTCGTCGAAGATCTGCAGCGCGCGGGTGCCGAGCATCGACCCGGCACCGCCGACGGACTCGTAGTCGAGCGGCACGTCGAGGTGCTCCTCCGTCAGCAGCGGCGTGCTCGACCCGCCCGGCGTCCAGAACTTGAGGCGGTGCCCCTCCCGGATCCCCCCGGCGAGGTCGATGAGCTCGCGGAGCGTGATGCCGAGGGGCGCCTCGTACTGTCCCGGGTTCCGCACGTGCCCCGACAGCGAGTAGATGACGAAGCCCTTCGACTTCTCCGTGCCGAGCGAGGCGAACCAGTCGGCGCCGTTGCGGATGATCGCCGGCACCGACGCGATCGACTCGACGTTGTTGATGACGGTCGGGCTCGCGTAGAGGCCCGCGACCGCGGGGAACGGCGGCCGCAGCCGGGGCTGGCCGCGCCGGCCCTCGAGCGAGTCGAGCAGCGCCGTCTCCTCACCGCAGATGTAGGCCCCCGCCCCGGCGTGCACGACCAGGTCGAGGTCGTAGCCCGAGCCGTGGATGTCCCGCCCCAGGTGGCCGGCCAGGTAGGCCTCCTGCACCGCGCGCTGCAGGCGCCGCACGACGTGGAGCACCTCGCCCCGCACGTAGATGAAGGCGTGGTGGGCGCGGATGGCGTACGCCGCGAGGATGACGCCCTCGACGAGCGTGTGGGGGCTCGCCATCATCAGCGGGATGTCCTTGCAGGTGCCCGGCTCCGACTCGTCGGCGTTGACGACGAGGTACTTCGGCTTGTCGCCGCCCGGCGCGCTCGGGTCCTGCGGGATGAAGCCCCACTTCATGCCCGTGGGGAACCCCGCGCCGCCCCGGCCGCGCAGACCGGCGTCCTTCACGGCCGCGACGACCTCGTCGGGCGCCATGGCGAAGGCGACGTCGAGCGCGTCGTACCCGCCCCGCGCGACGTAGGAGTCCAGCGTCCAGGAGCGCTCGGCGTCCCAGTTGTCGGTGAGCACCGGGGTCAGCGGCGGGATGCTCATGCGTCGTCCTCCTGTGCCTCGTCGAGCTTGGCCTCGGACTCCGCCCGCGCCGTGTCCGCCTGCTCGTCGGCCGCCACGGCGGCCGCGTCGTCGGGGTCCACGTCGGGCGCGGCGCCGTGGGACTCGTCCTCGGCGTCGGTGCCACCGGCCGCCGGGGCCTCCCAGCCGCGCTCGCGGGCGACGCGCAGCCCCGCCAGCGAGGCCGGCCCGGCGGCGGGTCCCTCGTCGGCGCGGTCGTCGGGGAAGCCGGCGAGCACGCGCTCCGCCTGGCGCCACGTGCAGATGGCCGGGCCGCGGGTGGAGCGCACCTCGGCCCCGGACCGCAGGTCGTCGACCAGCCGCCGCGCGCTCTCGGGCGTCTGGTTGTCGACGAACTCCCAGTTGACCATCACGACCGGGGCGTAGTCGCAGGCCGCGTTGCACTCGACGTGCTCGAGGCTGACGACGCCGTCGTCGGTGGTCTCGTCGTTGCCGATCCCCAGGTGCTCCTTCAGCGCCGCGAAGATCTCGTCGCCGCCCATGACCGCGCAGAGCGTGTTGGTGCAGACCCCGACGTGGTAGTCGCCGACGAGGCGGCGCTTGTACATCGTGTAGAAGGTCGCGACCCCGCTCACCTCGGCCGGGGCGAGGCCGAGGATCTCCGCGCAGGCCTCGATGCCCTCGGGCGTGATCCGGCCCTCCGCGGACTGCACGAGGTGGAGCATCGGCAGCAGGCCCGAGCGGGCCTGCGGGTAGCGCTCGGTGATCTGGCGCAGCTCGGCGAGCGTCTCGGTCGACAGCGTCATCGGTCCACCCCTCCCATGACGGGGTCGATGGAGGCGACGGCCACGATGACGTCGGCGACCATGCCGCCCTCGCTCATCACGCTCGTCGCCTGCAGGTTCGTGAACGACGGGTCGCGGAAGTGCACCCGGTGGGGCTTCGTGCCGCCGTCGGAGACGACGTGCGCCCCCAGCTCGCCGCGCGGGGACTCGACCGGCACGTACGCCTGGCCGGGCGGCACCCGGAAGCCCTCGGTGACCAGCTTGAAGTGGTGGATCAGGGCCTCCATCGACTCACCCATGATGTGGCGGATGTGGTCGAGGCTGTTGCCCTGGCCGTCGGAGCCGATGGAGAGCTGGCTCGGCCACGCGATCTTCTTGTCGGCGACCATCACCGGCGCGCCCTCGAGCCCCTCGAGCCGGGCGACGCACTGCTCGACGATGCGCAGGCTCTCGAACATCTCGTTCATGCGGATCCGGAACCGGCCGTAGGAGTCGGCCGTGTCCCAGGTCTGCACGTCGAAGTCGTAGGTCTCGTAGCCGCAGTAGGGCTGCGTCTTGCGAAGGTCCCAGCCGTAGCCGGTCGACCTCAGCACCGGGCCCGTGAGCCCCAGGGCGAGGCAGCCCTCGAGGTCGAGGTAGCCCACCCCCTCCAGCCGCCCCCGGAAGATCGGGTTGGCGTTGCAGAGCGCCGCGATCTCGGGGAGCCGCTTGCGCATGAGGGCGACGAAATCGCGCACCGCGGCGAGCGAGCCGTCGGGCAGGTCCTGCGCGACGCCGCCGGGCCGGATGAAGGCGTGGTTCATGCGGAGGCCCGTGATGAGCTCGAACAGGTCGAGCACCTGCTCGCGCTCGCGGAAGCCGATCGTCATCACCGTGAGCGCGCCGAGCTCCATGCCGCCGGTCGCGATGGCGACGAGGTGGGAGGAGATGCGGTTGAGCTCCATGAGCAGCACCCGCACGACCTGCGCCTTCTCGGGCACGTCGTCCTCGATGTCGAGGAGCCGCTCGACGCCCAGCACGTAGGTCGCCTCGTTGAAGAACGGGGACAGGTAGTCCATCCGGGTGCAGAACGTGACGCCCTGCGTCCACGTCCGGTGCTCCATGTTCTTCTCGATGCCGGTGTGCAGGTAGCCGATCCCGCACCGCGCCTCGGTGACCGTCTCCCCCTCGAGCTCGAGGACGAGGCGGAGGACGCCGTGGGTCGACGGGTGCTGCGGGCCCATGTTGACGACGATCCGCTCGGCGTCGCCGGCCTCGCCGACACCGGCGACGACCTCGTCCCAGTCCTGGCCCGTGACCGTGAAGACGCGTCCCGCGTCGGCCCCGTCGGTGTCGCCGGCCGCTCCCGCGGCGTACGGGTCGCGCGGCCGGTTGCCCTGTGTCGTGGTCATCAGGTGTACGACCTCCGCTGGTCGGGCGGCGGGATCGTCCCGCCCTTGTACTCCACGTGGATCCCGCCGAGCGGGTAGTCCTTGCGCTGCGGGTGGCCGGGCCAGTCGTCCGGCATGAGGATGCGGGTGAGGGCCGGGTGGCCGTCGAAGACGATCCCGAAGAAGTCCCACGTCTCGCGCTCGTGCCAGTCGGCCGTCGGGTAGGTCGCGACGACGCTGGGCACGTGCGGGTCGGCGTCGGGGCAGGTCACCTCGACGCGGACGCGGCGGTTGTGGGTCATGGAGAGCAGGTGGTAGGCCACGTGCAGCTCGGCGCCCGTCTCGTCGGGGTGGTGCACGCCGCTGACGCTCGCGCAGACCTCGAACCGCAGCCCGGGCTCGTCCCGCAGGGCCCGAGCCGCCGCCACGAGGTGCTCGCGGCGCACGTGGAGGGTCAGCTCCCCGCGGTGGACGACGACCTGCGCGACCCCGCCGGGCACCGCGGCCTCGAGGGTGTCGACGACCGCGTCGTACCAGCCGCCGAAGGGACGCTCCGCCGGCGCCGGGAAGACGACGTCGCGCCGCAGCCCGCCGAAGCCGGAGGTGTCGCCGGAGCCGCGCACCCCGAACATGCCGGTACGCCGCGCGCGCACCTCCGCCGCGGGGGCGGCGGCCTCGGCGGCCGCCGGCTCGGGCAGGTGCTCGTCGCTCATCGCAGGAGGCCCTTCTGCTCCTCCGTCGGCACGGCGTTGAGCGCGGCGGTCTCGAGCTCGGTGATCTGGGCGTCGCGCTGGGCGCCGAACTTGGTGTGCTGCACCTGGTCGTGGAGCTTGAGGATGGCGTCGATGAGCATCTCGGGGCGGGGCGGGCAGCCGGGGAGGTACATGTCCACCGGCACCACGTGGTCGACGCCCTGCACGATCGCGTAGTTGTTGAACATGCCGCCCGAGCTGGCGCAGACGCCCATGGCGAGCACCCACTTCGGCTCGGCCATCTGGTCGTAGATCTGCCGCAGGACCGGCGCCATCTTCTGGCTCACCCGGCCCGCGACGATCATGAGGTCCGCCTGCCGCGGGCTCGCGCGGAAGACCTCCATGCCGTAGCGCGCCAGGTCGTAGCGCGGCCCGCCCGTCGTCATCATCTCGATGGCGCAGCAGGCCAGGCCGAACGTCGCCGGCCAGAAGCTGGCCTTGCGCATGTAGCCCGCGACGCCCTCGACGGTCGTCAGCAGGACCCCGCTGGGGAGCTTCTCCTCGATACCCATCAGATCCCCTCTCGCTGAGCGTCGTGAGGTGCGTGCAGTGCCGAGGCCGACGAGGGAGGCAGCCCGGGGTTGGCTGGCGACCGAGGAGAACGCGGGCAATGTGCGTGCATCACGGCGCTCAGTCCCAGTCGAGTCCGCCGCGGCGCCACTCGTAGGCGTAGGCGAGGGTGATGTTGAACAGGAAGAGGACGACGGCGATGAGACCGAACCAGGAGAGCTGGTCGAAGTAGACCGCCCACGGGACGAGGAACATGATCTCGACGTCGAAGATGATGAAGGTCATCGCGACCGTGTAGTACTTCACCGGAATCCGCCCGCCGCCGAACGGCTGGGGCGTCGGCTCGATGCCGCACTCGTAGGAGTCGAGCCGCGCCCGGTTGTAGCGCTTCGGCCCCGTCAGGGTGCTGACCGCGACCGAGAAGATCGCGAACCCGGCCGCGAGCGCGAGCAGTGCGAGCACCGGGGTGTAGAGCTCCACGCGGCCCCTCCTTCCGCAAGCCCGCGCAGCTGCCCGAACACCCGCGCAGGGTCGTCGCTCGTGCACTTGTGAAACGGATCACAAAGTGCTGTGCGTCACACCATAGACCTCTGGTCTGACAGATGCGACCCCTGGCCACCGGCCCTGACCTGCGGATTTAGCGCACGGGGGGCTTGCTTAATTGGCGGTCAGGGGCGGGCTGGGCGCGGTCGCGTGCGGGCCGGCCTGCGGTCGTGGTGCCAGGCGATCACTTTCCGCAGGCCTCGCACCACGACCCGGCAAGGCGTCCGACGGGCGATCCGGCCCCCCGGCTCATGTAACGCGGTGTTACTGCTACTGCCCGGGCGGTCGACCACGTGTGAAGTAGCCCGGACACCGCGTTACACGGGCGGTGCTCAGGCGGTCGCGCGGTGCAGCGCCACGATGCCGCCCGTCAGGTCGCGCCACTCGACGCTGCTCCACCCGGCCTCGGCGATGACCTCGGCGAGACCGGCCTGGTCGGGCCAGGCGCGGATGGACTCCGCGAGGTAGACGTACGCGTCCGGCGACGACGACAGCGCCTGGGCGACGGGCGGGAGGGCGCGCATGAGGTACTCGACGTACACCGTGCGGAACGGCGCCCACGTCGGGTGCGAGAACTCGCACACCACGAGGGTGCCGCCGGGGCGCGTCACCCGGTGCATCTCGGCGAGCGCGGCCGCGGTGTCGACCACGTTGCGCAGGCCGAAGGAGATGGTGACGGCGTCGAACGAGTCGTCCGCGAACGGCAGGTTCGTCGCGTCGCCCGCCACGAACGGCAGGTGCGGGCGGTTGGCCTTGCCCACCCGGAGCATGCCGAGCGAGAAGTCGCAGGGCACGACGACGGCGCCGGCGGAGACGAACGGCGCGCTCGACGTGCCCGTGCCGGCCGCGAGGTCGAGGACGAGGTCGCCCGGCTTCGGGTCGATGGCGCGGTGCACGTCGCGGCGCCAGCGCCGGTCCTGCCCGAGGGAGAGCACGTCGTTGGTGACGTCGTAGCGCTTCGCGACGGCGTCGAACATGCGCTGCACGTCGGAGGGTTGCTTGTCGAGCTCGGCGCGGGCCACGGGTCGCAGCCTACGTGGCCGCAGCATGCAACCCGCCGGGTGCCTACCGCGTCCTCCTCCTCGGACGGCCATCGGGGCCGTGGTGGACGAGGAGTGGCGGTATGAGGATCCTGCGAGGCGTGCTGGTCACCCTGCTGGCGTTGGGCGTGACGAGCGGGCTGGCGGTGGCGGTCGGGTACGCCGGCGTCACCTACCGGGCCGAGGCCGAGCACCGGGCGGCGACCGCGCCGTCGCCCGAGGCCACCCCCTCGACCACCCCTCCGACCACCCCTCCGACCACCCCGGCACCTGCCCCCGAGCCGGAGCCCCAGCCCGAACCGGAGCCGGAGCCCGAGCCGGAGCTGGTCCCCGGCCCCGCCCTGTACGCCGCGGGCGACAGCGGCGACGAGGTCCGCGACCTCCAGGCGCGCCTCGTGCAGATCGACTGGCTGCCGTCCGTCACGGGCGAGTACGACGCGGCGACCGTCGCCGCCGTGGAGGGGTTCCAGGCCAAGCGGGGCTTCCCCGTCACGGGCGAGGTGGACGAGCGCACCCTGGACCGGGTGCACGCGATGACGGGGCCGCCGACGTACGAGGAGATGCACGACATCGTGCCGGTGACCGGCGCCCTCGACGCGCGCTGCCGGACGGGGCGGGTGCTCTGCGTCGACAAGTCCACGCGGACGCTGCGCTGGGTGGTCGACGGCCAGGTGCTGCAGACCTTCGACGTGCGGTTCGGCCGCGAGGGCATGGAGACCCGCGAGGGCGCGTTCCGGGTGGAGCGCAAGAGCCGCGACCACGTCTCGTCGATCTACGACACGTCGATGCCGTTCGCGATGTTCTTCTCGGGCGGCCAGGCGGTGCACTACTCGCCGGACTTCGCGGCGAACGGCTACGACGGCGCCTCGCACGGGTGCGTCAACGTGCGCGACCGCGAGGGCATCGCCGCGCTCTTCGACCAGGTGCGCGTCGGGGACGGCGTGGTCGTCTACTGGTCCTGAGAGGGTCCGGTGCGGGGTCGCCTCAGGCCGCCGGACCGTCCAGCTCGCTCCACAGCGCGTCGATGAGCTCCTGGACCTGCGTCCCGCTCGCCCCCGAGAGCACGAAGACGCGGATCGTCAGGTCCTCCGAGGTGCGCCGGCACTGCATCTCCTGCACCTGCGGCGTCGGCGAGACCTCCCCGGCGATCACGTCGAGCACGCAGTCGACGTCGCCGAAGCTCTGCAGCAGCAGGCGGGCGTCGCCGGAGGACGGGTCCGCCAGGGTCGCCGGGACGAGGGGTCCGTCGGGGCCGCGGTAGGCCTGGACGGCGACGACCGTCTGGGTGTCGGGGATGACGTAGCGGTCGGCGTCGGTGGCGACACCGGCGTCGGCCGCCAGCTGGTCGTCCGCGTAGGCCCAGGCCGCGTCGATCCTCGCCACGGTCGTCTGCTGCTCCGGCGGGAGCGTCTCGAGGTCGACGCTGCGCGTCAGCGAGACCCAGTCGCCGGCGACGACGGGGAGCTCGAGCGGGCTGTCCGGGTCGGCGGACGCACCGGCGCCGTCGGCCCCGTCCGCGGGGTCGTCCTCGTCGACGACCGCGGGCAGCGCGACGGCCAGGCCGAGGAACAGGAGGAGGGCCACGACGCCGCCGACCACCGCGCGGAGCGTGGCGGCGGCGGTGAGGCGGGCGGCGGGACTGCGGTCAGGGGCGGGCACGAGGTGTGACGGTAGCAACGCCCGCAGGTTCGGGGTGCCCGTTGCCGGCCAGTAATGTGGAGACGATGACCAGCAGCGCCTCCGAGCCCGGCTCCACCACCGCCGGCACGGTCTCCCTCGTCGCCCGCACGGTGCCCCTCGACGGCACGCCGGGCGACCTCGTCGACCTGCTCCCCGCCGACGCCCCCCTCGCGTGGGTGCGGGCCGGGGACGGCATCGTCGGGTGGGGCGTGGCCGCGGAGGTCACCACGAGCGGCGCCGACCGCTTCGCCGACGCCGAGGCCTGGTGGGCAGCGCTGACGTCCCGGGCCGTCGTGCGCGACGAGGTCGGGCTGCCGGGCACGGGCCTGGTCGCCTTCGGGTCCTTCGCGTTCGCCGACACCCCGGGCAGCTCTACCCTCGTGGTGCCCCGCGTCGTGGTCGGCCAGCGCGGCGGCCGACGCTGGCTCACCACCATCGGCCACGACACCATCGGTTCCCCCGCACTGCGGCTCGCCGAGCCCCCGGCCGCGCCGACGGGCCTGCGCTTCACCGGCGGCGGGCTGAGCGACGACGCCTGGCAGGCCGCCGTCGCCAACGCCGTCACCCGGATCGACGCCGGCGAGCTCGAGAAGGTCGTGCTGGCCCGCGACGTGGTGGCCGAGACGGACGAGCCGGTCGACGTCCGGTGGCCGCTGCGGCGCCTCGCCGCGGCGTACTCCTCCTGCTGGACCTTCCACGTGGACGGCCTGTTCGGGGCGACGCCGGAGATGCTGGTACGCCGCGAGCGCGGCCTCGTCACGTCGCGCGTGCTCGCCGGCACCATCCGGCGCACCGGTGACGACGCCCGCGACGCCGGCCTCGCGGGCGAGCTGGCGCGGTCGTCGAAGGACCTGGAGGAGCACGAGTACGCCGTGCGCTCGGTCGCCGACGCCCTCGAGCCGCACTGCTCGTCGATGAACGTGCCCGAGTCGCCGTTCGTGCTGCACCTGCCCAACGTCATGCACCTGGCCACCGACGTGAACGGCGTGGTCCCCGACGACGCCCCCACGACCTCGCTGGGCCTCGCTGCCGCCCTGCACCCGTCGGCCGCCGTCGGCGGCACCCCGACCCCGGCGGCGACCGCCCTCATCGCGGAGCTCGAGGGCATGGAGCGGGAGCGGTACGCCGGCCCGGTCGGCTGGATGGACGCCACCGGCGACGGCGAGTGGGGCATCGCGCTGCGCTCGGCGCAGGTCGTCGCACCGGACCCCGCGACCGGACGGGGCCGCGTGCGGCTCTTCGCCGGGTGCGGCATCGTCGCCGGGTCGGACCCGGCGGACGAGCTGGCCGAGAGCCAGGCGAAGCTCGAGCCCGTGCGGCACGCGCTCGACGCCTGAGCACCTCCCCCGAACGCAGTCGTGGCCCCAGCGCCGCGTTTTCCGTGGCGCTGGGGCCACGAGTGGCTCCGGTGGGGCAGGTCAGGCGCGTGAGTGGCGCAGCATGTCCTCGCGGGGCACGACCTTGATGCGCTCGCGCCCGTCGGCCTCGCCGAGGGAGACCTCGTGGGCGTCGAGGCGGATCCAGTCGTCCCACGTCGTGAAGTCGATGCCGCGCTCGGTGAGGTGGCGCTCGACGGCCTCCGGGGCGGCCTGCTCCGGGGCGGGGGTGGTCTCGAGGTCGGCGATCAGGTTGCTGATCGTCTCCGCGGCGTCGGACTTGGTGTGGCCGATGAGGCCGACCGGACCGCGCTTGACCCACCCGGTGCAGTAGGTGCCCGCCACGTGCTCTCCGTCGAGGTCGAGCACGCGACCGCCCGCGTTGGGGATGACGTGGTCGGTCTCGTCGAACGGGACCTCCGGGAGGGCCGAGCTGCGGTAGCCGACCGCCCGGTAGACCGCCTGCACGGGGGTGTCGACGAACTCGCCGGTGCCGACCGCGTTGCCCGTGCCGTCGAGCTCGGTGCGCTCGGTGCGGATCGCCACGACCTTGCCGTCCTCGCCGAGCACCTCGACGGGGTTGTGGCACATGTGGATGTGGATGCGGTGGGGGGCGCCGGTGGGCTCGGACTCGGCGTACTTGAGCAGGGTGTCGACGACGAGCCGCACGCTCTTGGTCTTCTGGATCGCGGCCTGGCCGGCGTCGTCGATCTGGAAGTCCTCCTCGTCGACGACGACGTCGATGCTCGGGGAGTGCGACAGCTCGCGCAGCTCCATCGGCGAGAACTTGATCTGCGCCGGACCGCGGCGCGCGAAGACGTGGACCTCGGTCGCCTTGTTGGCCTTGAGGCCCTGGTAGACGTTGTCCGCGATCTCGGTCGTGAGCTGCTCGTCGGCCGGCTTGGCCAGCATGCGCGCGACGTCGAGCGCCACGTTGCCGGCCCCGATCACGGCGACCGACTCGGCCGTGAGCGGCCAGTCGCGCGGGTAGTCGGGGTGGCCGTCGAACCACGAGACGAAGTCGGCCGCGCCGTAGCTGCCCTCGAGGTCGATGCCCGGGATGTCGAGGTCGCGGTCGAAGATCGCGCCGGTCGCGAAGATCACCGCGTCGTAGAACTGGCGCAGGTCCTCCAGCTTCACGTCGGTGCCGAAGTCCACGTTGCCGAAGAACCGGATCTCGTCCTTCGAGAGCACGCGGCGCAGGGCCTTGATGATCTCCTTGATCCGCGGGTGGTCGGGTGCCACGCCGTAACGGACCAGACCGTAGGGTGCGGGCAGGCGATCGAAGACGTCGACGGACGCTGCCTCGTACTCCTTCGTCAGGATGTCCGCGGCGTAGATGCCAGCGGGACCGGCACCGACGACGGCAACACGGATGGGACGCACAGTTCTTCCTCCAGACGGACCACGGGGTTAGGCCAGGCTAACTACCGACTGACCATTGTCCCAGCCGAGACAACGCGATGCGGGTCACGTCCACGGGGCGGACCCCCGTGGACGTGACCCGTCGGCTGCTCCGCGTCGTCAGAGCGCGATGTTGACCGCCTTCACCTGCGTGTAGAGGTCGAGCGCCTCGGCGCCGAGCTCGCGGCCCCAGCCCGACTGCTTGTAGCCGCCGAACGGCAGGCCCGCGTCGAAGGCGTGGAACGTGTTGACCCACACCTGGCCCGCCTTGAGCCGGCCGGCGACCCGGTGCGCCCGGCTGAGGTCCTTCGTCCAGAGACCGGCGGCGAGGCCGTAGATGGTGTCGTTGGCCGCGGCCACGACCTCGTCCTCGTCGCTGAACCGGATCGCGACCGCGACGGGCCCGAAGATCTCCTCGCGCACGATCGACATGTCGGGGGTGGCGTCGACGAACACCGTCGCCTGCACGTAGTAGCCCGAGTCCCCGACGCGCTCGCCACCCACGAGCACCCGCGCACCGTCCGCCTTGCCCGCGGCCAGGTAGCCCGCGACACGGTCGAGCTGCTCCTGGGACACGAGCGGCGTGATGACCGACTCGGGGTCGCTGCCGGGGCCGACCTTCAGCTGCTCGACCGCCTCGGCGAGGGCGGCCGTGAACTCGTCGTACACGTCCTCGTGGACGAAGACGCGCGTGCCGGACTCGCAGGCCTGGCCCGAGTTGAAGGTGAAGCCCATGATCGTGCCGGCGACCGCCGCGGGGATGTCGGCGTCGGCGAAGACGATGTTGGGCGACTTGCCGCCGAGCTCGAGCGAGACCTTCTTGAGGTTGCCCTGGGCCGCCTCGACGATCTTCTTGCCGACCTCCGTCGAGCCCGTGAAGGCCACCTTGTCGACGTCGTCGTGCGCGGAGATCGCGGCGCCCGTCTCGCCCGCGCCCGTGACGATGTTGACGACGCCCGCCGGCACCCCCGCCTCGAGGAGCAGCTGACCGAGGTAGAGGGCCGTCAGGGGCGTCTGCTCGGCGGGCTTGAGCACGACCGTGTTGCCGGTCGCCAGGGCGGGGCCGAGCTTCCACGCGGCCATGAGGAGGGGGAAGTTCCACGGGATGATCTGGCCGCAGACGCCGACGGGCTCGCGGCGCGTGTAGGCGTGGAAGTCCTGGCCGGGGTCGGCGAGCAGCATCGAGGGCGCGTTGGTGGTGCCCGTGAGCTTGGTCGGCCAGCCCGCGTAGTAGCGGAAGCACTCGGCCGCGAACCGCACGTCCGCGACCTGCGCGATGCCGGCCGACTTGCCGTTGTCGAGGGACTCGAGCTCGGCGAGGTCGGCGGCGTGCTCCTCGATGAGGTCGGCGATCTTCCAGATGATCCGCTCGCGGGCGTTCGGGCGCATCCGCACCCAGGCGCCGTCGTCGAACGCGCGGCGCGCGGCGGCCACGGCGCGGTCGACGTCCTCGACGTCGCCGAGCGGCACCGCGGCGAGCACCTCGCCCGTGGCCGGGTCGTGGGTGTCGAAGGTCCGGCCGGAGGCGGCGGGCACCCACGCGCCGTCGACGAGCATGCGGACCGGGCTGTTGAGGAACTCCTTGACGCGCGGCGAGCTGATGGTCATGACCGAACTCCTTCGTGGGGATGACGAGACGCAGGTCACGCTAGGAAGGCTCGCGCTCCCCGGCTGTCCAGTCTCTGGACACCTGCGGGGCGGCATTCGCTGGCTGTCCAGTTCCTGGACATCTCGCCCCGAGCTCCGCTGCGACTGTGGTCTGCGTCACTACGAGCAGAGGAGCACCATGAAGACCAAGGCAGCGGTCGTCATCGAAGCCGGCAAGCCGATCGAGATCGAGGAGCTGGAGCTCGACAAGCCCCGCGAGGGCGAGGTGCTCATCCGCTACCTCTACGGCGGGCTGTGCCACTCGGACGTGCACATCGCCCACGGCGACCTCGAGGCACGCCTGCCCATGGTGCTCGGCCACGAGGGCGCGGGGATCATCGAGGAGGTCGGCCCCGGCGTCACCCGCGTGAAGCCCGGCGACCACGTCGTGTGCTCGTTCATCCCCAACTGCGGCACCTGTCGCTACTGCGCCAACGGCCAGCAGTCCATCTGCGACATGGGCGCGACGATCCTCGAGGGCTACCTCCCGGGCGACCGGTTCCCGATCACCGGCGCCCGGGGCCAGTACGGCGCGATGTGCATGCTCGGCACCTTCAGCCAGTACGGGGTGATCCACCAGAACTCGTGCGTGAAGGTCGACGACGACCTGCCGCTCGACAAGGCGGTGCTCGTCGGCTGCGGCGTGCCGACCGGGTGGGGCGCCGCGGTCAACACGGCCGACGTCAAGGCCGGCCAGACGGTCGTCGTCGCGGGCATCGGCGGCATCGGCATCAACGCCGTGCAGGGGGCCGCGCTGGCGGGCGCCAAGAACGTCATCGCCATCGACCCGCTCCCCAACAAGCGCGAGAAGGCGATGGAGCTCGGCGCGACGCACGCGTTCGCGAGCGCCGACGAGGCGATGGAGACCATCACCAACCTCACCCGGGGGCAGATGGCGGACGCCGCGATCCTCACGCCCGGCCTCATGACGTCCGAGATCGTCGAGGGCGGCTTCAACGCCGTCGGCAAGGGCGGCAAGGTCGTGCTCACCGGCCTCAACAAGCTGGAGGAGGCCACCATCCAGCTCTCCGGCTCGGTGCTGACCCTCTTCCGCAAGCAGGTGCTCGGCAGCCTGTTCGGCGACTGCAACCCCACGGTGGACATCCCGCGGATCCTGGGGCTCTACCAGTCGGGCGACCTCAAGCTCGACGAGCTGATCACCCAGACGTACTCGCTGGAGCAGGTCAACGAGGGCTACGACGACCTGCTCAACGGCAAGAACGTGCGCGGCGTGCTCGTGCACGACCACTCGTGAGCCTGCCGCTCGCCGGCTCCGCTGCCCCGACGGTCGCCGCGCAGGTCGCGGCGGCCGTCGTCGGCCGCGAGCGGGAGACCGAGCTGCTGGAGGCCGCGCTCGCCGCCGGCGCCGACGTCGTGCTCGAGGGCCCGCCCGGCACGGGCAAGAGCACGCTCCTGCGCGCCGTCGCGGCGTCCCGCAGCACCACCTTCGTGCTCGTCGAGGGCAACGCCGAGCTCACCCCGGCACGCGTCGTGGGCCAGTTCGACCCCGCCCAGGTGCTCGAGAAGGGCTACGACGCCGCGATCTTCGTCGACGGACCGTTGCTCGTCGCGATGCGCACGGGCGGATTGTTCTACGTCGAGGAGCTCAACCGCGTGCCCGAGGAGACCCTCAACACGCTCCTCGCCGTCATGTCGGAGCGGGAGATCGTCGTGCCCCGGCTCGGGACGGTCACCGCGGCGCCCGGCTTCGCCGTCGTCGCGGCGATGAACCCGTACGACGCGGTGGGCACAGCCCGCGTCTCCGGAGCCGTCTACGACCGCACGTGCCGGATCGCCATGGACTACCAGTCCGCCGAGGCCGAGGCGCAGATCGTCCGCACCCGCGCGACGGCACCCACCCTCCCCCCGGCCTGGGCGGACCAGGTGGTGGAGCTCGTGCGGCGCACCCGCGCCCACCCGGACCTCCGCGTGGGCTCGTCGGTGCGCGGCGCCATCGACCTCGCCGGCCTGGCGCACCACCTCGCGGCGGCCCGTGGCCGCGCCACCGACGACTGGCAGGTCGGGCTCGACGCCGCGCTGGTCGCGCTCAGCGGCCGGGTGCGCGTCGACGACGGAGCCGGACGCACCGCGGAGGAGATCATCGAGGAGCTCTACCGCGACGTCGTCGGCGACCCGCCCGCGTCCGACACCGACCCCGGGGCGGAGGGCGGGGCGCCGGGGGAACGCTGAGCCCGCCCCCCACCGGGGCGGGCACCCCCAGCCCGGCCGCGTCCGCCGGCGCAGCTCCGCCTGACGGCCCACCCCGCCGGTCGGGGCGGCAGCCGACCGTGCCGCGGAGCCAGCTCGAGCAGCACCCCCGCTTCACCGAGCTCTCCCCGGAGGTCGGCGAGATCGACCTGGAGGCCCTCGAGCAGGCTGCTGCGGAAGACCCCGACGACACGCTGCCCCTGCTGATGCTGATGGCCCGCGCGACCGACGTGTCCCTCCGTCGTCGGGTGCGCTCGCTGGCGCCGCGGCTCGTGCTCGAGCGCGCCCGCACCGGGATGCGCGGAGGTGCCGGCGTCGCCCGGCTGCGAGCCGTTCCCGCCGACCGGGCCGGCGACCTCGACGTCGAGGCCTCGCTCGACGCCGTGCTCGAGGCCCGCGCCGTACGGCGGGTGCCGGACCTCGCCGACCTGCGGGGCCTGGCGTGGGAGCGCCCTCGCGCGGCGGTGTGCCTGCTGCTCGACCGGTCGGGCTCGATGGAGGGCCGGCAGCTGGCCACGGCAGCGCTCGCCGCGGCCGCCTGTGCCCTGCATGCCACCCACGTGGGCAGCGAGATCGCGGTCGTCGCCTTCGACAGCCGCGCCGAGGTGCTCCAGCCAATGGGGGCCACCCCGGTGCCCGACCGCGTCGTGGACCGCGTCATCGGGCTGCGGGGTCACGGCGCCACCTCGCTCGACGCGGCGCTGCGGGCCGCGGCGGCGCAGCACCTCCGCTCAGCGGCGCCCCGCCGGGTCACGCTGCTGCTCTCGGACTGCCGCGTCACCGACGACGTCGACCCGACGGCCGCGGCGAGGGACATCGAGGACCTCCGGATCGTCGCGCCCGCGGAGGACGACGACCAGGCCCGGTCCTTCGCGCGCACGGCCGGGGGTCGGGTCGCCACCCTCGCCACCCTGCGCGACCTGCCGCGGACGTTGGAGGCGCTGCTCGACTAGGCCTCCGCAGGCGCCCACCGCTCGACCATCGCGACGAAGCGGGCGGCGGCCTCGCGCCGTACGTCGTCGCGCGGGACGGCCGGCAGCACCGGGTCGGGGGTGCGGGAGACGATCCCGGCGACGTACGCCGCGAGCGGGGCCGGCACCGGCGCCGCGCCGACCTCCCGGGTGACCGCCTTGCGGGCGACGACGTCCGCGAGGACCTCCCGGACGGCCTGCGGCGGGTCCGTCTCCGCCACCAGCTCGTCGAGCTGCATCGGAGGCACCCCGTCGTGCAGCTCGAGCCACCGCAGCGCGAGCACCGAGCGCGTCGCGTAGAGCACCTTCTTCAGCCGTACCGGCTGGCCCGCTTCGGTCCGCGCCGGGTCCCACTCGTTGCGACCGACGTGGAGGTAGTGCCGGGCGGTCGCCGCCCGGTCGCCGGTCACCCGGAGCAGGTCGGTGAGCTCGGCGGCGAAGGCGGGGTCGCCGCCGTACACGATCGGGCTGCGGAGCCACTCGCCGACGACGGCGTTGCCGCGGACCGCCAGCTGGACGGCTTTCACGAGGTCCCACCCGTTGACGTCGAGCACGGGGTCGAGCGGCGTCTCGATGACGTCGCGGGGACGCCAGGGCGAGAGGTACTCCTCACGGGGGCGCACGAAGACGAACCGGCAGTCGTAGTCGCTGTCGGGCGAGGCGAAGCCCCACGCCCGGCTGCCGCTCTCGATCGCCCACGGCACCACGACGCCGTGGTCGGCCGCGACGCCGGCGAGGCGGGCGTCGATGGCGGCCACGACGGCCGGGGCCATGCCCGCGGGACCGTCGAGGGGGATCGACCGGAGCCAGGTGCTCACCGCCCCGGCCGCCTCAGTCGAGCTCGGCGCCGTCGGCGAGGCGCACCCACTCCTGGTCGTCGCCGAGGAGGCGGCGGAAGTGCTGGTCGGCCATGCCGAGGCCGGCGTCGGAGTAGACCCGGTCGTGGATCGCCAGGGTGCGCGGCGCCCCGACCCCGCGGGCGAAGTCGATCGCCTCGCCGATCTTGAGCCACGGCCCGGAGACCGGGGCGAGCAGCAGGTCGACGGCCTCGTCGGGACCGGTCAGCGCGTCGCCGGGGTGGAAGACGCGCTGGTCACCGACCTGGAGCAGGTAGCCCGAGTTGTCGATGCGGTCGTAGTCGGGGTGGATCACGGCGTGCTTCTCCCCGACGGCGCGCACCGGGACGCCGACGTCGAAGGTCTCGCCGGGGCGGACGACCGTGACGCGCTCGGACACGTCGGGTGCGACCTCGGCGATGGCCCGCGCGACCGCGCCGATGGTGAAGACGGGCGCGTCGGTCGCGCGCAGGTGCTCGACGGCGACGTGGTCGGCGTGCTCGTGGGTGACGAGCACGGCCGTCGCCCCCTCGACGGCCTCGGGCTGGGTGAACATGCCGGGGTCGAGGACGAGCACGTGGTCGTCGTGGGCGATCCGCACGCAGGCGTGGCCGAACTTCGTGAGGCGCATGGCCCCACGGTAGTCCGCGGCACCGTCCGTTCACCTGGCCTCTCCACAGTGCCCCGGTGACCACCCTCATGCAGCGTCGGCTCGGGCTCGGCGACGCCACCGTCGTCGGAGTCGCGGCCATGGTCGGCGCAGGCGCCTTCACGGTGCTCGCCCCGGCCGCTGCCGCCGCCGGCTCGGGCGGCGGGCTGCTCGTCGCGCTCGCCGTCGTCGCCGTCGTCGCCTGGTGCAACGCGTCGTCGTCGGCGCGGCTCGCGGCCGTCCACCCCGCGGCCGGCGGCACCTACGTCTACGGGCGGCGCGAGCTCGGCGCCTGGTGGGGGTACGCCGCCGGCTGGTGCTTCGTCGTCGGCAAGACCGCGAGCTGCGCGGCGATGGCGACGGCGTTCGCCGTCTACGCCGTGCCGGTGGACGCCCCCGAGCCGGTACGCCGCGGGGTCGCCGCCGTCGTGGTCCTCGGGCTCACGCTGGTCACGGTCCGGGGCGTCACCCGCACCGCCCGGGCCGCGCGGGTGATCCTCGCGGTCGCCCTGCTGGGTCTCCTCGTGGCCGTCGGGGTCGGGCTCGTCGCCGGCGGCGGGGGGCTGTCGTCGCAGCTGGCGACCGGGGACGCCGACGCGCTCGGTGTCGCCCAGGCCGCGGGCCTGCTGTTCTTCGCGTTCGCCGGCTACGCCCGCGTCGCGACGCTCGGCGAGGAGGTGCGGGACCCCGCGCGGACGATCCCTCGGGCCATCGGGATCGCGTTCGTCGTGGTGCTCGGCCTCTACGTGCTGCTGGCGGTGGCGCTGCTGCACGGCCTCGGCGCCGAGCGCCTCGCCGGATCGACCGCACCGCTGCGTGAGCTCGTCGACCTCCGCGGACCGGCCTGGGCCGTGCCGCTCGTCGTCGTCGGCGCCGGCGCCGCTGCGCTCGGCGCCCTGCTGGCGCTCCTCGGCGGCATCGGCCGCACCACGCTCGCCATGGCCCGGGACGGCGAGCTGCCCCGGCCGCTGGCGACGCTGCACGCGACGTACGACGTCCCCCACCGCGCGCAGCTGCTCGTCGGGGCCGTGGTCACCGTGCTCGTGCTCAGCGTGGACCTGCGCACCGCGGTCGGGTTCAGCTCGTTCGGCGTGCTGCTCTACTACCTCGTCGCCAACGTGGCGGCGGTGGCGCTCGCGCGGCGTACCGGGGGCCGCGGCGGAGTCGTCGGCGTGCTCGGGGCCGTGGGGTGCGTGGTGCTGGCCGTGCTGCTGCCGGTCGCGTCGGTCGTGGCGGGCGCGGCGGTGGTGGCGGTGGGTTTGGCGGTGCGCGCCGTACGGCTGCGGGTCGCCGGTCCCGCGTGACACGCTCCGTGCCGTGAACGACTTCATCGACGACATCCGGGCCCAGGTGCGGTCGCACGGCGTCTTCCTCATCCACGTGCACGAGGACGAGGAGGGACCGGGCTGGACCTACACCGTCGGCCTGCACGAGCTCGGGCATCCCGAGATCGTGCTGTTCGGACCGGACCAGGAGTCGGCGAAGTTCATGCTCAACGACCTCGCGTTCCGGGTGGTCGACGGGGTCGAGCGGTTCGACGAGCCGGTGGTGGTCGAGGGGTTCTTCGGAGGCCCCTACGAGGTCGCGTTGGTTCCCTTCCCCGCCGACCGGGTCGACGACGACCTCGGCATGGCGGTGGGCGTGGCCGGCGGGGACGTGGCGGCGGTGCAGCTCGTCGTGACCGGGCGCGACCACCGGTGGCCGTGGGAGTACGAGACGTTCGGCGACCAGGGGTCGTCGGCGGTGGTCGCCGGGCCGGTCCCCGACGTGGGGGCCCTCCCCCGGCGTCCGTGGGTCGAGCACGTCCACGAGGTCCTGCCCGGGGTCGCCTACGGGACGAAGGCCTACCTGTGCCGGCGGGTGCAGACCGGCGAAGCGCCCGTCCTCGACGTCGTCCACGACCACGACGGCAGCTGGCAGCTGCTCTGCGGCGGGCTGCACGCGGGCGAGGCGGCAGGCGACGACGGGATCGCGCTGGGGTTCCTGGGCCGGATGGCGGAGCACGATCCCGCGCTGCTCGAGGTGCTCGACCTGCCCGCGGGTGTCGAGGCATTCCGGGCGGAGGAGGGCGGGGTCTGGACGCGCGCGGAGATGCCGCGGCCCGGGCTGTGGAGGCGGTTGCGGGAGCGGTTCGGGCGGCGCTGACCCCGGACCTTCGAGCATGCTGCGCCGCCCGGCCACGGGGTGGGGACGGGCGGCGGTGCGGCGGCTAGGTCGTGTCGGGTGGCCAGGGGTGGGTGCCGTCGGGGTCGACGAGGTAGGTCTGACCGTGGGGGCTGGTCCAGATGAGGGCGTTCGGTGGTTCGCCGTTATCTGGATGGGTGGGGCGGTAGGTCCAGCGTCTGCCGGTGCGGAGCTCGCGGTGGGTCTTCATGCGGTGGTGGCGTCGGCAGAGCGGGTACAGGTTCTTGGTCGAGGTCTGGCCGGGTGGGCCGTTGTCGTCGTAGGCGCGGCAGTGGTCGAGGTCGGCGGTTCTCGATGAGCGGGTGCAGTAGGGGAAGACGCAGCGGGGCCAGCGGGCTTTGACGTGGTCGGCGATGCGGTCCGGTGGGGTGTAGCCGTTGACGGCGTCGTCGAGGTTGAGGTCGATGACGGGCTTGATCGTGACGGTGGTGTCGGGGCTGGCGCACCAGGTCTGGACCTGCTCCGCGGTCACGGCCCCGCGGGGTGCGCCCGGGGTGTCGAGGCGGGCGAGGTCGATGCCGGTCGTGCCGGTGCAGGCGTCGATCCCCGGGCCGAATCCGTTGAGGGTGCCGGTGATCGCGGCTTGGTCGAGATGGACGAACAGCACGACCTCGCGCCGGGCCCGCTGGACCGGATGGGTCTCGTCGCCATCAGGCCCGCTGGCAGCGTCGTACTGGAGCGTCGTGACACCGTCGCAGCGTCGCGCGATCTCACCGAGGGCGATGGAGCGGCGGACGTCGAGGTCCTGATCGCAGCCCAGGTCGACCAGCTGCCGGGCCACGTGCGCGACCGTGCGTTCCAGATCGAGGGCGTCGGCCAGCTCGAGGGTCCCGTGGACGTCCACGGTCCCGCGCAGTGTCCCGGTCAACGGATCTGCGTAGCCCACGTCGCCCAGCTCGATCGTCAG